>DATJUH010000286.1:0-3201 GCA_035502515.1 Acidimicrobiales bacterium
GGAGGCGGTGGGGGAGGAGGGGCTGTCGCTTTGGGGGTGACACGCCCTGGCTGATGGCGGGCACGGGCGCGGTCCTCTCCGGCGGTAACCTCCGCTCGCAGCTCGGCCGGTATGACGACCCGCCAGAGGTTCGACGTGGCCTGGCACTGGCCGGCGACGACGCGGAAACGGTGGACCTTTTCGACCCAGCCGAGCTCCCACAACTCGTGCATCCAGCGCCCGGCCGTGCGCTGGCCGGCGTCTTCGTCCTCGCCGTAATGCTCGGCTCCGAGGACCATGCGGGCAATGGTGGCGAGGCACCACCACCCGTCGCTTACCCGGTCGTCGCTTGCGTCTAGGAGGGCACCCAGCACGCCGGCCAGGGTCGTCGACAACTGCCCGCGGGCTTGGGTCAACGCCACAGCCCGCCGCGTGCGAGCTCGCTGGTGGCGGTCTCTGCGCTCGGGATCGGGCCCGAAAGACCGGATACGGGCATAGCTAGGGGGGCGCCCACGGGCAGCATGACCGGGGGGCAGACGGTTACCGCCACGGTGAGGCCGGCCCTCGACGACCGCGCCTGCGCTCGGTGCTGCCCGCTGGGGGGCGGCCATCTCCAAAGAAGCCGAAACGGGCCGCGGGTTAGGGCCGTAACGGACCCGGCGTACTGGCTTCATGCCTGCGCGCCGCTCCGGTGCTCATGATGTAAAGACTTCCAATGCGGCGCATGCGCGCCTACACTGAGGGTTGCCGAGGTCAATGGCAAACCTCCTTTCGAGGAGTTCTCAGTGGGGTGCTCGCTACACCCCGAGAGAATTGTTTGGTGTTTTTGTGGGCGGCCCACTGGGGCCGCCCTCTCGCGTTAGCTCGCCAAAGGCTCCGCTCCGACTAGAACCCACTGGCCGTCTTTACGTCGCTCGGCACGGCCCTGGACTGCCAGGAGGGCGAGGTATTTGCGGGCGTTGCCCGGGTGAACTTCGAGGACGGCAGCTACCTCCTCAGCACTTGCGGACCCGTAATCGGAAAGCAGCTCGGCTACGTCTTCAGTCCGCGGTTTGGCCGTCCGAGGGGCAGGGTTTGCCTTGTGAGCATTCGCCCAAGCAATAACGGCCGATGGTCTGACGAGCCAGCGGTTGTGATTCCACAGTCCTTCGACAAGCCCTAGTCGTACGGCGTGGCGCACAGCCGAATCAGTGCGGCCTACCAGACGGCCTGCCTCGCTGGTGCTCAGGAGTCGATCGTGGTCAACAGATAGTGCCTCGCAACACGTGGATGACATCGCTGTAGTTTTATCAGAGCTACCTCGCAACAGCGCGGATGCCGCGCGGCAAATTTGCCTCGGTGCAGTTATGGGTGCTGGCGTGGTTGATACTTGCCATCACCCTTCGGGGTCCGCGTAATGCTCCAGCCGACCTTCTTACTCAGCCCGCCCCAGCGCTGTTGGGCACCCTGGGCGCTGACGCCGGCGGCCCGGCCCACCTCGGCCCACCCGGCCCCTTGCTCGCGGGCTTGCCTGGCGGCCCGGTCGCCCTGGCGGTCACACCACTCCCGTAGCTGCCGGAGCTGGGCTAAGGCGGCCAAGGGGCGGTCCTCGGCTACTTCCAGGAGACCGCTGGTGAGCTCTCGCTGCAGATGCTCGAGAGGGGCGGGGATAGTGAGGGCAGCCAGGGGGCCGGAGTGCTCGACTTCCCAGGAGGAGAGGGCGTCCTGCTCACCCTGGTCGGTGGGAGGGAACTCTTCCGCCCCGATCCACCCGCAAGAGCAACAGGGCCGGTGGCCCAAGAACTCGCCTTCGACAAGGAACTGTGAGGTAAGCGTGCCGTCAGCCAGGCGGCGGCCGGCCCAACCCTCGTGGCCCGGCAAGTCGTCCAAATAGCGTCCCATGGCTTCAACGTTACTAGATCAACCTTTCTTGATCAAGGCCGGTTTGCTATCTTTCGGCGAACCGAGCCCGAGGGCGCCAAGCATGTTTTTTAGCAGGCCTTGGGGCCATGCCAGGTACCGCCGCGGTCGCGGTCCTCACTCGGAGCGCTCACCCCTTGGGGGGTGAGCGCAATGGGGGGGAGGTGCCGCGGGAAAGGGGTCACCGCCATTAACCGCGATCGAGCAGAACTGCATCCGGGAGAACAGAATTACCGGGCACGTGGGACCGGCTGATCACCGCTGCCGGCCGGCAACTGCTCCCCATTGGGGACCCCAGATCGCTCTTTGCCCTTGTCTATTCACGGCTCTTCGGGACGAGGCGGCTCAGGACAACCCTTGGTCGCCCAAGTACCGGTAGAGGGTGGAGCGGCTGACCCCCACCACGGCGCCTATGGCAGCCAAAGTGTGCCCTCGGCTGTCGTACATCTGGCGGGCCACGGCCAGTTTTTCGGGCGTCATAGCCCGCGGCCGGCCGCCACTGCGGCCACGAGCTCGGGCGGCGGCAAGGCCGGCGACGGTGCGCTCTCGGATGAGCTCCCGTTCGAACTCGGCCAACGCCCCGAACAGATGGAACGTCAGGCGCCCCGCCGGCGTCGTGGTGTCGATGCCCTCGGTCAGGCTCTTGAAGCCGGTGCCGGCGGCGGCCAGGTCGTTCACGGTGGCGATCAGGTGGCGCAGGTTGCGCCCCAGGCGGTCCAGGCGCCACACGACCAGGGTGTCACCGGGGCGGAGCTGGTCGAGGACGGCTTCGAGCTTCGGGCGGTGGTCGAGGGACCCCGAGGCCTTGTCCGTCCACACCCTTATGCAGCCGGCCTTTTTCAGTGCGTCGGTCTGCAGGTGGGCTTTCTGCTCGGTGGTGCTGACCCGGGCGTAGCCGAGCAGGTCTCCCATCGCGCCAGCGTGCCAAAAAGGGTAGGAAGAGTGGTGGATGGGACGTTGTTTCCAGGCACGGCTTTTGAAAGAGGAGACAGATACGGGCTAAAGCGCGGGATCACATTCTGACTGACGACTTTTCGCCCCTACTGTCGTAACCCGCACCTTTGGGCAGTGTCCGTGTACCAAAAACGCACGTTTTTGGGACAGGGTTAAGCAAGTTTCTGAAGCCGCTGGGGTCTTGACGACGGGTCAGCAGGGGGCGTGCCTTCGGCATAGTGGCACGGCGCGGCGTATATACCTGACCACCAGCGCGAGGCATAACCCGCACGGCAGTGTGGCCCCCGGAAGAAAGGCCTACCTGGCCAAGTGGCGAGGATCATTTGGGTCCTCGCCTACTAAGCGCACAAGACCTGGCCCGTCGCCTGG
>DATJUH010000287.1:0-2240 GCA_035502515.1 Acidimicrobiales bacterium
ACCCGGTTGGTGCTCGCGGGACGAAGGCTCCTCGGCGGCAGTCTCTGGCGGCCCCGGCCGGCCAGGCCCTGCGTCCATAGCGCCATATTACGGTGCCGGCGGCGCCCTACCGGCTACTCCCGGCCTTGGGCCTCGTCGCCGGAGCTGTTCGGACCGGGTGGCGCCAGTTCCCGGTCCGGTTGCTAACGTGATGATGGTGCGAGTGGCCTTCGGCACGGACGAGAGCACACCGGTGACTGAGGAGTTGAAAGAGGAGCTCACCCGTCTTGGTCATGAACTGGTCGTTGTGGCCGACCCCTTGCGTTGGGCGCAGGCCGGTCAAGCGGTGGGGGAGGCTGTCACTGGCGGACAAGCCGACGTGGGCGTCGTTTGTTGTTTTACAGGCACGGGCGTGGCTATGGCAGCCAACAAAGTCCCCGGCGCTCGGGCGGCACTGTGCGTCGATGCCGAAACGGCCAGAGGGGCGCGTCGGTGGAACGACGCCAATGTGCTTGCCCTCAGCCTGCGCCTTACCACCACCGAGATCGGCCACGAGATCATCGAGGCTTTCTTCGGGAGCTCCCCCGACGGATCTGAAGCCGACCAGATAGGGCTGCTGGCGTAGGCTCAGGGCGCGATGGCGAGCACCACAAACCCGGCCCGCTACCCCAAAGCGGCGAACGGCGGCGTGCCGACGCTCGCTTTCGAACGCGAGGCTTGGGCCGCCGGCCACGAAGTGGTCATCGGCGTTGACGAAGTAGGCAGAGGATCGTGGGCCGGCCCGTTGATGGTTGGCGCCGCTGTGCTGCCACGCAGCAGACGGGTGTACGGCGTCCGGGATTCGAAAATGCTGACTGAACAACGCCGTGAGGCCCTTTTTGACCGGGTGGCGAGCTGGTGCGAGGCGTGGGCAGTCGGGGCCGCCTCCCAGGTCGAGTGCGACACTCTCGGCATGGCAGCTGCGCAACGTCTCGCCACGCAGCGGGCCTTTGACGCTCTTGGCTTGACGCCGGGCACAGTGTTGATCGACGGGAAATGGGATTTTGCCGGCACGGGCAATGTGGTGAGGATCGTGCGGGGCGACGCCTGCTGCCTCTCGATTGCCGCCGCATCGATCCTGGCCAAAGTCACTCGTGACAGGCAAATGCGGGCCTTGGCGCCGAACTACCCCCACTACGAGTTCCAGGACAACAAGGGTTACCCGTGCTGGCGGCACAAAATGGCACTTCAGGCATACGGGCCGTGCGCCATCCACCGGCGGACTTGGGTCTTTATGGACCACTTGAGCTGGGACATGCGCGTAAATCGGTTCGACGAGGTCGTCGACCCCTGCGAGTATGGCGAACAGGCCGCGTGCGCAGAGGCCCAATTTGACCCGGATGGTGGGCCGGAGGTGATCCTGAGCTGATAATCGACGTCCAAGGGTTGCGAAAGTCCTTCGGCACCGTTGAAGCTCTGCGAGGCGTCGACTTTGCCGTCCCCGAAGGCAAGGTCCTCGGCGTGCTCGGCCCGAACGGCGCCGGCAAGACCACCGCTGTCCGGATTCTCACGACGCTGCTCCAACCCAGCGGTGGAAAGGCGACCGTGTGCGGTTTCGACGTCGTCCGCCAGGCCGGGGCCGTCAGGCGGGTAATCGGCCTCGCCGGGCAGGCCACTGCCATAACCCCCGATCTAACGGGTTACGAAAACCTGGAAATGGCCGGGCGTCTTTATCACCTGGGCAAGAAAACATCACGAAGGCGGGCCAAGGAGCTACTCGAACGTTTCGACCTCGCTCAAGCCTCCAACCGGCAGGCCAAGACCTACTCGGGCGGTATGTTGCGGCGTCTCGACCTGGCCGCCAGTTTGATCGGACGGCCGAAGGTCCTCTTCCTGGACGAGCCCACCACCGGCCTCGACCCTGTCGGCCGCCTCGGCATGTGGGCCGTCATCCGCGAGCTGGTGACGCAGGGAGCGACCCTCCTGCTCACCACCCAGTACCTCGAAGAGGCGGACGAGTTGGCCGACGACATCGTTGTGATCGACCACGGCCAGGTGATCGCCTCGGGCACGGCGGAAGAACTGAAGGACCGTATCGGCGGTGACGTGGTCGAGTTCTTCGTGACCGACAGGTCGAAACTCGACGCCGCCGTGGAAGCCGTCGCCGTCCTGGGCCAGTCGCAACCCACTGCCGACGCCCGGGCTGGACGGGTCCAGGTCCATGCGGGCCACCAGGGGTCACAGGTGCTGGTCGAGGCGGTGCGGGCGCTGGACGCCGCCAG
>DATJUH010000288.1:0-22194 GCA_035502515.1 Acidimicrobiales bacterium
GTCTGCAGCCCGGGGGTGGCGCGGTCGTCAGCGGTGGCTGCGGTCGCCCCTGTTTTGGGTAGCGGGGTAGCCTCCGGCTTCGTGTCTACGCGGTCTCTAGATAGCCACATGCCGCTTCTCGGGCCCCCTGGAGCGACTGGCCGCCTATCCGGTAATTGCCGAAGACGATACAGCACCGGACGCCCAGGCAAGAGTTAAGTACTCGCGCCCCGGCCCCACCGGTAGTCTCGACCGGTCATGCTCATCGTCCTCATCGTCGTCATCTGCGTGGTGGCCGTGCTCGTAGTGAGCGGCAGCACCTTTATCGCGCTGGCGAGGGGCCGCAGCCGGCGCAGCCTCGAGCAGGGCCCGGAGGCAAAGGCTTCGCCGGCGGCGCTGAAGGCTCCGCCGAGCCGGCCCGCAGCGCCGCCTCGGCCCCTCCAGCCGCCTCGGCCCGGCCAGCCGCCGCGGCCGGAGGCTCCAGCTCAGCCGGGCGCCAGGGAGGCAGGGGCCGCCACCCAACCGGCTCCGCCGGAAGCCGAAGCTCCACCCGAAGCCGAAACTCCACCGGCCGGGGTTCCACCCGAACACGTCGAGGTGGCTCCACAGACCGAACCCGAGACGGAACCTCAGCTCGGGGCTGATGCCGGCATCGAGGTCCTGGAACGGCCCCGTTTCCGGGACCGTCTGGGCCGAGCTCGCTCGCTCCTGGCCGACCAGCTCGCCGGCCTGCGCCGGCGAGGGAAGCTCGACCAGCAGTCCTGGGACGAACTGGAGGAAGCCCTGGTCCTGGCGGATGTCGGCGTCAGCACAACCGAGCTTCTGTTGAAGGACCTCAAGGAAGCGGCCAGGCGGGAAAACCTGTCCACCTCCGACCAGCTAGTGGGGGCGCTGAGGCAAGAGCTGGTCGGCCGGCTCGAGGGGGACCGCCAGCTTCACATGGCGGGCGACGGCAAAACGACTGTGTGGCTCTTCGTGGGTGTAAACGGCGTAGGTAAGACGACGACCATCGGCAAGGTGGCCCTGCTCGAGGACCGGGAGGGAACGAGCTCCGTCCTGGCCGCGGGAGACACGTTCCGCGCCGCGGCGGCGGACCAGCTCGGGGTGTGGGCGGAGCGGGTTGGCGCCGGGTTCGTCCGCGGCAACGAGGGAGGCGACCCTGGGGCCGTGGTGTTCGACGCCGTACAGCACGCCAGCGCCCGGGGCATACCGCTCGTCCTGGCCGACACGGCGGGACGGTTGCACACCAAGGTCAACCTGATGGAGGAGCTGAAAAAGGTCCGGCGGGTAGCAGACCGCCCGCCCGGGTCCGTCACCGAGGTGCTCCTGGTGATCGACGCCACCACTGGCCAGAACGGCCTGATACAGGCCCGTCAGTTCACCGACGCCGTGGGGGTGACGGGCATCGTCCTGACGAAGCTGGACGGCACGGCCAAAGGCGGCATCGTCGTCGCGATTGCCGGGGAGCTCGGCATCCCGATCAAGCTCGTAGGCCTCGGCGAGGGGCCCGAGGACGTGGTTACCTTCGACGCCGAGGAGTTCGTCGACGCGTTGCTGCCGGCCGACTAAAGCCGAGTAAACGGGAGCAAGAAGCAGGCGGCCGGCGGCCCCCACCGCGAGGCGGCGCCGGCCCGGCGCCGGCCCGGCCGGCGTTCGTTAGCGTTAGCGGCTGGCCCCGAGGGTCGTCATCACTGTACGCAGTCTCTTCGGCCGCTCAAGTGGTACCCGGCTCCAATCTCGGTGCAGCCGGTGCATCTTGTCGCGCTTCGATGCAAATAATGCATCGGAACGCGACAAGAACGCACTATTGCACCGAGAAGCGCCGGCGCCGCCGCCGGCCGAACCGGAAAAGCCAAAATGCCGCCCCCACCCGAGAAACCGAGAGCTCCCGGCTTCGCCGACGGCGAGGCGCCTACCTGCGGTTTAGCTTCTTGAACCAGATGCGCTGGTAGCTCCGGCTCAACGGGTGAAGGAGCAAGGCCAGCAAGGCGGCGGCGAAGAGGATGTTGATGAACAAGAAGATGTTGGCGACGCCGCCGACGAACAGGCTCAGCACCAACGCCAGGAAGTTGAGGCCGGCCACGACGACCGCGCCCCGGTAACCGGCCTTCTTTTCATTGGCGATGCCGAGCCCGGCGAAGATGGCGCCTAGCGCCAGGATGCCGAACAGGCCCGCCCCCTCGAACAGGTAGAGCAGCCAGAAGACGGCGTTTATGTACAGCAGCATGTTCGCCATGTACAGGGGCTGGGGTTGGCTCCGGTCGAGCCATTGCGTATTGGCCACTGCAATCAGTGTCGCGCTTGCGGGGGAGTATTCGTAGCCGGCCGCTGGCGGCGTTCACGCGCCACCAGCTGCCCGCACGCGGCGTCGATGTCGGTGCCCCGGTTGGCCCGGACGGTGGCGTTGACCCCGTGCTCCGTCAGCCAGTCACGAAAGGCCGCCACTCCGGCCGCCGGCGTCCCCCGGCCGGCGTACCCCGGCGTCGGGTTGAGGGGGATGATGTTGACGTGCGCGGCCAACGGCAGGGCGAGTTCGGCCAGTTCGGCTGCGTCGCGGGCGGTGTCGTTCACGCCACTTATGAGCGCCCACTCGAACGAGAGCCGCCGGCCTTTCGCCGCCAAGTACTCTCGGCACGCCCCCATGAGCACTGAGAGCGGGTGGCGGCGGTTCAGCGGCACGATCTTGTCCCGCAGCTCGTCGCGGGCAGCATGGAGAGAGACGGCCAGGTTGACCGGGAGTAGCTCCTTGGCCAGGCGACGGATCCCCGGGACGACGCCGACGGTGGAAACGGTTATGTGCCGGGCCGAGATCCCGAGGTCGGAATGGATGCGCTGAACGGCCGACCACACCCGCTCGTAATTGGCCAGCGGCTCGCCCATACCCATGAAGACCACGTTGCCGAGCCGGCGGGGGAGGGCCTCCCGGCGGGCATTTACCACCTGTTCCACGATCTCGCCGACGGAGAGCTGACGGTCGAACCCCCCCTGGCCCGTGGCGCAGAAAGTGCAGCCCATGGCGCAGCCGGCCTGGCTCGATACGCAGACCGTGGCCCGGTCCGGGTAGAGCATAAGCACGGTTTCCACTCGGCGGCCATCCGCCAGCCCCCACAGCCACTTGGTCGTCGTCCCGTCAGCTGACGTGGAACGTAAAAGCTCGTGGAGCGCAGGTACGAGGGCGGCTTCGAGCCGTTCGCGGACGGCTTTGGGCAGGTCCGTCATATCCGCCGGGCGTGCTCCTCTTTCCCAAAGTCCCCGCCAAACCTGGTCGGTGCGGTAACGTGGCTGATCTGCCAGCAGGCCGGCCAGGTCTTCCCTGGTCACCTCGAACGCCGCCTGCATGGGCCGTCAGCCTAGGCCCGAACCTACGGCCGGGACGTGAGAGCCCGAACGTGAAGAGTTGTTGAACGCTTCACCCAATCTTCAACCCGACTCAACTCAACCACTATGGTAGGTGATCGATGAAAATCATGATCCTCGGCGGGGACGGCTTCTGCGGGTGGCCGACGTCGCTGCACCTTTCGGCGAACGGCCACGACATCGTCATCGTCGACAACCTTTCGCGACGTTCCATCGACATCGAGCTCGAAGTCGAGTCACTGACGCCCATCAGGCCTATCGGCGAGCGGCTGCGGGTGTGGAAGTCGGTGTCAGGTAAGGACATCAACTTCATCAACCTGGACCTGGCCCTCCAGTACAGCAGGCTCATCAGCCTGCTGCAGGATTACCAGCCCGACGCCATCGTCCACTTCGCCGAACAGCGGGCGGCGCCGTACTCGATGCGTTCGCCGAGGGCCAAGCGTTACACGGTCGACAACAACGTGCGCGGCACCCACAACCTGCTCTGTGCCCTGGTCGATTCCGGTGTCGACGCCGCCGTGGTCCACCTCGGGACCATGGGGGTCTATGGCTACGGTTGGTCGGGTTCGGCTCCCATCCCGGAGGGCTACCTGGCGGTTAAGGTCCCGACGCCCGACGGCGAGCTGGTGAGGGAGATCCTCCACCCGGCCAACCCGGGTTCCGTGTACCACATGACCAAAACGCTCGACCAGCTGTTGTTCGCCTTCTACGCCAAGAACGATGGCGTCCGCATCACCGACCTCCACCAGGGCATCGTCTGGGGCACCCAGACGGCGCAGACCTCGACGGACGACCGTCTGGTCAACCGTTTCGACTACGACGGCGACTACGGCACGGTGCTCAACCGCTTCCTGATGCAGGCGGCCGTAGGGCACCCCTTGACCGTGCACGGGACTGGCGGCCAGACCCGGGCCTTCATCCACATTCGCGACACCGTGCGTTGTATCGAGCTGGCCGTCAACAACCCGCCGGACGCAGGCGACCGCGTGTCGGTGTTCAACCAGACGACCGAGGTGCACCGCGTCCGCGACCTGGCTGGCCTGGTGTCCAAGCTGACCGGGGCGGAGGTCGTCATGCTGCCCAACCCGCGGCGCGAGGCGGCAGAGAACGACCTGGTGGTGCGCAACGACCGGTTCCTTGCTCTCGGTCTCAACCCCACGACCCTCTCCGAGGGCCTGCTCGAAGAAGTGACGCTCATCGCCACCAAGTACCGCGATCGGGTGGACCCGTCCAAGATCGTGGCCCGCTCCGTATGGCGCAAGGGCATGGAGGTAGCGCCCGACCTGCAGGTGGTGGTGCCACCTCAGGGCGGCCAGGAGGGCGAGGACGAGGACGAGGAGACCGCTGACCAGCTCTTGAACGGGAACGGCGCGGCCAAGGTCAGGCGAGAGAGGCGGTCGTAGAGGCCTCAGCCTGCCCTCTCTGCCCTCTCTGGCCCTCTGGGCCTCGGCCCTCCAGTCTCAGCCGGTGGGCCCGGAGCTCGCAGGGGCGGCGTCGATGTCGCCCGTGTAGGCCCGGTCGATGTGGTTGACAGTGAAACCCAGGTCTACGTACAGCTTCACCGCCGGTGAGTTTGTTGCGTCCACGTAGAGCATGGCCTGCGTGAGGCCTATGGACGACAGGTAGTCGAGCCCGGCCAGGGTGAGCTGGCGCCCGAGGCCCCGGCCGGCGAAGTCGGGGTCGACCGCCACCACGTAGATCTCGCCCAGCGAAGGCGCCCCCGGCGAGGAATTGTGAGCCTCGTGGACCTTGGTCCAGCAAAAGCCGACCAACCGGGGCGCCGGTGCGTCCCCCTCTTCGTCGCTGGTCTCGTAGAGCAAGAACCCGTCGGGGTCGAACCACGGCTGCGTTTCTCGCGCCTTGATCGTCTCGACGGTCCAACCGCCCTGCTCGGGGTGCCATTGGAAAGCCCGGTTGTTCACCTCGAGCCACGCCTGCTCGTCCGAACCCGGCCGGAACGGTCGCGTCTTGATGGTGGCGTGCTCCTCCGCCGGCAGGGGCCGGCGCATCTGGTACAGGGCGCGACCAGGCTTCAGGCCCACGGCCGCCGCCATCCGGTCGTGATACGGTGCCGGCTGGCTCACCCATAAATGGAGGTGGCCCCCGCCCTCGCCGGCGATCAGCTTCATGGCCTCTCTGACGAGGTCGACCGCCACCGTGTTGCCCGGCGTCCGGTGATGAGGGTCGACTACTACCTCGAGGCCCCAGCTGAAGCCCTCGCCCCCGCTGTCGTGAGGGCCCAGGCTGAGCTGGGCGTAGCCGACTGGATGGGAGTGGCCCGGCTCCCAGGCGACCAGGCCGGCGAAGCCCTCTCTGCCTCCCTGGACCAGGTCGAGCCAGGCGTGTTCACCCAGCGCAGGGTGGGCATCTGCCTCGCTGGCCGCCGTCAGCAGCTCAGTCACTGCGGCCAGGTCGTCCTCATCTAGCCGGCGCTTAACCTCGATATCTGGCACTCGTCTCGAAGCTAGCGTCGCTAGGCATGGCAAGGCGAAGCAGCAACACCGTGACGGCGGAGCCAGTCGACCGGGCCAGGTCCTCGGCCAAGTCTTCGGCCAAGTCTTCGGTACGGCCGAGGACGCCTGCCGGGCGGGCCAAACTGGCTGTGGCCCGCCTCGCCGAGGAGTACCCGGGAACGGCCAAGGAACTCTGCGAGCTCGATTTCTCCACTCCCTGGGAGCTGTTGGTGGCCACCGTGCTGTCGGCGCAGACGACCGACGAGAGGGTCAACTCGGTCACACCAGGGCTGTTCGCCCGGTACCCGGGACCGGAGGAAATGGCCGCCGCCAACCCCGACGACGTAGAAGCGCTGATCCGGCCCACCGGCTTTTTCAGGGTGAAGTCAAAAACGGTGGTAGCCCTGGCCACAGCGGTATGCGACCGGTTCGCCTGCCAGGTGCCGACCGCCCTCGAAGACCTGGTGACCCTCCCGGGGGTGGGCCGGAAGACCGGCAACGTCGTCCGCAGCGTCGCCTTCGACTTGCCCGGTTTACCGGTGGACACGCACGTCGGCCGCATCAGCCGTCTCCTGGCGCTGACCAGTGAAAAAGACCCGGTCAAGGTGGAGGCGGACCTCTGTGCCATGCTGCCCAAGCGGGAGTGGGGCCCCCTGAGCCTGCGCATGATCCTTCATGGCCGGCGCGTGTGCATCGCCCGCCGGCCCCGGTGCACCGAATGCGTCATGGCCGACTTCTGCCCGTCCGCCGTGGTACCGCTGGGCTGGGCCCCGAGCCGGCCGGTAGGGGTAGTGACCAGGCCTAGCGCCGGGCCCGGGAGTCGCTGACCACCCGTTCCAGCCGGCGGTTGGCCACGCCCAGGGTGCGCTCCACTTCGGCCAGGTCGGCGCCGTAGCGTTCCTCGTCGGCCGGGGACAGCTCCGTGAGGATGCGGGTGACTCGCCGCGTCAGCTCGCTGAGCGTGCTCGAGACGGCAGTAAGTTCGGCGGCGGCACTCATGCCGTCCAGCATGGCCGGTCGTGAGCCGTTGGGCCGTGTCTCCTTCGGCCGGATCTCCTTCTGGGGCCACCTGGCGGAGCCCAAGTTGTCTAGTCACCTCCTTACCGGCGACGGGTGGGGACGGGTCGCACTAGTAGCATCGGGGCCGATGCCAGGGTTGCTCACGCGCCTCGACTTGCGCGGCATGGACGGAGATCTTCGTTCGTTGCTGCCGGGGCCCACGCTGGCAGGGGACGGGCCCGTCACCGCCGTTCGAGAGATCCTGGATGCCGTCAAGGAGGGCGGTGACGCCGCTGTTATCGAGCTGACGAAGCGCTTCGACGGCGTTGAGCCCTCATCTTTGCGAGTGCCTGCGGAGGAAATTGAGGCGGCCGGCGTGGCTGTGCCCGAGGTGCTGCGGGACGCTCTCGAAGAAGCGGCCCGTGCCATAAGGCAGTTCCACGAGGCCGAGCGGGCCGCGCACCGGGGTTTCGAACACGTGGGCGAGGACGGCATTTCCACCCGCGAGCTGCTCGTTCCCGTGAGCCGGGCCGGCTGCTACGCGCCCGGCGGCCGGGCCCCGCTCGCCTCCAGCGTGCTCATGACCGCCGTCCCGGCCCGGGTGGCCGGGGTCGGCGAGGTCGTCTTGTGCTCGCCTCCCGGCCCAGATGGAAAAGTGAGTGCGCCGGTACTGGCCGCCGCGGCCGTGGCCGGCGTCGACGAGGTGTACGCCATCGGCGGCGCCCAGGCCGTCGCTGCCATGGCATACGGGACGGCCACGGTGCGCCCTGTCGAGGTCATCGCCGGCCCCGGCAACCTGTACGTGGCTACGGCTCAGCGCCTCGTGGCCGGAGACGGTCTCGTCGGGGTGCCATCGGCCTTTGCCGGCCCCTCCGAGGTGGTCGTGGTCGCGGACAACAGCGCCCCGGCCAGTTATGCCGCCGTGGACCTGGTGGTCCAGGCCGAGCACGGCCCGGACGGCCTGTCATGGCTTGTCACCTGGTCCGAAGAAGTGGCGGCAGCCGTGGAAGAAGAGGTCGAGCGCCTCGTGGCCGCGTCACCCCGGCAGCGTGAGATCAGATCCACATTGGAACGGGGCGGCTGGTCGGTGCTGGTCGACGGGCCGGCCCAGGCCATCGGCGTCTGCAACGTGGTGGCGCCGGAGCACCTGGAGCTGATCACGGCCGAACCCGAGGCGCTGGTGCCGCTCGTCCGCTCCGCAGGGGCCGTTTTCTGCGGGCCGTGGGCGCCGGCCAGCGTCGGCGATTATGTGGCCGGACCGAGCCACGTGCTGCCGACCGCCCGGAGCGCCCGGTTCTCGAGTGCCCTCGGCACGGACGACTTCCTGAAACGCGTCCACGTGGTGAGCCTGGGCCGGGAGGCGTTGACGAAGGTGGCCCCCCGCGTGGCCGCCCTGGCAGAGGCAGAGGGCCTGGCCGCCCACGCCCTGTCGGTACTGTCCCGCACCGGGCTCACCCCCACTGGCCAAGCCCGTAGTGAGACGGCGGCGCCCTCTGTACGATGAGCAGGCCATGAACGAGCCTGTCAGCTTGGCCCGCGCCCTCCCCGAACCGCGCCCGGACCTCGGCCTGCGGGAGGGGTACCACTCGGCTCAGGTGGCGGTAGAGGTGCGCCTCAACACGAACGAGTCTCCCTACCCTCCCCCGCGCGAATGGCTCGACGCCCTGTTGGCCGAGGCTGGTGATATTGCCTACAACCGTTACCCGGACCGTTCCGCTCTGGCTCTCCGGGGCGAATTGGCCAGGTTGCATAATGTCCAACCGGAGCAAGTTTTCGCCGCCAACGGCTCCAATGAGGTGCTGCAGTCGATCTGCCTCGCATATGGGGGGGCAGGCCGAAAGGCGGCCATGTTCGAGCCGACTTATGCCCTCCATTCGCATATCGCCCACCTGACGGGCACAGGGCTCGTGCAAGGCCAACGTCGTGCGGATTTCACCCTCGACCCGGCCGCCGCCATTGGCCTGGTCGAAACAGAGGGCCCGGCGATCGTCTTCCTGTGTTCTCCGAACAACCCCACCGGGTTGGTGGAAGATCCAGCCACGGTATCGGCGGTGGTCTCGGCCTCGCCCGGGATTACCGTCGTCGACGAAGCGTACGGCCAGTTCGCGGCGTGGTCCGCGCTGGAACTGGTGACCGAGGACACGCCGCTCGTAGTAGTGCGCACTTATTCGAAAACGTGGTCGATGGCCGGTTTGCGCCTCGGGTACCTTGTCGGCCCTTCCGAAATCGTAAAGGTGCTGGAACGCGTCGCACTGCCATACCACCTCGACGCCTTGAAACAGGCGGCCGGCCGCCTGGCGCTGCGGTTTTCCCGGCAAATGGAACAGCGAGTGGCGTCGATTATCGCCGAACGCGACCGGGTAGTGGCCGAGCTCTCGAAAATGCCGGTAAAAGTGTGGCCCTCGCAGGCCAATTTCGTCCTGTGGCGGCCGCTCGGCCGGAACGGCGACGACGTGTGGCAAGGGCTGGTCCAGCGGTCCGTGCTGGTCCGTGACACTTCGAGCTGGCCCGGGCTGGAGGGGTGCCTGCGCACCACGGTCGGGACCAAAGAGGAAAACGACCGTTTTCTGTCGGCGCTGGCGGAGGTGCTGGCGTGAGCGAGACGTCGGTCGTGGTGGGGCGACAGGTGGCCAAAGAGCGGGTCACCAAAGAGACGTCCATCTCGCTGAAACTGGCAGTGGACGGTTCCGGACAGGTGGAGGTGGCTACCGGGCTGCCCTTTTTCGACCACATGGTCTCCCAGCTCGGCCGGCACGCCGGCTTCGACCTCGAACTCAACGCCCGCGGTGACCTGGCCGTGGATGCTCACCACACCGTCGAAGACGTGGGCCTGGCCCTGGGGGCGGCGCTCCACGAGGCACTCGGGGACAAGTCCGGCGTGAGGCGGTTCGCGTCCATCGCCGTGCCGCTGGACGAGGCGCTCATAGAGGTGGCTTTGGACCTGTCGGGCCGTCCGTTCCTCGTTTACGAGGTGGACCCCGGTGCGGGGGGAGAGGCATACCCTCTGGGCGACCCGCCCTTCGACCCTCAGCTGGCCGAGGAGTTCTGGCGCGCTTTTTCCACATCGAGCGCCATTACGTTACATATCCGGATGCGGAGCGGGCGTAATTCGCACCATATCCTGGAGGCTTCTTTCAAAGGGGTGGCCCGGGCTTTGCGGGACGCCGTCCGGGTGGAAGGTGGCGGGGTGCCGTCGACCAAAGGCGTCCTCGGCTAAAGGTTGGCAATGTCAGGGCCTTTCATCGCCGTCGTCGACTACGGCATCGGCAACCTCCGTTCGGCCGAAAAAGGGTTGTGCCGCGTGGGGGCAAATGCCCGCTTGGTGAGTTCCCCGCAAGAGATCGCCGCCGCCGACGGTGTCGTGCTGCCCGGGGTGGGTAACTTTGGCCGCTGCAGCGAGGCGTTGTCCGGGAGTGGCCTGTGGCCGGCCACCCTCGAGGCCACCAATTCGGGCCGGCCGTTCCTTGGAATTTGCGTCGGGATGCAGCTTCTGTACGAGGGCTCGGTGGAATCGCCCGGCACCCCCGGCCTGTCGGTTTTCAAAGGGACGGTTTCTCTTTTGCCGGACGGCGTCCGTCGCCCGCAGATGCAATGGAACCGCCTCGACGTCGTGCCCGGCAGCCGCTTCCTGGCCGGGTTCGAAAAAGAGGCGTGGGTTTACTTCGTACATTCGTATGCTCCTCCGGTCGGGAAAGAGACGGTGGCTACGTGTGACTACGGCGGCCCGGTAGCGGCGGCGGTGGAAATGGGGCCCATATGGGCGACGCAGTTCCACCCGGAGAAATCGTCCGCCGTCGGGCTCGGCGTACTCGCCAATTTCGTGGCCGAGTGCAAATAGACATGGAGCTCTTCCCGGCTATAGATCTGAGAGACGGGCGCTGCGTGCGTTTGGCCCAGGGCGATTTCGGGCGGGAGACCGTCTACGGGACCGACCCCGTTTTGCGGGCCAAAACCTTCGAATCCGCCGGCGCCCGCTGGCTCCACGTGGTCGACCTCGACGCCGTTCGCACAGGTGTGGCCACGAACAGGCCGGTAATTGCCGCTATCGCCAACGCCGTCGCCATCCCCGTCCAGGCCGGCGGGGGGGTACGCCGGGCCGAAGATGTAGCCGAGTTGCTCGACGCCGGCGTCACCCGGGTCATGGTGGGCACGGCCGCAATACTCGAGAAGGGGTTCCTGGCCGGCGTGGCCGAACGCTGGCCGGGCCAGGTGGCGGCAGCCGTCGACCATCGGGACGGCGAGGTCAGGGTGAAGGGATGGTCGGAAGGGTCGGGACGCGACGTCGCCGGCGTCGTGTGCGAACTGGCTGCCGCAGGTGCGGCCGCCGTGATGGTGACGGAGATATCGCGCGACGGTTTGATGCTCGGTCCGGACCTGGCCGGGTACCGGCTGCTGCTCGAAGAGTGCGAGGTGCCACTGATCGCTTCGGGCGGCGTGGGCACGCTGGACGACATACGCCGGCTGGCGTGGCTGCAAGGCGCCGGGCGCCATCTGGCCGGGGTGATCGTCGGCCGGGCTATTTACGAAGGCCGGTTCACCGTCCCCGAGGCGGTGGCGGCATCGAGGGGAGGGCCGGTAGGAGCGGTATGAGGGCCGGTGTGAGCAACGTTTGGCGGCGGCCTTGCCTTCAGGGCCCCGGTGGGTGCGGTGGGGTGGCGCCTAGCGCCCCCGCCTTCGGGCCCGCGGTCGACGAGGGTCACCTGCCGTGGGCCCCTTCTCGGTGCAGCCCGGCGTTCTCGTCGCGCTTTGGTGCAGATTTCGCCAGAAAACGCGACGAAAAGCCGTCCTTGCACCGAGAACGAGGGTGCTTCGGGGGTCCTGACCGCGGTTGGCACCGCAATGACCATGCTGTGCGGTCCCAGGCCGCCGACTCCCGCCCCCGGGCTGGTTAATGGGGTCCCGATGAGAGCGGTTCGGGTCATCCCGTGCCTCGACGTCGACGCCGGGCGCGTTGTGAAAGGCGTGAGGTTCGCCGGCCTGCGGGACGCCGGGGACCCGGTCGAGCTGGCCGCCCTCTACGACACCGAAGGGGCCGACGAGGTCGTCTTTTACGACATCACGGCTTCGGCTGAGGGCCGGACGACGATGCTCGACGTCGTCTCCCGTACCGCCGAGCAGGTCTTCATCCCCCTGACCGTCGGTGGAGGGGTCCGCACCCTCGAAGACGCCCGCCGGTTACTTCGCCTGGGGGCGGACAAAGTCAGCGTCAATTCGGCCGCCGTGGCCCGGCCGGAGCTGGTGCGGGAAATCTCCGACACCTTCGGCGCTCAATGCACGGTGATCGGCGTGGACATGCGCCGAAGGGCGGGGGAGAAGCCCTCGTGGGAGGTGTACATCAACGGCGGCCGGGTGGCAACGGGGCTGGACGCCGTCGAATGGGTGCAGCGCTGCCAGGAGCTGGGCGCCGGCGAGGTGGTGCTGAATTCGATGGACCGCGACGGCACCAGGGTGGGTTACGACCTGGAGCTGACCCGCACCGTAGTGGACGCCACCAGTATCCCGGTCGTGGCCAGTGGCGGCGTCGGAAACCTTCAGCACCTGGTGGACGGAGCCGTGCTGGGGCGGGCCGACGCCGTGCTGGCGGCGTCCATCTTCCACTTCGGGGAGGCGACCGTCTCTCAGGCAAAAGCTGAGTTGGCTGCGGCCGGTGTGACGGTCAGGCCTTTCTGGCGCTAACTTGCCGGCAATGACCACCAACGACCCCGGCTCGCCGAAGCAGGCGGTCCAGATGCTGACCGACAGGGTGCTCGTGCAGGTGCCTCGCTCAGAGGGCGAACGCAAGTCCAAGGCCGGCATCCTGATCCCAGCCACGGCGGAGGTGCCCCGTCGCCTTACGTGGGCCGAGGTGGTGGCCACCGGTCCTCATGTGCGCTCGATCAAGGCGGGCGACCAGGTGCTGTTCAACCCTGAGGACCGGTTCGAGGTCGAGGTGCAGGGCGAGAACTACCTGATCCTGCGAGAGCGCGACATCCACGCCGTAGCGGCTGAGCGAGTCCCGGACGGCACGGGCCTCTACCTCTGACTTGCTGCCTGGTAGCTTGCTCGCCGGCGGCCGCCTCCAACTCATGGGGCCAGCGGCTTTAACCCGGGAAGCCGGCCGCCAGGTCACGTAGGCTCGGGCGCGACGGCCGCGACCGTGCGGCCGGTGAACTCGAGGAGGACGTTTGGCCATGAGCGCGGTCCGGTTGCTCGTGGGTACCCGCAAGGGTGCCTTCGTTATCACCTCCGACGGGAAGAGGCGGGACTGGGAGGTCGAGGGGCCACATTTCGCCGGCTGGGAGGTCTACCACCTGAAGGGGTCCCCGGCCGACCACGAGCGCATCTATGCCGCGCCATCAGGAGGCTGGTTCGGGCAGGTCGTGCAGCGTTCTGACGACGGGGGCAAGACCTGGGAAGCCGTGGGCAACGACTTCCACTACGAGGGGGAGACCGGCACACACCTGTGGTATGACGGGACGCCCAGGCCCTGGAAGTTCACTCGCCTGTGGCACCTGGAGCCGTCATTGGACGACCCTGAGGCGCTGTATGCCGGGGCTGAGGACGCGGCGCTGTTCCGCTCCACGGACGGCGGCCACACCTGGGCCGAGCTGACGGGCATGAGAGGCCACGACTCGGGGCCGTCCTGGCAGCCGGGGGCGGGGGGACTGTGCCTGCACACGATCATCGTCAACCCCGATGACCACGCCAAGATGCTGGTGGCCATCTCGGCCGCCGGCGTCTTCCGCAGTGACGACGCCGGCCAGACGTGGCACCCGGCCAACAAGGGCCTCCACTCCGAAGGGACGCTCCCCGAAGACGAACCCGAAGTCGGTTTCTGCGTCCATCACGTGGCCATGCACCCGTCGAGGCCGGAGGTGCTGTTCATGCAGAAGCACTGGGACGTCATGCGCAGCCTGGACGGGGGGACCACCTGGGAAGATGTGGGCGAGGGTTTGCCGAGCGATTTCGGGTTCTGCATCGACGTGGACGCCCACGAGCCGAACACCATTTTCGTGGTGCCCATAAAAAGTGACTCCGAGCACTACCCGCCGGACGGGAAACTCCGGGTGTTCCGGAGCCGTACGGGCGGGCACGAGTGGGAGCCTTTGACCCAGGGCCTGCCTCAGCAGGACTGCTACGTGAACGTCTACCGCGACGCCATGACCACTGATTCGCTCGAACCGGGCGGCATCTACTTCGGCACCACGGGTGGCCAGGTCTACGCCTCAGCCGATGGCGGCGATAACTGGGAGGCGGTCGTGCGCGACCTGCCCGCGGTTCTTTCCGTCGAGGCGCAAACCCTGCCATGACGGCGGCGGCGCATGGCCCCTGGCCGGCCCAAATGGACGTAACGCCAAACGGGCGTAACGAAGCGCCGTGACCGAGCCAGCCGGGACGAGTACCGGTGACCGGGGTACTGATGACCGGTGTACTGATGACCGGGGTGGGGGGTACGGCGCGGAAGTGCGCGTCCGGTTGCCCACGCAACTGCGGGAGCTGGCCGGGTTGCCCCGAGAGGTGGTGGTCGAAGTGACCGGGGCCGTGACGCAGCGCTCTGTCCTCGACGCCCTGGAGGCCACTTACCCGGTCCTGAAAGGCACCATCCGCGACCGGGCCACGGCGGCGCGGCGGCCGTTCATCCGGTTTTACTGTTGTGAGGAGGACTTTTCCAACGCCGCCCCCGACGCTGCACTGCCGCGCACAGTGGCGGGCGGAACGGAGCCGTTCATCATCGTCGGCGCCATGGCGGGCGGATAGCATCCTCGTCCCGGGCGCTTAGCATGAGGCTATGACGGTCGCTGTCTCTATTACCGCCACGCCTGAACAGCTGGCCGCAGTCAAATACACTTCGGACGGCCTGGTCCCGGCGATCGTCCAGGAGGAAGCCACGGGCCAGGTCCTGATGATGGGCTGGATGAACGAGGAAGTCCTCCGCGAGACCCTCGAAACGGGCCGCACCGTCTTCTGGTCGCGGAGCCGGCAGTGCCGTTGGCGCAAGGGCGACACTTCCGGCGACCGTCAGTGGGTCCGGGCTGCTTACTACGACTGCGACGGCGACACGCTGCTGTTCGTGGTGGAGCAAGAAGGGGAAGGTGCTTGCCATACGGGTGAACGGAGCTGCTTTTACCGCCGCTTCGGGCCGGGGGAGGACGCCCCCGATGGCGTGGCGGCCGGAGAGCGGTGAGAAGCCTGTTGACCGGCGCCACCGAGCAAGGCGCCATCGACCAAGGCGCCATTGAGCACGAATAGCGAGCACGGGCGGTGAGCCCCTCGCCCATGCCACCGCACGGAGTGCACCCGAGCAGAGACGAGTTCGCCGGGCTGGCCCGTGAGTGGACGATCGTCCCGGTTTGGTGCGAGTTGCTGGCCGACCTGACCACCCCCGTGGCGGCTTACGCCCGTCTGGTCCGGGGCGAGCCGGGCTTCGTCCTGGAGTCCGTCGAGCATGCCGGGACCTGGGGGCGCTGGTCTTTCATCGGCCGCCGGCCATCGGCCACCATGACACTGCGAGAGGGCAAGGTGTCGGTGGAAGGTTCGATGCCGGTCAGCGTGCCGGAGGACCGCGGCATCCTGACTGCCATCGAGGCTGTCCTTTCCCATTACAAGGCGCCGTCGCTGCCGGGGCTGCCTCCCCTGCACGGGGGCATCGTCGGGTACCTGGGCTACGACGTGGTCCGCGAGATCGAACGCTTGCCTCACTCGCCTCCGGACGAACTTGGTTACCCCGACGCCGTCGTGTCAGTGGTGGGCCAGGTGGCCGCTTACGACGCCTGGCGCCAGCGGGTGACGCTGGTGGACGCGGTTCCGGTGCCGGCCCGGGTCACCAGCGAAGAGATCAATGACCTTTACGACGTAGCTCTGGCCCGGCTGGAGGAGTTTGCGGCCGAGGGAGCCAAGCCCATCGACGAACCCGTCATCGAGCCGCCCGAGCGCGACGACGAACTGCCGCCCGCCTTGCGCCGCACCTCGCCCGAGCTTTACGCCGCCGCCGTCGAAGTAGCCCGGGAGTACATCTACGCCGGTGACATTTTCCAGGTCGTGCTGGCGCAGCGTTTCGAGCTCGACCTGCAGGCCGAGCCGCTCGACCTCTACCGATCGCTCCGGCAGGTGAACCCGAGCCCGTACATGTACCTGCTGCAGTACCCGGAGCTGGCCGTGGTCGGTTCCTCGCCCGAGCCGATGGTGCGGGTCCGCGACGGGCGGGTCATCTCCCGGCCGATAGCCGGGACCCGGCGCCGAGGCCGGACCGAGGCGGACGACCGCCGCCTGGCGGCCGAGCTGTCGGAGCACCCCAAGGAACGGGCCGAGCACGTCATGCTGGTGGACCTGGCCCGCAACGACGTCGGCAAAGTGGTCGACTTCGGCTCCGAGACGGTCGACGAGCTGATGACCCTGGAGCGCTACAGCCACGTGATGCACCTCACTTCGCAGGTCTCGGGGCGGCTGCGGCCGGGGCTGGGACCTGTGGACGTGCTGCGGGCCACGCTCCCCGCCGGGACCGTTTCGGGCGCACCGAAGGTCAGGGCCATGGAGATAATCGACGAGCTGGAGCCGGCCCGGCGTGGCCCTTATGCCGGCGTGGTGGGCTACATCGACTTCTCCGGCAACGTGGATACGGCCATCGCCATCCGCACCATGCTCGTGGGCGCGGACGGGCGGGCCAGCGTTCAGGCAGGAGCGGGGATCGTGGCCGACAGCATTGCCGAGACGGAGGACCTCGAGTGCCGCAACAAGGCCGCCGCCTTGCTGGCGGCCGTCCCCGGAGCGCGCCGGATCGCCGCGGCGCGGGCCAGGATCCCGGAGAACAGGCCCCTCTCAGAGCACAGGTCCGGCCTGGCGCCGGAGGGCGGAGGGGCGCCCGCCCACAGGGCCGGCGCTGGACACTCGAGCGGTGGGCGCTCCAGTGAAACCAGTCAACTATGAGAGGCACAGAATGAGCAGCAATGAGCAGCAGCACACTATGAACAGCACCGTATGAGCAGCGGCACGGGTTATCGGGCCCTGCGGGAGGAGGCCGGCGCCCTCGAGGTCGGACGTGACGTGGTCAGGGTGTTCGGCCCGGACGCCGAGACCTACCTGCAGGGCCAGACCAGCCAGGACATTGCCAAGCTGAGCCCAGGTGGCTGGGCCTGGGCGCTGGTATTGCAACCCCAGGGCAAGCTGGACGTTTTCGTGCGCGTGTACCGGGTGGCCGAAGACGAGTTCCTCCTTGATTCCGATCCCGGCATGGGCGCGCCACTGGTGGCCAGGCTGACCCGCTTCAAGCTGCGCACGAAGGTGGACGTCGAGCAGTTGCCCTGGCGGGCGGTTGCGGTGAGGGGGCCAAAGGCCGTGCTGCCTACGGTGAGGCCGGCCGATGCCGGCGGGGACCTGATCGCGGTCCCCTTCGAGTGGGGAAACATGAGCGGTTACGACCTGCTCGGGCCCAGCCCGGCGCCGCCTCCCGGGGCTGCGGGCGCAGAAGCGAAGGATTACGAGGCAGTGCGGGTCGAGGCCGGTTACCCGACCCACGGGCGCGAATTGGACGACCGCACGATCCCGGCCGAAGCCGGTCTGGTGGAGGCGACGGTGAGCTTCACCAAAGGGTGTTATACGGGCCAGGAGCTGGTGGCCCGGATCGACTCCCGCGGGAGCAACGTGCCTCGCCACCTGCGCGGCTTGCTGCTTTCCGGCCCGGCCCCGGCCGGGGCCAGGCTCTATCGGCTGCCGTTGGCGGATGGCCCGAACGGCGGCCAGGCTCCGGGACGCGGCGGAGGGGCAAAGGAGGCGGCGAGCTCCGCGCCCGCCGCGCCTTCACCGGGAGCCGGGGAGACTGCGCCCGCCCGCGGGGGCGGCGCCAGTGCCCCGGAGGCGAGCCCGAAAGACGTCGGCCGGCTAACCAGTGTGGCTTTGTCCCCTCGGCTCGGTTGGGTGGCGCTTGGGTACGTGGCCCGGGCGGTGGAACTGGGTTCGACGCTGGTGGGGCGGGAGGAGGAGGGAGAGTTCGAGGCGCGGGTGGAGTCGCTCCCGCTCGCGTGACCCCGGCATGACCGAGGTCGCCGAAGGGGAGCCCAGCGCTCTCAAAGGCCGGCGTCCCGGGGGCAGGCGCCCCAGGGCCCGGATCTCACAGAGCGACCTCGTGAGCCACACAGGTTCGAACGCGCAACCCTCCCGGAACCGACGCATCGACCTCGGTTCGGTCGGCCCTCGCCGGCAGGTCGATGCCCTGGCGATGTACGGGTTCGTGGCGCTCGGGCTGCCGGACGGGATGATCGGCACCGCCTGGCCGGCTATGCGCGGCGGCTTCGGTGTCCCGCTGGACGGCCTCGGTATCGTCCTGCTCCTGGGCACCGCCGGGGCGGTCTGCAGTTCCTCTGTGTCTGGGCTCGCCGTCGTTCGTCTCGGTATCCGGTGGACAATCGTGCTGGCCGGCTTGATCGGCTCCCTGGGTGCCCTCGGGTTCGTGCTGTCGCCGACGTTCTGGGCGCTTCTGGCCGGCGCCGGCGCTATTGGGCTGACCGCCGGCCTGCTCGACAGCAGCCTCAATGCCGCCGTCGCGCTGACGGGCCGTAACCGTCTGTTGAATGCGCTGCACGGTTCCTATGGCATCGGCACCACGATTGGCCCTCTGGTCGTCACGGCCGCCATCCTGGTTGTCTCCTGGCGTCCGGCTTACGGGGTCCTGCTGCTGGCTGAGCTCGGCGTGGTCGGGGGCTGGTGGGCGGCCGGGCGGCGAAGAGCGTCAAGCGCGCCTCGGCCCCACCAGGCCGACGGAGGTGGGGCCGGTGGGAGCTCCAGCAAACAGGCCGGGCCGGGTAATGCGGCCTTGCCCGCCACCACTGCTCAGGCCATGTCGGGACGCCGGCGCCTGGCCACGACCGTGACCCTGGGGTTGGTGGTCTTCATGGTCTACACCGGGTTCGAAGTATCGGCGGGCCAATGGGGGCCCAGCTTTGACCGGGGCCCGCTCAAGCTGGGAGCCGGCGCCACCGGCATCGCCACCTTCGGTTTTTGGGCCGCGCTCACCCTTGTCCGCTTCGCCCTGGCTGCTCCCCGCCGCCCTCTCTCGCAGCGCCACATAGTCAATTGGGGCTGTGCCATTGCCATCGTTGGCGCCGCTCTTGTTTGGTGGCGCCCGGCGGCGGCCGTGGCCGTCATCGGGTTAGTCGTAATAGGTGGCGCTCTGGCCGGCGTGTTCCCTGCCCTCGTCGCCCTGACCCCTGGCCGGGTGGGCGAAGAGCTGGCCCACCACGTGATCGGTTGGCAGATCGGTGCCGCCAATGTGGGAGGGGCGGCCATCTCGGCCGCTTTCGGAGCCATTTTTCAGCACTATGGCTTGGAATATTTCGGGCCTGCCCTGTTGGTAACGGCCTTCGTCTCGATGGCCGGAGTCCTGGTCCTCGAGCGCGTCAGTGCGCCGCGTCGGGTGGGTCAAAAGCCGCTGGCGCCACTGCCGTAACGCTATTTTGAACGCCGGCCGACCGCCTATGGGCTCGAAGGCAAGGCGCGGGTGCTTAAAAGCTGGAGCTATTCGGCCGTAATCGTCCACCCAACTCTGATTGAGGCTCCGGGGTCGAGCCGGATTAGGCCGATGCCGTTGTTGAACGAATCCGGCGGACAAGTGCAGGGCTCGATGGCCAGTCCCTCACGCCGGTGTGCCGCCAGCGTGTCGCCGCTGAAGATCTGCAGGAACCTTATGGGCTCTTCGTACCTGCAGGTGATGGAAATGCTGTTGTCCGGCGAGCGGAGATGAGCCGCCGCCCGGCCGTCTTCATCTCTTTCGAGGTCAGTCAGCGTGACGTCGTAGACGGTGGTGCCGACGGGCCTGGGCTGACGAAAGTCGAATGGCGTGCCGTCGACGGGCACGGCCGGCGGCCTCGGGCTCAGGTCGTTGTTGGCCTCGAAATACCTGGCCGCCCCCACCTGCAGAACGGAGCCGTCCACAATCTGTCCCCGGGTCTTGAAATAAGGGTGGGCGCCGAAACCGAAGGGTGCGCTTTTGGTCCCGACATTTGTTGTTGTGGACGTGATTTCCAGTGCCCCATTTTGAAGGTGGTACACCTGCTCGAAGGCGAGCGGGAACGGGTAGCCCGGTTGCGCCAACAAAACGCAGGAGAGGGCGATCCTGCTGACCCGGTGTTCTTCGACTTTCCACGTCAACGAATGGGCAAACCCGTGGATGGCGGAACCGTGGGTGCGGTCGGTTATCGGCAGCTGGTACTGCTCTCCGTCGAACTGGTAGACGCCGTTCCTGACCCGGCCCGGCCATGGCAGCAACAACTGCCCGTGGCCACCGCCTCCTGAAAAGCCGTCGTCATTGATGGTGTCGAGAAGATCGGCGCCGGCCCAGCGGGCCTTGAAAAGGCCGGCGCCCTGTTCGGTCACGATGGCTTCACGGTCGCCGTCCCTGATCTCGAAAAGGCGACCGGCGCGGCCCAACGCTTCGTCAGGTGTCGGGGTCATGCCGGACACGGTAGCGCTTCCGCTTCAGGTGACCGCCAGGCCCGTTCGCCGGCCGGGATAAGGTCGGTCTCGTGACGGCGCACTCGAAAGAACTGGCCGAGACCAACGAACCCGGAGGGCGCTCCGCCCGCAGGCACGCAGGTGAGGGTGAGGGGGGCGTAGCGCCGAGCGTGACGGTGCGGCGCGGTACTGTAGCGGCCGGCGGCGCGTCAGAGGAGCCCGGCACAGGGCTGTCCTCCGGTTCGGCTGCAGGCCCGGCTACCGGAGTGCCAGAGGAGCCCGGCACAGGGCTGTCCTCCGGTTCGGCTGCAGGCCCGGCTACCGGCGTGTCAGAGGCGCCCGGCGACGCTCTATTGCCCGGTTCGGCCGCCGGGCCCGCCGTCGGCTTCGCCGAGCTGCCTCCCGGCTGGCTCGAGGAGATGGCGCTCGCCTCTCTGGCCAAGCGCCGCCCCTCCCGGCAGCAGGCGCTGGCTGTTCTCCGATCGGGTGACGCTGAACTGCTCGACGTGGTCGCCGCTGCCGCTCGCGTCCGGCGAGCCTTTTTCGGGAACCGTGTGAAGCTGAACTACCTGGTGAACATGAAAAGCGGGCTCTGCCAGGAGGACTGCTCGTATTGTTCCCAGCGCCGCGGCTCGCAGGCGGGGGTCCTCAAGTACAACTGGGTCGGTCCCGAAGAGGCGGCTCGCGAGGCTGAGTCCGCCGCCAGCCGGGGCGCCAGAAGGATCTGTCTGGTAGCCAGTGGGCGGGGGCCGACCGATCGGGATATCGAACGGGTGGCGGCCACAGTACAAGCCATCCGGTCCAGCCGGCCCGGGCTCGAGGTCTGTACTTGCCTGGGCTTACTCGAACCAGGCCAGGCGGAGCGCTTGAAAGAAGCCGGAGCGTACGCCTACAACCACAACCTCAATACGGCGCCGTCGTTCTATGACCGCATCTGCAGCACTCATACTTTCGACGACAGGGCCAAGACCGTCCGGCAGGCCTCTGCCGCCGGCCTGTCCCCGTGTTCCGGCGTGGTCGTCGGCATGGGCGAGAGCGACCAGCAACTTGTCGACGTCGCTTTCGCGCTGTACGAGCTGAGGCCGGAGTCGGTCCCCGTCAACTTCTTGATGCCGTTCGACGGGACGCCTCTGGCGGGACATTGCGAACTGACGCCGGCGCATTGCCTGCGTGTGCTGGCCATGTTCCGCTTCTTTTTCCCCGATGCGGAGGTGCGGATCGCGGGTGGGCGGGAAATGCACCTGCGCAGCCTCCAGGCGCTCGGGCTCCACGTCGCCAACTCGATCTTCTTGGGTGATTACCTGACCTCTGAAGGAGCGGCCGGCTCGGCTGACTTGGAGATGATTGCCGACGCCGGCTTCGTCATCGAGGGCGCCGAAGGGGTGCCGCTTTTCCCGGACGGAGCGCCTCCCGCCGCGCCTGTGGTACGGCGAAGAGGGCCCGGGACAGGAGTGCCGGCCAACAGGTAGGCCGGCGGGTGGCAAACGGCCGCTGAGAGGCGGCTGAGGGGCCGCTACAGTGGCTGGCTCCGCACCCCTGGGTGTGGCCAACCGGAGCCCGGCCCCGCGCCCCTGGGTGTGGCCAACCGGAGCCTGGCCCCGCGCCCCTGGCGGCTGTGGCCAACCGGAGCCCCGGACCTTTGCGCGCCAAGTGCGCTTATCGTTACCCCAGCGCGCACGAGTCCGGGCGGGGCTAGCGCTAGCAGTTGGCTTGGCCAGGATCACGGATCCCCAAGCCGGGTGATGGCTAGGACTTCGATGCGGGGGCCGGCACGCCGGGCGAAAAGCGGGCCGTCCCGGCCCTGCGGCCCGCCGCCGGTGAGGCTGCGGCACTGGATGACGGCAGGGCACTAGATGACGGCACGGCCGATGACGCCACCACTGGCGATGGCGATACTGGCGAGGAGGGCACGGTCAACGTCGCCCGCGGCCCGTGCGCCCCGCGAGAGGTGGGCTGCAACACGATGACGAACCGGGTGCCGCCG
>DATJUH010000289.1:0-5594 GCA_035502515.1 Acidimicrobiales bacterium
AACGCAGTACCGAATGAGTGACCAGATTATCGTTGAGGCTCGGGAACATTATGCGCGCGCGAGCCGAAAACTCGTTTGTGCACGCGAGCCGAGAACTCGTCTGCGTGGGCGACGTCATTCGTGATCTGCCGAATATTTACCCGCCTCAATACAGCAGTCCCAGTTGCGAAGACCTCACGGGATGTCCAAATATGGGCGCAGCGTCCTGAACGGGCGACCGAGCCCAGCGACTCACACGGCGGTGATCTGGCGGCGGCCTGAAGCGGCTAGCTGTAACCGCGCCTCCACCGCATCGTCTTGGTGGGTATGGCAAATCGTTCAGTCGCTCGAGAAGCAGCGGCACCACCGGTGTGGTATGAAGAGGACTTGGGATCCGCAGGGGGGTTATTAGGCCGGCCAGCACGATGGCGTCCGGCGGCGGGGCCCAGGGGCTGCCTCGGTGTGGCCGTCGCACTGGTGACGACCGTGGTGTTGGCGACTTCGGGGGGCGTCGCCCTAGCGGGGCCACCGGCTTCAACGATGTACGTCGCCGACGCCGGAGCGAACAACGTAGCTGTGATCAACGGCGCGACAGGCACGGTGGCCGCGACGATCCCCGTGGGCAAGACCCCCGAGGGCATCGCCGCTTCCCCTAACGGCGCCAGGGTTTACACCGCGAACGAGTGCGCCGGTTGCAGCTCCAATACGGTCTCGGTGATCGATACCGGCACCGACAAGGTAACCGCCACCGTGCCCTTGGGCGACACAGGGGCGGACGCAATCGCGCTTACCCCTGACGGCACCCGGGCATATGTGACCAACCCCGGTTCGGGCAGCGTGTCGGTCATCAACACCTCCACCAACAAAGTCGAGGCGACTGTCCCCGTCCCTGACCCGACGGCAGTCGCCATCTCCCCTTCTGGCACGGTCGCCTATGTCACCGAGTTCAGCGGCAACGCTCTGGCCACGGTCAACATCACCTCCAACTCTGCAGGCCCGACGATCCTGGTCGGCACGCACCCCTCGGCCGTCGCCGTCAGCCCTGACGGTTCGACGGTCTATGTCGCCAACCAAGGCAGCAACGACGTGTCGGTCATCGACGCCAAGACCGACAAGGTGACCGCCATGTACACAGCCGGCAAGTTCCCCCAAGGCATCGCCGTCACGCCCGATGGCTCCACTCTCTATGTTGCCAACTTCGGCGCCGACAATGCCTGGGCCATCGATGCCGCCTCGGGGAAGCGCGAAGCGGTGGTCCCCACCGGCAGCTGGCCTTGGGCGGTGGCGGTCGACCCCAACGGTGCCGTTGCCTACGTCGCGAACGAACACAGCGGCGATGTCACGGCGATCGACACCGCCACCAATGAGGTCCTGTCCACGATCAGTACTGGCAACGGGCCGTACGCGATCGCTTTCGGGCCACCGAGCTGGGGCTTCCCGGTCAGGACGACTACCCCGGTCACGAAGGACTCCCCCGCGCTCGCCTTCTACCAGGGCACGCTCTATGGAGCATGGAACGCTCAAGGGACCGACGATGTCAGCTATTCGACCAACAACGGCAGTGCCTGGTCCACCCCGGTGCCGGTGTCCGGCACCTGGGGCACGGCCGTCACCGGCCATACCCCGGCCCTGGTCAGCTACGGCGGGGACCTCTACGCGTTCTGGACCACCATGGCCGGCACGGTGTCGTACTCGGCCTACAACGGCACGGCCTGGTCGGAGCCGGCCACGGTGCCAGGCGCCCTGACCGACCACGGGCCGGCGGCCACCACCCAGGAAGCCAAGACCACCGGGTCACCTCCCTTGCTTTGGGTGACGTGGTCTGCCAAGGCCACCGGTGACGTCTGGTTCACGAGCTATAACGGCACGTCTTGGGCGTCGGAGGCAAAAACCCTCGGGGCCTCCTCGGCCACGGCCTTCGCCCCCGCCGTCGCCGAGGATTACGACGGCAACCCCTACATAGCTTGGAGAGCCAGCTCGGGCCAGGTCGACTGGGAAATCCTTATCGGGCTCGGGGAAAAGGTTTATACCGTGCCAGGAGCGCTCACCAGTTCCGGCCCGGCACTGGCCGATACCGGCCATAACTTGTACTTCGCCTTCAAGGGCAAGAGCACCGACCATGTCCACTACATTGGCTACAACGGCTCGGCCTATTCCTCCCAGGAGTCCGTGCCCAACGCCCTCACCGACGTTGCCCCGGCCCTTGCCAACTCGGGTGACACCCTTTGCGTCGGCTGGAAGGGCCAGACCACCGATAAGGTCTATGACGCCTGCCTGGGTGCTTACGAGCCGCCCCCGTCGCCGCCCCCCGCACCGAGCTCAACTACATCGACCCCGCCGACCACGGGCGGCCCCACGGGCACGGTCGTTACGGTACTCACCGGTGAGCCGATGACCTTCAGCTTCGAGCTCTCGACCCCCACGCAACCCAAAGTTATTTCCGACGAGCCGGCCGTCGAGCTGAACGTCCCGCTAGGAGAGGTGACCTTCAACGTCACAAACCCAGAGGACAACGTCCTTTCTCATAACTTCAAGGTGTGCTCGGCACCGCTGCCCGGGCCGGTGACGACCCTTCCCGGGGTCCAGAAATTGCATGACGGCTGCCACGGGACGCAAACGGGCCTGCTCGCCCCGGGCGGCCCGAGCGAGACGCTAAAGATCGACTTCACGGAGCCAGGGGCCTACGAGTACCTGAGCACCGCCAATGGGCCAAGTGGGGACGCGTCCGACGGCATGAAAGGCGTGCTCAACGTCACCTAGCTCACGGCCGGCCGCGGCTCTGTAGGTGGCGACGATGTGGGTGGCGTGGCGACCGATATCACCGCCACGGTCATGGCCAGCCGCTGACCCGGTCCCTTGTGCTGGGCGCAGGCTGTCAGTCAGCGCTCAGGCTGGGCCCCGTCGTCGTCGAGGCAAAGGACGGCTCAGACGCCGTTGAAGCCGCCGCCGCCCCGACGTCCCGGTGTGGGCCAAGTCCCGACCACTGCTTCGCCTTTCGACTGGGGGCCGAGCCACGCCGAATGTCCAATCTTGACCGGCGTCCTGGGCCATAAAGGCCGCAGTGCATTCAGACGGATCTCGCGCCTTTCGGGCCGACCGAGATCTGCGCCAGAATACCTGCGCCGCCTCGCCACGCCCATGAGCGACAGCCTTGCATGTCGACAGTAGCGCGCGTAAACGTGCAGAACGTTCCCTCTGGCGCCGCCTTGCTGAGTCTCCCAGCGGCCGACTCGCGCGCCAGTTCGACGGCTACGCGAACACCCCGTGACGCTGAGTAGAGCGCATAAATGTCCGGGCCCGAGGTCTCGTGTGTGCTTGGCCGAACGAGGCAGCTTGCCCCGGCGCCGTCTACACCGGCCGCGGGAGAGCGCACGACTGCGACTGAGGTTTTCGTGAGCTCCGCAGGTAAGACTTGAGCATGCACGAGACTTCCGACGACATCGCGTCGCTCCAAGAGCTGCTCGACCGCAGTGCGGCCGGCGCGGGGAGCCACCTCCTGAGCATCCTCACCCCTGAGCGCCGCATGACAGCGCTCCAGGTCTGTTCGACGTTGACGGGCATGTCTTTGCTCGCGCTCGCCACAGTCACCTCGGACGGCCACCCGCTGGTGGGGCCGGTGGACGGCATCTTCTACCGCGGCGCCTTCTATTTTGGTTCCTCACCGGGGTCCGTCAGGTTCCGCCATATACGCCGGCGGCCGTACGTTAGTGCCACCCACCTGCCGGGCGAGGAACTTGCTGTCACCGTTCACGGCCGCGCCGTGCCTGTCGATGTCCGAAGCGCCGATCAAGCCGGCTTCCGCCAAACTCTGCTCGACGTGTACGTACCTCGGTACGGCCCTGACTGGGAGACCTTCCTCGACTCGGGGCCGGTCTATGCCCGCATCGAGGCAGACCGGATGTTCACGTTCCACACCAGCGGCACGACGTGAAGCTGTTCTGGCCTGCTTTTAAGGCGAACTTCGGTACGCGCACATAAAAACCAGTCTTGCGCCTATGAAACACGTGGCGGGCCATAAGGGCTGCGGAGCCATATCGACGTTCCTGAAGGAGCCGTGGATGTCAAGAGGGTTCTTCCGAAAATTTCCCTTCTTTTCCTTGGCTTTTTGGCGCGGTACATTTGACCGGGGGCGCGCTTGAACAGCACCAGGCTTATGCCGGTGCTCGAGAAGGGGCCGTCAAGGCCGGGCCGTTAGGCCCGCCCGTAGGGGAAGCCTTGGCGGCTCCGTGCCTGGGTTATCGCCAGCCATAATTGCAACCGGGCCCTCTGCGGGCCCTTGGTCGCCTCTTTGGGCGGGCACAGCAAGTGACCTCACCATTGCCCCGGTATCTGGGCGAGCAAGCCGGTTCGGCTGCTGGACATTCCTCCGTCCCGTGACGCTAGTCAGGTGCATGGTGAGTTCCGGCCACAGCCAGGCGGGCACATTCAGGTACTCGGCCTCGCCGTCCCCGGGGGCCACGTCGATACCCGTGCTCGCGCCCCGGCTGCGCCCGAACCGTTGCTCAAGCGGCCTGCTTGGCCAGGCAACGGACTTGGCCGTCACGGAGGCCGTAGTAGACGAGCGTGAGCAGTTTCCTTGCCGCCGCCACCCGGGCGATCATCGTCCCGCGGCGCTCCTGTACACGCCGGAACGTGGGGGCGATGGGGGCGCCGCCGTGGTAGCGCACGACTGCTTCTATGGCGGCCCAACGCACGAGCGTCGAGCCCTGCTTGGTTATGTGGCCCCGGTAGGCCTTTTCGTCGGACTCATGGTGCGACGGGGTGACCCCGGCCCAGGAGCAGAGGCGCCGCGCAGAGGCGAAGCGGCTGACGTCGCCGATCTCGGCCACGAAGATGGCCGCCATCACGGGGCCGACGCCGTGGAGGGCCTGGACGGCCCTGTACCCCCGGTGCCCCCTGAGGCGCTTTCGTACTTGGCTCTCGGCGATGTCGATCTCGTCGTCGAAGACCGCGATCAGCCGCCGGAGCGAGTCCACCCGGTAGCGGTAGGGCTGGGGGAGCTCCATCTTGTCCAAGAGCACTTGGCCAGCGGGGCCGAACATCTCGCCCAGTTCGGGCAGGACGCCGCACTTGGCCATCACCGCGTGCACCTGAGCCTTGGCAGAGGTGCGGAACGCCACTAACTTTGCCCTGTAGCGGATGAGCTCTCTTAAGTCCCTCACCTCTGGCGGTGCCACCCAGGCCTCTGGGAGGTCGTCCCGCCAGAGCCTCTTGGCCAGCTCGGTCGCGTCGAGCTCATCGTTCTTAACTCTTCTGTTTTCCCAATGGAGCCCCAAAGGGTGCACAAGGTGGACGTGGGCCCCGTTCTCTTTCAATAGGTCGGCGGCCCAGTAATAACCGTAGGTGGCTTCCAGCGCTACTTCCGGGCCTTCGCCCGCCTCGGCCATGGCCAGGGCGAACTCGACGGGGTCGTTCAGCACCTGTTTCTTGCCGAGCACTTTGCCCGTGCCGTCTATGCGAACTATCACTGAGCGCCGGCGGTGCAAGTCGATCCCGACGTACTGCTGGCGCGATACTTGTTCTTGCATAGGGCGTTTCCTCCTCTGTCGTGAGGCTTTGGTTTCGTCAACCACGAGTGTGCCAACACTCGTGCTCTCACGGCAGAGCGAGGTGCC
>DATJUH010000290.1:0-18502 GCA_035502515.1 Acidimicrobiales bacterium
CCACTTGCAGATCGGCTTCAACCACGTCCTACAGGCGGAAGCGCAGCCGGCGCCAGAACAACCTCTCGTATGAGTTCTGGGCCCGCCGCGCTATGCACTGGCGCTCCCTACTCTGGCACGGTGAGCCGCACCGATGTTTTGTACTGGCCGGACATGCGGTCGGAGTACAGCTGGATACCGCCGGGCGAGGAGCCCAGTTTCACCGGGCCCAACCAAGTAGGCGTTTCGTTCAGCGCCCACCAGGGCACCGTAGCCAATGCTGATAACCGGTGAGCGGCCAGGTCCCCCTCAAGGATTACGCAGAAGTTCTCAAACGGGCGCGTGAGGGCGATGGCTACAAGCTCCAGGCAAGCGACACCGGTCCCTCCTGTGGCCAATTAGTTACTAAGGTTGCTACTTGTAAGGTAAACCTCTAACACCTGAACACGAGATGGCTGGGCGGCTAAGGGGGGATCACCGGAGTGGACTACCGCTCTTACGTCGGGGGTGACGAGGCGGCCCTGGTCGCCTGTTGGGCCCGGAGCCTCCGTAAGGACCAAGTGAGCCTCGGCCGCTTCGTCCGGACGACCCTGCTCGATGACAATTTCGATGAGGCAGGCCTCATCGAAGCCCGGGACAGCCAGGGCGAGGTGAGGGGCTTCGTGCACGCCGTCGCGGTGGGCAGTCCGGAGGGCCTCCGGGAGGGGCCAGCGGCCTCCCGAAGTGGCCGCCGCGACGGCTGGATACTCGTCCTGGCTGTCGATCCTGCCTGCCAGCGCCAGGGGATAGGCCGTGAGCTGCTCCGCCGGGCCGAGCAGTACCTGGTGGGACGCGGCTGCAGCCGGGCCGTAGTGTCGCCGTACCCGCCCGGGTACTACTACCCCGGGGTGCCGGTCGGACGGTACCCGGGCAGTTGCGAGCTTTTCGAGGATGGCGGGTATCACAAGTCCGCCACCGTGGTGGCTATGGACCGGTTGCTGGTCGACTACGAGGTACCCGAGGTGGTGGCCAAAGAGAAATGGCGTCTGGAAGCGGACGGCTGGCGGTTCGGCTCACCCTCCGTGGAGTGGTACACGCGGTTGTTGGGACTGTGCGGGAGCTTCGTTGAAGACTGGGCGAGCGTCGTACGGGTCGCCTTGCGGCATGGAGCCAGGCCGGAGCAGATCCAGGTGGCCACGTACGGGGACGAGATCGCCGGCTTTGCGATATTCGGTGCTTACCTGGGCTGCCCCGACCGCTTCGGCCCCTTCGGCGTCCTGCCCGAGAGGCGGCGCCTCGGCCTGGGCAACGTCCTTCTCCACGAGACGCTGAGGGAGATGGCGGCGCAAAGCCTGCATTGTGCCTGGTTCCTCTGGACGGGCGAGGAGGATGCTGCGGGGCGCCTGTACCGGCGCGCCGGCTTCGAGGTGAGCCGCCGGTTCGCCATCTACGAGCGGGCGTTTGGCGGGACGGGCACTCTATGAGCGGCGGGCTCCTGCTCGTTGGGGCGCACGTGGGCGACATGGACTTCACCGCCGGCCACCTGGCCCTGCTGCACGCCAAGGCCGGCGAGGACGTGACCTTCTTGCATCTCACGGCGGGCGAGGGCGGGCACCCCCGCAGGGAGCGGGCTGTCTACCGGGCCCAGAAGCTGAGCGAGGCCGAAGAAGCCGCCGGTCGTTTCGGCGCCCGCTACCGGATCCTTGACTACGCAGACGGAGACCTGGTGGCCAGCGACGAGGTCGCCAGGTCGGTGGCTTCGGTGATCGACGCCGAGAGGCCGGCAGTCATCGTCACCCACTGGCGGGGCTCATTCCACCGCGACCACGCCAACTCTTATTTCGCCGTCGAACGCGCTTTGGAGCTGCAGGGGCGAAGCGGCGGGCCGCAAAATGGCGGGCCTCAGGTCTTCTACGCGGAGAACTGGGAAGACGCAGACGGTTTCCGACCCGACGTCGTGGTCGACATAAGCGGCGTTTTCGACGAATGGATCGCCGGCGCCCGATGCCACGAGCTTTTCAGAGGCGGGGTAGTGAACTTCGACTACCAGGGCTATTACGAAGCACTGACGACGCTCCGCGGCAAGATGTCGGGCGTCCGGCGGGCCGCGGCGTTCATGCGGCCCCCATCGGTGTTCTTTGTCCCGCTCCCCATGCTGGGCGGACGTGGCCCGTGAACTTCCTCGTCCGGCGGATGTCGTTCTACCTTTTGGCCGCCTGGGCGGCGCTCACCCTCAATTTCCTCATCCCGCGGCTCATGCCAGGCAACCCCGTCGAAGTCCTGATGGCCAAGTACAAGGGCCAGCTCTCGCCGGCGGCGACCAAATCGCTCACGGCCCTGTACGGGCTCAACCACTCCGGTCTTGTCTCTCAGTACATCAGCTACTGGGGCAACCTGTTCCGGGGCGACCTGGGCACTTCTTTCAGCTACTTCCCGAGCTCGGTCGTGTCGGTGATCGGCGAGAGCCTGCCCTGGACGGCAGTGCTCATCGGGGTTTCCACGGTGGTCAGCTTCATCTTGGGGACGCTGCTTGGCATCGTCATCGCCTGGCGGCGTGGCTCCTGGCTCGACGGGTTCCTCCCGCCCGCCACGACCTTCCTGCTCGCCATCCCCTATTTCTGGTTAGGCCTGATCGTCATTTACCTTTTCGCTACCGAGGTGCACATCTTCCCTAATAGTGGCGGCTACTCCGACTCGACGACGATCGGCTTTTCGGCCGCTTTCCTTGGCAGTGCCGCCTACCACGCCGCTCTCCCGGCCATCACCATCGTCGTCTCTTCCATCGCAGGGTGGCTCATCGGGATGCGCAACATGATGGTGTCGACGCTGTTCGAGGACTATGTGATGGTGGCCGAAGCCAAGGGCCTTTCGAAGCGCCGCATCATGTGGACCTACGCCGCCCGCAACGCAATCCTGCCCTCCATTGCGAGCTTCGCCCTGTCGCTCGGGTTCGTGGTCAGCGGCGCAATCCTGGTGGAGGTCGTCTTTTCGTACCCCGGTATCGGTTATGTCCTTTACCAGGCCGTCAACAACGAGGACTACCCCCTCATGCAGGGGGTGTTCCTGATCATTACCCTCGCTGTGTTGGTGGCGAACATCCTCGCCGACGCCGTCTACGTCGCTCTCGACCCCCGCACCCGCCAGGACGCCTAGCCGGCCGTGGGGAGCTTGGCACCGTGACGAACGTGGCGGTCACCGCCGACGTCGGCGGAGACGGAGCCAGCGCGGCTGAGCCGAGCGCGGCGATGCCCTCTCAGCGCTGGGGGTGGGTAGGAGGGCTGCGGTCCGGGAAGATCCTCGCCGGCTTGGCCATACTCGGGTTCTTCGTACTGGTTGCCATCTTCGGGCCGATCATCGACCACACCAACCCTTCCGCCCTCTCGCCGCAGTCCCTGGAGCCCCCGTCGGCGGCGCACTGGCTCGGCACCACGCAAGCGGGTCAGGACGTGTTCGCCCAGCTGCTCTACGGTGCCCGGGTCTCGCTGCTGGTCGGTTTCGCCGCCGCCGCCATCGCCACGTTCGTGTCGCTCCTCGTAGGGCTGGCGGCCGGCTACCTGGGCGGGACGACGGACGAGGTGCTCTCTGCCCTGTCCAACATTTTCCTCGTCATACCGGCGCTCCCACTGGTGATCGTGCTGGCCGGGTACCTCCCCAACAAGGGAACTTTGAGCGTGACCCTGGTCATCGCCGTGACGGGATGGGCTTGGGGGGCGAGGGTCCTGCGGGCGCAGACGCTGAGCATCCGCAAGCGGGACTACATCGAGGCGGCCCGGGCCAGCGGCGAGCGGTCGCTGCGCGTCATCTTCGCCGAGATCCTGCCCAACGAGCTGGCCATTGTGGCTTCCGGGTTCCTCTTCACCGTGATATTCGCCATCCTGACCGAGGCCGGGCTCGCCTTCCTCGGCCTGTCGAGTGTGACGACCTGGTCCTGGGGCACCATGCTGTACTGGGCGGAGAACAACGAGGCATTGCAAGTCGGAGCCTGGTGGTGGTTCCTGCCGCCCGGGCTCTGCATTGCTCTCGTGGGCACGGGCCTGGCGCTCATCAATTTCGGCATAGATGAGTTCGTCAACCCCCGCCTGCGGACGACGAGGATAGCGACGAAGGCGGCCGGCAAGGACCTGCGCGCCAAGCCGGCGCCAGACAAGGGTGGTGCTGAGCGCACTGGGCTGCCGGCCCCCGTTTTGCCCGGGCGCGGCGAGCCGGCAGGGCTGACCCAGGAGGGGCCGGCTCGTCCTTCCACGCCATTGCCCACCTTCACCCCCGTGGTTACGCCCCGGCCTTCCCCCGGTGACCGGCCGAAAGGGGGAGAGGACGGCGGGCCCCAGGGCGATGGCCGCCCCCAGGTGGGCAGTGCGCTGACCCGGGACCGAGGCGCGAGGACTGGGACGACCCCGGGAGCGGAGCCGAGCTGGGATGGCGGGGACGTCATCTTGGACGTGACCGACCTGGCTGTCGACTACGGGTCCGGTGACCGTGCCCTGCACGCCGTTGACGGCGTCGACCTCGTGCTGAACCGGGGAGAAGTCCTCGGGATAGCGGGGGAGTCGGGCTCGGGGAAATCGACCCTCGCATATGCGATGAACCGCCTCTTGCGGCCGCCGGGGATCGTCACCCGCGGCCGGGTCCGCTACCACCGGCCGGGGGGAGGCCGGCCAATCGACATCATGGCGCTATCGGACGAGGAGTTACGGAGGTTGCGCTGGGACGAGGTGGCGATGGTGTTCCAGTCGTCCATGAACGCGCTCAACCCGGTGCTGTCGCTGCGCGCCCAGATCGATGACGTGCTGGTGGCCCACCGGCCCGAGATGGGACGGGCGGAACGCTACGACCGGGCCCGCGAACTGCTGCGGCTGGTGGGGATATCCGCCGACAGGGCGGCGTCGTACCCCCACGAGCTGTCCGGCGGCATGCGGCAGCGGTCGATGATCGCCATGGCGCTGGCGCTCAGCCCTGAGCTCATCATCATGGACGAGCCCACCACGGCGCTCGACGTCGTGATACAACGCCAAATCTTGGCCGAAATCCTCCGCCTCCGCGACCGGCTCGGTTTTTCCGTCATCTTCATCACCCACGACCTGTCGCTGCTCATCGAGATGGCCGACACGATCGCGGTCATGTACGCGGGCCGGGTGGTCGAGATGTGCCCGTCGAAGGACCTGTACCGGGCGCCCTTCCACCCCTACAGCCACGGGCTGCTCAACTCGTTCCCTCTGCTGCACGGGCCCAAGCGCGAACTCCGGGGCATCCCGGGCGCCCCGCCCGACCTGCGGGCGGTACCGTCCGGGTGCGCCTACCACCCCCGCTGCCCTCAAGCCTTTGAGCAGTGCACCGAGCACGTCCCGCGCCTGCTCACCGACCCGCTGTCGACCGGTGCGACCGACCGGCGGGTGGCGTGCCTGCTCTACGGGCCCGACCGTGTTGCCCGCCTCGCCGGCCAACCTTCCAGCCTGAGCCCTCAAGCGAGCGTCCACACGCCGGGTGGCGACGGGACCGGTGGTGACGGTGGCACAGCCGGCCGAGGAGACGACGGGGCCGCCGGCCGCGGCGACGAAGTGGTACTAAACGGTGGCCCCGGGTACGAGGTCGACGAAAAGCCTGTCTTGGAAGCTGTCAACCTGGTCAAGCACTTCCGAACAGGAGGCGGTTTCAGCCGGCAAAGCCGGAGGAGGCGGGTCGTGCAGGCGGTCGACGGCGTGAGCATCGCCCTCTATGCAGGCCAGGTGACTGCCTTGGTGGGTGAGTCCGGGTCCGGCAAGTCCACGGTCGCCCGTGTGCTGGCCGGGCTGTACCCGGCCACGCGGGGCTCCATCCGCCTGGGTGGGAGGCGGGTGCGCCCGGGGCGTGGCAGTTCGTTCAAGAAGTACGCCAAGCAAGTCCAACTGATACTCCAGGACCCCTTCGGCTCGTTGAACCCCGTCCACACGGTGAGGTATATCCTCACCCGGCCGCTCCGCATCTACCGGGGCCCCAGGGGTCGGGACGACGACGCGCTCAGCGCACTTCTGGCGGATGTGAACCTGAGCCCCCCCCGGCAGTTCCTGGAGAAGTTCCCCCATGAGCTCTCAGGTGGCCAGGCTCAGCGGATCTCGCTCGCCCGTGCGCTCGCCGCCCGCCCGTCCGTACTCTTGGCCGACGAGCCGGTGTCGATGCTGGACGTCTCTATCCGCCTCGGCGTCCTCAACCTCTTCCGGCGCTTGGTGGAAGGGCGGGACCTGGCTCTTTTGTACATAACCCACGACATCGCTTCGGCCAGGTACTTCGCCACCACGACGCTGGTCATGTACGGGGGCCAGCTGGTGGAGGGCGGGCCGTCGGAAGTCGTCACGCAGACCCCGGCCCACCCCTATACGCAGGTCCTGGTGGCCTGCGCACCCGACCCGGAAAGGTTGGAACAGGGTGCCCCGGTAACCTCCACCGGGGAACCACCCAGCCTGGTTGCACCGCCGAGCGGGTGCCGTTTCCATCCACGGTGCCCTCATGCGATGGACATTTGCCGGAAGTCCTTCCCGCCCCGGAGCGTCCTGGAGGGCGGCCACTGGGCCCACTGCTGGCTCTACTCTTCAGCGTCGTCGGCCGACGGGGCCTCTGCAGACGGAGAGGTGGCGACCGAGGCTCACCAGGGGACCAGCGGGCCTTCGTAGAGAAGGTCGGGCGCAACCTCACGGGCGAAGCCAACGGGGGCCTCGGCAGGGGATGGCTGCCGGCGTTCCTCCAGGCAGTCCCCGAGGTCAGTGGCGCCCCACAGAAGGTCGATGAAGCGCAGCTGCCGCTCGGGGCCGGCCGGGAGCACCGCTGCCTCTTCGTGCCTGGCGAACACGAGCAACAGCAGCCTGACGGCCAATGCCACCGGGCGCATTCGGTCAGGGTCGACGACGTGAAGAAAGACTCCTTCGCAGACCTCACCCTGGTGCTTGGACGTATTGGGCACAAAGCGGACAGGTCGGGGGGCAACGCCCTCCCATTGGTCGCCACGTAGCTCCTCGGCGACGGTGCGGGCATCGAGCCACGGGGCTCCCACGACTTGGAAAGGGAACGCCGTACCCCTCCCCTCCGAGAGGTTGGTCCCTTCCGCCAGGCACGTACCGGGGTAGAGCAACTGCGCCTCGATGGTGTTGAGGTTGGGTGAGGGCGACAGGAAGGGCCGGTCCTGGGCCACCCCCTCCATGTCGTAGCCGGCGACGCGGACGACGTCCAGGCCGATGTCGAGCCCGGCGGAGTGGGCGTACCACCGTAGGAGCTCCCCCATAGTGAGGCCATGGCGGACGGGGACGTCGAGACGGCCCACGATCGAACGCACCCCGGGGCCGAGCCGCGGGCCTTCTGTGGCCCGCCCGAGCACGTTGGGCCGGTCCAGCACGACGAAACGGTGGCGACCCATGCTCGCCACCGCATCCAAGAGGTCAGTGGCCAAGGCGAGGTTGGTACTGTAACGGGCGGCCAGCTCGACCATGTCCACCACGACGGTGTCGCAGCGAGCCAAAGCTTCTCCCAGGTTGGCGGGGCCGGACCCGTACAGGCTGCACACAGGGAGGCCGGTCCAGGGGTCCCTGTGGTCCTCGACACGTTGCCCCGCTCTTATCGCCCCGTGCGGCCCGTGCTCCGGGCCGAACAGCTGGACCACCCGGAAACCCCTGGCGAGCGCGGCCGACGGGCCCCACACCAGCTCGCCCTGAGTGACGGCGGCGCCGTTGGCCAGCCACCCGAGCCGCTCGCCCCGGCGAGGCCCGTCACGGAGGAACCGGTCCAAGCCCCACCGGCGTTCGCCGCGTGGAACTCGAGACCGGCTCACATCGCTTGCCTTCCGTCCAATCGTTACCTGAGGCGTGTGCGTGCTATTAGCGGGGGGTGAGGTGCATCAGTGTGATCTCGGCGTCCAAGCCGGCGGGCTCCCCCATAGCGTACGGGTTGGACGGTGTCGGCCAGCCCCCCACGTACTGGTTGTCGTACTCGAACCACACCGCCGAGTAGACCAGCGGGATGACCGGCTCGTCCTCGACCATGATCTTTTCGATGGCCATGATGCCGGCGTTGCGGGCGGCAGTGGTCGTACCGGTCGTGTACTGGGCAAGAGCAGACTGCGTGGCGGCCGAGTACCAGCGGCTGTAGTCCGCCGTCGCCGGCTTGCCCACGGGGGCGGACAGGGTGTCGTTGAGCCAGCCGTTGTACCAGTAGTAGGGGCTGGGCCCGATATTGGAATAGAGGATCGTGAGCTGGAAGTCCCCGTCAGCGAGGTCGGATGTCCAGGCGTTTACCGAAATCCCGCTCACGTCCACCTTGATGCCGATCGCCTTCAGGTTGGAGCTGATGATCAGGGCATCGGTCATGTAGTCCGAGTAGCTCGACGGGTCCGTGAGGGTGAGCGTTATCGGCCGGCCGTTCTTGCCGACGAAGTAGCCGTTCTTCATCTTGAACCCGGCCGACTCCATCAGCTGCTTGGCCTTGGCGTCGTTCAGGCTGTACTTCAGGTCCTTGTACTGGGGAGCAAGCACCGAGTTGTCGTAGGGCAGGACCAGCCCCGTGGGCGACGTCGCCGGCGCCTCGTAGGTCGATTCGCCCTCCACAGAGACGCTATGGCGGTCAATCGCGTCGCTGATCGCCTCGCGCACCGCGAGGATGTTCAGCGGGTAGACGGTGAGGTTGGGCTGGAGGGCCACTACGCCGACGGGGGCGAACCAGTAGTGGCGGTACTTCGGGTCCGCGTTGACGTAGACCCTTTGCACGTCGGGGATGTAGTTGCCGGCCCACGTCTCTGTCCCGTTCACCAGGTCGCGATTGTCCGCGTCCGCCGAGGCCCAAGCCGGGTAGTTCAGCTGGGTTATCTTGGGCTCGCCCGATTGCCAGTAGTGCGGGTTTTTCGTGAGGACGAGGTCCTCGGGGGAGAAGCGTTCCACCGTATAGGGCCCTGTGCCGACCGGGTTGGTGTCGGCGTACTTGACCGGGTTGACGCCCTTCCAGATGTGCTCAGGAACGATGTAGGTGCTGGCGATATCGTACAGCTGCGGGTAGTCGGCCTTAGTGAAGGTGAACACCACCTTGTACGGCCCGTCGGCCCGCACAGAAGAGAAGGCGTCGCCGTTGGTGTTCAGCGACGCGTTCTTTTGCATGAGGTCGAAGCTGAACACGACGTCTGCGCTCGTTAGCGGCGTCCCGTCGGTAAAGGTCACGCCTTTGCGGAGGTCGAAGGTGAGCGTTTTGTCCGCGTTGGTGAACTGGTACGAGCTGGCCAGCCAGTCGTAGATCGTGCCCGGCTTCAACAGGTCGAACTGCAAGAGGGTCTCGTAGATCATGGGCTCGGCGTCGATGAGGTTGCCTCCGCTCGTGAGTACGTACGGGTTGAAGCTGTCCGGTATGGGCTCGACCGTATTGCCGCTCACAGTTAGGGAGAACGGTGCGTTGGACGGCTCCCGGGTCGAGGCCGACGCTGGTGCGGCCCACCCGACGGCGAGCATGGCGGTGGCCGTTAGGGCCGCCACCGCAGATAAGAGGGCCGAGTGCCCTCTGCTTTTCGGATCGTGGATGGTCTTCACATGGATTTTGGTCATTGTCTTTGATGTCCCCCTCAAAAATGACGAGCCGCTCATTTGGACAGCTGGAAAAATCCTACAATGCGCTGAGGACCGAAGTCAGTTAGCAACGGCCCGTCCTAGGCGTCCTCGCCGCTCCAGGGCCGGGTTGCAGCCACCGCCGTGGTACACGCGGCGAGAAAGGGCAAGCGATCACCATAACCGTCGAGCGGGTCCTGCTGGTGAGCCTGCCGGGCCCTAGCTTGCCTGACTTAACGGCCCGGTGGCTGGACAAGGGCTTGGCCGGGGTGGTCCTCTTCGCTCGCAACATCCCTGACCGGCACACGCTCAATGAGCTTTGCCAGGCAATTAGAGAGCTGAAACCCGATGCCCTGATCGCCCTCGATGAGGAGGGCGGCGCGGTCACCCGCATGGAAGCGACGACCGGGTCTTCGTGGCCGGGCGCACGCGTGCTCGGGGTAGTGGACGACCTCGCCCTAACCGCACGCACGGCCGCGACGATTGCAAAGGGACTGGCGGTGGCCGGCGCGAACGTAAACCTCGCCCCCGTGGCTGACGTGGTGACATGCGCAGCCAACCCGGTGATCGGCAACCGTTCGTTCGGCTACGAGCCCGGTCTCGTCGCACGCCACGTAAGAGAGTGGGTACGAGCAACACAAATGGTCGGCGTGGCCGCGTGCGCCAAGCACTTCCCCGGCCACGGTGCAACCGCCGCCGACTCCCATGTCGATCTGCCGTCACTGGAATTGGACCATGAGACGCTGATGGACGTCCATGTGGCACCCTTCAAGGCGGCCATCGACGCCGACGTCGCCATGTTGATGACGGCTCACGTCCGATACGAGGGCATAAGTGACCGCCCCGCCACCCTCTCGAGGGTCTTGCTCGAACAGCTCGCCCGCAAGGAGTTGGGGTTCCAGGGCGTGATCGTCACCGACGCGCTCGGTATGGGCGCCATCGCCCGCCACACCGGTGTCGTGGCAGGGGCTGTGGAGGCGCTGAACGCGGGAGCGGATCTTCTGTGCGTCGACGGCAGTTTGGAACTGCAACAGGAGGTTGCGAGCGGCCTTCGAGAGGCCCGGCAAGGCCGCCTGCTCACTTTTGAGCGCCTCGAGGAGGCTACCGAGCGGGTGAGACGTCTGGCCTCGCGGTTCACCACGTCACGTGTGGCCTCGGCGGGGGAGGGACCAGCCGGCGCGCCCTCCGCTGCCGGCGCTTTCGAGCTCGGTCTTGCCGCGGCGCGCCGGGCTCTCAGAGGTGCGCTGCTCCCCAAGCCGCTCCAAAGTGCCCCGTTCGTGTTCGAGCTGGGCTTTCTGTCACCGGGCGCGGGAGAGGTCCGCATGCGCCTGGTCGACGCACTGCGCCAACGCCACCCGGCGACGACGGGGCTTGTGGTCCCTCCCGGCGCGTCGTTGGATGTGCAGGAGGCCGTCGCAGCTGCAGGGGGGCGCCCTATCGTCATCGCCACCCGCGACGCGTACCGCAAACCGGTAGAGGCCCGGTTAGTTTCCGAGCTCATTGCCGCCGTGCCCGGCGCAGTCGTCGTGGCCCTCGGCTCCGAAGCGGACATGGAGCTGGCCCCGGGCCGCACCGTGCCGGCGCGTGGGAGCGCGCCTCCCAACCTGGTGGCCGCGGCGGAAGTGTTGCTTCCCTTGACGAGCTGAGGGAAGCCGGGCTCTCCTACAAGCGGCGGTAACTGATTAACGGCTTACGGGCGGGCCATTCAAGTTTCTTGCGCCGCAGCGGGGGCTGCGTGGCCATCGGTGGATCACAAAGGGAGGAGTGGGCGGTTTCAATGACGAACAAGGCGGTATCGGTTGCCGTGGCAGCCGCGTTCTGCGGGACGAGCCAGGGAGCGGTCGGGGTGGGCGCCAGGAGCGCCTCCGCGGCGCCCGGACGGGGCAACCCGCCGGTTTCGTCACTATTCTCCACCCGGCAGAGCGGGACTGGTAACCTAGCAACGTCCTGTTTGTTAGCGGCGACGGGGCCCGCCTCGAGGAGGCCCGCAAGGGAGGCCGGTGACCGAAGTTCGTCGTACCCGCGTTGTGCTAGGTCAGCGGACGAGCCGTGGTGCGCCCGGCGGTCTTCCACGGTCGGCGTGGTGAGCGAGGCGCGGCCCGGCGAGGTAGCCCCGCCTTCGAGCGCGGGGACCGCGTACGACGCGGCGACCAGCGCCGTGGCAAGGGCCGTGGGTGCCGGGGAGACGCCGGGTGCCGTCCTTGCCGCAGGGTGGGGCGACGAAACGGAACTGCTCTGGGCCTATGGCTGGGCCCAGACCGGGGCGTGCCGGCGGCCGATGACCACCGGCACCGTCTTCGACCTCGCCTCGCTCACGAAAGTAGTGGGGACCCTGCCCGTCGTGCTCCACCTTCTGGCCGATGGCTGGATCAGCCTCGAGAGCAGGGTCGCCGAGCTGCTGCCAGGGTTCAGCACGGGAGCCGAAGAGCGCGCCCGGGTGACGGTCGAGCACCTCCTTACGCACACCTCGGGGCTGCCCGCGCACCGCGAGTACTGGCGGCTCGGGCTCGAACCCGCTGAACTGGCGCGACAGCTTCTGGAAGAGCCCCTGGTGGCGCCGCCGGGGAGCCAGGTCGTGTACTCGGACATCGGGTTCATCGTCCTCGGCTGGGTTGCCGAAGCGGTGACCGGCCGCCCCCTCGACGCGCTGGTGACAGACTGGGTGGTCGTGCCGCTCGGCCTCGCGCGTACCGGGTATGCCCCGGCCCCGGGGGACGACGTGGCCGCTACAGAGCCGGGGCCTGACGGCAGCTGCCGTACCGGGGTGGTCCACGACGAGACGGCCGCCGCGTTGGCGGTGCCTGTTGGTCATGCCGGCCTGTTTTCCACCGCAGGAGACCTGGCGGCGTACCTGGGCGGGTGGGTTTCGAGCGGGGACGGGTGGCTGCCTCAGCACTGGAGGCAGGAGGCGGTGAGGGACCGAACGGCGAGCCTCGGCGGGCACCGGGGGCTCGGATGGGTGGCCCGGGGCGACGCCTTCGACCGGCTCGGGCGGGGCTGGCCGTCTACTGCCGTGTCGCACACCGGCTTTACTGGCACGTCTCTCGCGCTCGACCCACCATCTGGGCGCTGGGTCGTGTTTTTGACCAATGATGTGCATTTTGGGCGAGACCGGGGGACGATCACGCCGTTGCGGCTGGCTGTTCACGAGGCTCTTGCGCCGTGAACAGAAGGGTTCGCCCGTGAACAGGGCAAGGGGGCCGGCGCCGGCCAGCACAGTTGCCGAGCTCGCGCCCCATGGCTCGCGGCCACCTACCCTCGCGCCGGAACCGGTCCCCGCGGCTCGCCTCGATGGCGTGTTCGCTGGCGTGGCATCAGTGCTCCCCTCGCTGGCGCCGTCCGAGCGTCGAGTCGGCCAGGCGATCCTGTCGCGGCCCGCGAGCGCCGCCCACTTGACTATCACCGAACTGGCCGGCATGGCCGAGACTTCGGAGACCACGGTCGTACGGTTCTGCCGGTCGCTCGGGTTCGAGAGCTACCCCGAGCTGCGCATCGCGCTGGCCAAGGAGGCGGGACGGGCTACCGCGGTGCCGGTCGCTCGGCTGGCGCCGGACATAAGCCCCGACGACGACTTGGCCACCATGGTCGCCAAGGTGGGCGCCGCCGAGGCTCTGGCGGTCACGAGCACCCTCGCCAACCTCGACATCGCCGTGCTGGAGCTGGCGGTGGCGGCAGTGGCCGTCGCTCGGCGGGTTGACATTTATGGTGCCGCCGCCAGCGCCGTCGTGGCCAGCGACCTCCAGCAAAAACTGCACCGGATCGGCCTCGTGGCGTTTGCCTGGAGCGACCCGCACCTCGCTCTCCCCTCCGCTTCCAACCTCTCACCGGCCGACGTTGCCGTAGCCATCAGCCATAGCGGCACGACCGTGGAGACGGTCGAGGCCCTCGGTCGGGCGGCGCAGGCGGGCGCCACCACCCTTGCCATCACCAACTACCCGAGGTCCCCGATCTCCAGCGTCGCCTCTTTGCTGCTGCGCACGACGGTGTCGGAGGCGAGCTTCCGCTCCGGGGCAATGGCAAGCCGCATCGCGGAGCTCACGGTGGTGGACTGCTTGTTCATCGCCGTCGCCCAGCGCCAGTACTCCGAAACCGTCGCCGCCTTGGCTCGCACGCGTGACTCTGTGCGTTCCCATCACAGGGGCGGACGGCGATAATCGAGGCCGCTTCTGGGCACGAGGTTCAACTGGCCGCCGGCCGCTCGATCAACCCTTCCGAAGGCACGCTGGTTGTTATCGAGGCCGTCGGTCCCAAAAACTGACTTTGCGCATCGGCTCGGGGGCTGTGACTGGTCGCCCATGCCGCGCTCGGGCTATGCCGGGATCCTCGACTGCGGAGCGCGTTTTTCTGGGACCGGCTCAGGGTGGCCGGGCTCGGTGAAGACCTACCGATCCGCGGGAACGTGTGGCCGACCTACAGGTCGAGCACCCGCCGCAGACCTCGGTTCACGTCGTCCAAAAGGGCGACGGGGACACTCCCCACATGCTCGGTCAGGTCCGTCTTGTTCAAGGTGACGACGGCGGTCACGTTGACCACCGAGCCTCGAGGATCGTTCCCCTCGCCGCTCGCGCCGTCGTTGGTCACCCTGGGAAGGGGTTTTTGTCACGCTCGAGGATGCGTTAGGCGTTGGCGCAGGAGCTGCGCGACGATGTGAGCAGCGACGCCGGCAAGGGAGTGGCATTGTCCGCTGGGGACGGCCTTTGGGTGGGGGCCCAGGTGGTTACAGGCGGCCGCCGCAGATCAACCAGTTGCGAGGTGATCCTGGCATGACCACACAAAGAACCGAAAAAGCTCGGTCGAAGCCACCGGGCCAGCCGTGCTTCGACTGCCTCGATGAGGCGATTGCCGTCGACCGTCCCCGGCTCGCGGAGCCGCGTGAGGTGGCGTTTTGGTTGATCGCCTACGTGTTCGCCGCCACCATGCTGGGCACCACCCTCCCCACCCCGCTTTACGTCATTTGGCAAAGCCAGTGGCACTTTTCTTCCGGGGTGATCACCCTGATCTTCGCCGTCTATGCGGCGGGCGTGCTGGCCGCGCTGGTCTTTGCGGGACGTGCCTCCGACCAGGTCGGGCGCCGGCCGGTGCTCGCGGCTGCTCTGGCGTTCAGCGCGCTCAGCACGGTGGTGTTCATCGTGGCTGCGTCGGTCGGGTGGCTTTTCTTGGGCCGGGTCCTGTCTGGCTTCTCGGCTGGTCTCATGACCGGCACCGCGACTGCGGCGCTCACCGACATGCTGGGACCTGCAAAACCACGGCGAGCGTCCCTCGTGGCCACAGTGGTCAACACTGGTGGCCTCGGCCTTGGCCCGCTAATGGCCGGCCTGTTCGCACAGTACTTGCCCCGCCCCACGGTGCTCGTGTTCGAGGTGTACTTGGCCTTCTTGGCGGTTGCGGCTCTCGCGGTGGCCTGGGTGCCCGAGACCGTGCCGGGACGTCAAAGGCTCACCATCCGTTTCGCCGGCTTCGGCATCCCAGGATCAGGGAGGGACCAATTCTTCGCCGCCGGGGTAGCGGGGTTCGCCGCCTTCAGCCTGCTCGGGATCTTCAGCGCGCTCGCACCGACGTTCCTCGGTGGCGTCCTGCACCAACACAACCACGCCCTCGGCGGCGCAGTCGTGTTCATGATCTTCGCAATTTCGGCTGCCACTCAGGTCGTCGCCGGCCACTTTGACTACCGGCTGGTCGTCTCGTTCGGGCTGGCATTGTTCCTCGTCGTCCTGGCCCTCATAGTTGCCGGGTTGTCGCAGGCGTCATTGGGCCTCTTCCTGGCTGGTACCGGCGTCGGAGGGGTCGCCGTCGGCTGCGTTTTCATGGGCAGCCTCTCGAGCGCCAACCGCCTGGCCCCGGCCGACCGGCGTGGACAGGTCGTCTCGTCTTATTTCGTGTTCTGCTATTTGGGCCTTGCGGTCCCGGTCATCGCGGTTGGCATTTCCTCTGAGCACTTCGGCATCTTCCGGTCGGTCCTGGTCTGCTCGATATTGCTCGCCTTGTTGTCCGTCTTCTCGTTGGCCACCTTCCGAAGGGGTGGTGTGACAGCACCCGCCGAGAGGAGCACCACTAGCCCGCAGTTTGATGACAACGCATCAAGATGACTGATGCTATGATGATGACGTGCGAACGACTGTGACACTGGATCCAGATACCGAAGCGCTGTTGCGCCGGCGGATGCGGGAACGGGGCCTGTCGTTCAAAGCCGCGCTCAACGAAGCGGTCCGTGCGGGGCTCACGCCCGAAAAAGCGTCCGGACGGTTCTGTACACCCACTGCGGACCTCGGTCTGCCCACAGTCAATCTGGACCGGGCGTTGATCCTCGCCGGAGAACTGGAGGACGAAGAACTGCTCCGGAAGCAGCGCGCTGGTAAGTGACCCTTGTCGACGCCAATGTGCTGCTGTACGCAGTCAACGAGTCGGAACCGAGGCACGAGCAGGCGCGGGGATGGCTCGACCAGTCTCTCAGTGGTAGGGAGACGGTCGGCTTCGCATGGGTGGTCCTGTTGGCATTCCTTAGGCTGTCGACCAAAGTGGGCCTGTTCCCACGGCCGCTCTCGGTCGAGCAAGCCATAACCATTTTGCAGGCCTGGGTCGGTGACGGCCCGGGCGTCATTGTCCAGCCGACCCCACGCCATATGAGCGTGATGGCCGGGCTACTCAAGTCGACTGGCACCGGCGGTAACATCACGAACGACGCCCACCTGGCCGCGCTCGCTTTGGAGCACGATGCGCTTGTAGTGACCTTTGACAGCGATTTTCAGCGCTTTTCAGGAGCCCGTTGGGCACGGCCGGAATTCGGCTGAGCGGCACTCGATATCGTTCATGTGCGTAGGAAATCATTGTGGCCGCTTCCCCCTGCACCGCTACTCTCGACCTGGCTGTGCGGTCTATTGGGCGCCGGAAAGGTGACGGTGACCGAAGGGCCCAGGTTTGGAGCCGTCATTCTGAGCGGTCTGGTTGACGTGTCGCGGTTTATCGGAGCCTCGCCGCGCCGGGTAGTTCAGGTCGGGTTTTCTGTGAGGCGCTTGGCGTAGTCGTCGGCGAGGGCCTGTAGGGCTTTGGCTCCATCGCCAGTGAAGCAGGAGCCGTGCATGACGGCGAGGGTGGTCGGGGCCAGTTCGGCGAGCCGGCGGATCGTGGGAGCGGTGCTGGGAGTGAGGCAGCTGGCCCTGAAGACGTCTTCTGCCTGGCCGGCGGGTTCGACGATGTCACTGCTTGTGATGGCTGGGCCGTTGCCGAGTTGGGTGAACAGGTCGCCGCACAGGAGGGTGTTGGTGGTCTCCTCGTAGAGGAGGCGCGCCTCCCAGGCGTGGGGGACGTGCGGTGTTTCGATGTGGCGGACCTTGTGGTCACCCAGGTCGAGGACTTGGCCGTCGGTGAGGGGCACCGGGGGCCGGTCGGCGAGGTCGTTGAGGGACACCATGCAGCCGAGGGCCCCGTGGGCGACCTGGGCTTGGGGGGCGGCGGCGAGCAGTTGGTTCATGGCCCCGCATTCGTCGGCTTCGACGTGCCCGAACGTCACCCAGCGGAGCCGTTCGATAGGGACGATCGAGGTGATGGCGGTGGCTAGGTCCATAAAGGTGGCTCGGTGACCCGTGTGGAAGATCAAGGGCTGGTCGTCGTCGATGAGGTACTGGTTGAAGGTGAAGCCGGTCGGCCCGATGTCGGGTACGAACGTGGACAGGCGGTAGATGTGATCGGCGATTTCGTCTATGCGGGCACTCACGGGATTGTCTCCTTAGAGGGGGAGGGGATGGCGGAGCACGCCGGTGCCGGGGAGGCGACCGGACAAGGTACGGACGAAGTCGAGGGCGTCGAGCTCAACTCGCTCGCCGTCGACGCCCTGGGCGAACTTTCCCCCGGCCGGGCCTTCGAGGACCAGTTCGAACGGCTCACGGTGGATCGACGCCCATTCGGCGACGATGTCGGCCACGAGGCGGCCGTCGTGTTCTGGGGTGAGGTGCATCGGCCTGCCGGTCGCACCGCAGATATCTATGCGGTGGCACCAGACGTCCCGGGTGAACCCCACGTCGAGCAGGTACTTGAGCGGCTCCCATCCGACCGGCGGCCCGAACGGGACGGGCAGGTAGCGCATCGGAAGTGGGGTGCCCCATCGGCCCTTGACCGCTTTAGGCCCTACCGCCCTTAGTTGGTCGACCACCTCGGCGTGCGAGAGATGTTGGCGTTCGCGGATCTGAAGCTCGTTCATGCCGTCGACCCAGTGGTGCGAGTCGATCTGCTTGTTGAGCGGCATCCCTCGGCGCATCTGGTGCACGAACTCACGCACCGAGGCCTGGGCGTCGGCCGAGCCGAGCACGTGGAGGGCCATCTTGTGGACATCCCAGGCTGTGCAGTCGGTGGGCATGGCCCACTCTTCTTCGGTTAGCGAGGCGGCCAGGTCGGCGAAGCGGGCGAACTCGTCTTCGGCCAGGCGGCGAGCGTCTGGGCGGTTGATGCGGTCAGGCTTCATTTGTTTTTCCTTTGTGTGGCGTCGTCGACCACTAGGTCGACGAGATGGTTGAGATGACGCACAAAACGGTTCCCGCCGGGGTCGTTGGTGACCTGGTTCTCCATCAGCCCGGCCGTCACCGCGACGATGCAGTCGATGTCGCCCTGAGCAGTAACTCCTGCGGCCTCCATCAGGCTGACTGTGCGGCCCAGCACTTCCTGGGCCAGCGCGTACGAGGCCGCCGATGGCGTGAACCCGGGGACATGCCTCTGGAACAAGAGCTCATAACGGGCGGCGTCCTCCAGTCCGAACGCGGTGAACGCGGATAGGAACCGTTTTAGAGCGGCGCGGGGATCCCGAGGCAACCTGACGGCGTCCAGGCGCTCGATTAGTCTGCGGTTGCCGTCGGCGAACATGGCGTCGTACAAAGCGTTCTTCGAGTCGTAGTACTCGTAAAGCGACGGCTGGCGCATCCCCACCTCGCGTGCCAGCGCGTGCAGGGATACCCCGGCGATCCCCTGCTCGCGGGCCAGCTTCCACGCGCACGCCAGGATCCCGGTCATTC
>DATJUH010000291.1:0-6985 GCA_035502515.1 Acidimicrobiales bacterium
GAGTGCTCTTTGGCGCCGCGTTGTACTCGTCCAGGGCGCGGCTGAGAGCCGGGTTGGTGGGTGCTTCTTTGGAGAGCGGGCCCAGTACAAACGTCTCCGCCGCGTCGATAGGGATCCTGACCCCGCCCAGCTTTTGCCACGAGATACCAATCTGCTGGACCATGGCAGTGCCGTTGTTGTAGGGCGGCCCATACGTGGCCGTCTCGCTGGTGCCGTTCAGCTCGGTGGTCGCGGTGCCCAGGAAGTCGGCCGGGGCCACCCTGGCCCACGACGAGATCGTCACTGACGGCACATCCGGGGACGACAGCACGCCGGCCAGGACGAACACGAGCGCGGTAACGATGGCGGTGGCTATCACCGCTTCTTTCACAATGTCGTAGACGCGGGTGGGGCCAGTCCATTCGGCGGTGTCGGCGGCGGCCGCTTTGCGCCGGGCGGCCCGGCCGTGGGCCCTTGGCACCGGGAGGGGGTGGGCGACGCCCCGCACCCGCACGAGCAGGATGTGGGCGCCGACGATGGCGACCAGCACGATGGGGATGAGCACGATATGCCACATGAGCATTTGGCCGAAATTCATCAGGTTGAAAAACCCTCCGAGCCCGGTCGCATTTATGGCGTCCTTGCCGTTGGTCGATATCCACTGGGAGTCAAAGTTCTGCTGGGACAAGTAGCCGGTGAAGCACTCGACGACCGAGGCCACGAAGGCGATCACGCCGGTTATCCACGTCAGCGCCCGCCTTCCTCGCCACGCCGCCATCCAGAACTTGCCCCACAAGTGGATGACCATGAAGGCCATGAACATCTCGACCGACCAAAGGTGCAGGCTGTTGAAGAAGTGACCGACCGGGTCGGTATGCCACCAGTCCGGGCCGCCAAGGGCGATGGCGAACCCCGAACCGATGGCCACGAAGAGGGCGGCCAGAGTGGCTACGCCGAACACGTAGATCCACGAGGCGACATAGGCCGGCTGCCGGCCGGGGAGCAGTTTCCCTGGTGGTAATAGGCGCAGGCCGGCCCGACGTACTGCGCCCGTCCACGTGCGGTCATTGTCGTCGGTGCCGGCGCCCGTATAGGGGACAGCGGTGGGGCTGCCGGCCGAGGCGGCGCCGTTGGCGTCCCCGCCTCCGTTGCCCTTCAGCCCGTTGCCCGTGAACTGGCCTTCGGGCGCTTTTTCCCCACGGCTGTGGTCAGGGAACGGGATGAACAACGCAGCGGCGAAGATCACCACCATGACGGCGATCAGGACCAGGTTGGCGACCGAAACGGTGAAGATCGACCAGTGCAGGTAGCGGCCGGGGCCATTGAGGTCGACAGCCGCCAGCTTCATGGCGGCAGTCACCCGGGCTCCACCGGTGGCCGGCACATTTGCGGTGCGGGGAGCGGCCGGGCAAGCCGGGGAGAATGCGGGGTAGTGGGCATACGTCAACATAAGACGGCCGCCTGGTACCCGACTAGGGCCGAATGCCCCTTCTCGCTCGGGCTCACGTCGGGCCAACGGAGGGCAGCAGACAAGATGGGGGCGGAGCGAGCGGACGGGGTCGAGCGGTCAGCCGCTTGCAGCAGAGGGCTTACGTTGCCGCTTTACCGTTGCCCTTTTCGCGGGTCATCGGCCTGTACTCGGGATCCCAACGGCAGGCCTCGACACGTGCCCGCATCGTGGCCGTAGTCGAGGCCGGAGCGACGCCGTCTTCCACCGCCGCCTCTGCGACCGCTACAGCCACCTCCACGGCGACTTGCTGCAGACGCTCGACGCCTGGCAGGAGCGGCGCCATATCTGAAACGCGGGCAGGTGACATTGCACATAATGCAGCCGCCGCGGCGGCCAGCATGTTGTCAGTTACCCGTGTCGCTCTCGACGCCACCACTCCCAGGCCGACGGCAGGAAAAACGAAGACGTTGTTGCACTGGGCGACGGGCACAAGCGCTCCGCCCGCTTTGACCGGCGGATAGGGCGAACCAGTGGCGATAAGGGCGCGGCCTTGTGTCCAGCGGAGCAAGTCGGCGGGGTCGGCTTCGGAGCTGGAAGTGGGGTTGGAGAGAGGGAAGATGATCGGTCGCTCAACATGACGAGCCATCTCGCGGACGATCGGCTCGGTAAACGCCCGACCTACTGTGGAGAGCCCGATGAGGATCGTCGGCCGGGTGTTGGCGACCACATCGGCCAGGCCGGGCGGACCGGTCTGGTTCCCCGACCAGGAGGAGACAATGGCCGCAGGCTGTGCGTAAACGCGCTGTACATCGCTCAGGTCGTTACGGTCCGAGGTGAGCAGACCGCCGCTGTTGACCATGAAAAACCGTCGCCTGGCCTCGTCCTCGGGCACCCCGGCGGCGACCATTTGCGCCCTGAGCATGTCGGCCACCCCGATCCCGGCCGACCCCGCCCCCAGTACCACCACGCGCTGGTCACGCAGCCGCGACCCGCTGGCACGTACGGCGCAGCCGAGTGCCCCGGTAGTGACGGCGGCGGTGCCTTGGATGTCGTCGTTGAAACTCAGCAGCCGGTCCCGGTAGCGGTCCAGGATGGTCCGGGCATGTGCCTTGGAGAAATCCTCCCACTGCAATAGGACGCCCGGGAGTTCGTGCTCGACGGCGCCGACAAACGCTTCGATGAAATCTTCATACTCCTGGCCGGTGACACGCTCATGACGCCAGCCCAGGTACTCAGGGTCGGCCAGGCGCTCGCCGTTGTTGGTGCCCACATCGAGTACGATCGGCAGGGTGCGGGCCGGGTGAATCCCTCCCACGGCGGTGTAGAGCGACAGCTTGCCGATCGGGATGCCGAGGCCGCCGGCCCCCTGGTCGCCGAGCCCCAGGATCCGCTCGCCATCAGTCACCACGACGACACCTACGTCCGCGTGCGGGCGGCTCCGGAGCAGTTCCTCGAGCCGGTCGCGTTGCGGGTAGGAGAGGAACAGCCCCCGGCTGCGCCGGTAAATATGGCTGAAGCGCTGGCACGCCAGCCCGACCGTCGGGGTATACACGATGGGGAGCATTTCTCTCGGGTTCTCGACGACGAGCTTGTAAAAAAGTACTTCGTTGGTGTCCTGGAGGGCGCGCAAGTATATATGTTTCGCCAGGTCATCGGGTTGAGCTTGGAAAGCCTCCTTCGCCCGCATTACTTGCTGGTCGAGTGACTCGATCGCCGGGGGGAGCAGGCCGTCCAGGCCAAAAGCTCTCCGTTCCGCTTCCGTAAAGGCAGTGCCTTTGTTGGTCAACGGGTCGGCGAGGAGCCGGGCCCCCCCTTCCCCGAGCTCTGGCGCCAGGACAGACATTTTCACCCCTTGTCGGGTTCAACTCGAGCTAACGACGCCGGCAGCCAGCCTGCCAGTCCGTCGGCCACCAATGAGCCTTGTCGTCCGGCCTGACTGCTCCGAAGACAGGCTCACATAGTCTGCGAGAACCATTATCGGTCCCGGCCGCGTAGCTCGACAGGGCCGAACGGCCCTTCCTCTGGGTGACGAAGCCCGTTCCCATGACCCTCACGCCACTTTTTGTGCTGCGCAGCGCAAGTTGCGGTGTAAGCCCTCGAGATGGGCGCCCACCGTCTCACCCGCTCGGGCACCTGCTTAGAAGAAACCGGTGTATTTTGCGATGCCGGAGACGCGTGACAAATCACCTGGCGGCGCGGTTAGTAATAAGCCGTCGTCGAGACGGGGGTATAAAGCCGCCGCCCGCTGAAATGGGGGTTGAGTATGGATATCCAGTGGTCTTTGCGTCCCGGTACCCACGACTTGATGGCGTACGTACGCGCCACAAGCGCCAGCGGGTCACGTGAATCCGTAACGTCAGCCCCCTCGCCCGTTACCACCACGTCCCAACCTTCGTGCGTGGCCGGGTCGATGTTGTCGGCCTCGAAGGCCACATGGCCCAGAGGAGCCCAGTCCTGGATCACCCGCGAACCCGTGATGAACACGACGGTGTGCCCGTGAACAGCAAAATTGACCGGAAAGATTTGCGGACGCCCTTCACCCGTTACGATCGCCACCCGGCCGAACTCAGCCTCTTTCAGTAGTTCCAGGCAGTCCTCTTTGTCGAGTGCCTCGAATGCAGCGTCCCACATCGCAACCTCCTCTTTGAACGGAGCCCGGCGGGCCCGTTCGCAACGCCGTCCGGCGGTACATCCCCAGCGTCCCATCTGGACCGGCTAGAGGGGGAGGGCCGAAAGTCACATCGCGACCGCCCGAAGGTCAAGGCTGGTCGCCCCGAAGCTCAAGGCTGGTCGGTCGCCGCTATCGGGACGCGCCAGTCGAAACGGGTGCCTCCGTCGCTCGGGGCGGTCAGCTCCAGGTGGCCACCGAGCAGCTCCGCCCTGGCTCGGGCGTTGGCGATGCCGCTTACGCGCTCAGGTTTGCCCACGCCGACACCGTTGTCGATCACCAGCACCCCGAGCTCGTCGTCGACGGTTATGTGTACTTCGACCCGGCTGGCGTGAGCGTGACGAGCCGAGTTGGACAAAGCCTCTCGCAACACGGCTGCCGCCTCGATTTGCACCGGCAAGGCGATATCGGCGTCGACGACACCATGGAACGAAACCGCCGGCTTGAACCCCAGCGCCTCGATGGAGTCCGCCACTGTCTCGAGCACCCTGGCCCGCAACCCGGCGCCGGGGGATCTTTCCAAGGCGAAAATTGCCTCTCTGATCTCTTTGATGGTGGCGTCGAGGTCGTCGATCGTCGAGGAGACCCTGTTCCAGGCCGTTTCGTTGCCGATCAAAGCCAACGCCCCCTGAAGGCGCAGACCGGCACCGAAGAGACGCTGGATGACCACGTCGTGGAGATCGCGGGCGATGCGCTCCCGGTCGGCAGAAATGAGCAGCTGGTCGCGTTCTGAGCGTACGTTGGCCAGCTCGAGGGCCAGGATGGCCTGGCTCCCCAGCGAGGCCAGTACCTCGCCGGTGCCCGCCTCGTCAGTCATATTGACCGGCCCCACCACGACCAGCGCCCCATTTTTGGCGACGCCGCCGGTGGGGAAGGAAATGGGGAAGGCAGTCCCGGTCAACCCATCTCCCAAATCGGTCGTCGAAGGTTCGGTCAGAGCACCCAGCACGGCTGCCCGTGCAGCCAAGATGGCAACCGTGGCTTCGTCGCCCGCTGACGCGGCCACGCTGCGGCCCCCCTGATCGTCGATGACGAGGGCGGCGGCCCTGGCGCCCGAGAGGTCCACTGCCCACTTGCACACGAGCGACAACGAGGTGGCGAGCGACGTCTCTGACAGCAGGCTCAGCCGGATCTCGGCCGCGGCGGTCTGCCAGCGGGCCTGGCGCTGCAATTGGGCCTCGGCCGCCTTGCGCACTCTGATATCGCGGGCCAGGACGGAATAACCGGCATCTTCGCCACTGTCCAGACGGGAGAGCGAAATAGCTACATCCACCGGCGCGCCGTCCCGGGTAAGCCAGCGGGTATCGCGTGAGGTGCGGGCGTTGCCGCCGTGGGCGGGCCGGGCCATGCTCAGCAGCTCTTCGAGGGCGACGTCATCAGGGAAGAACTGGCTGAAATGGTGGCCGATCACATCCGTGTGCGCATAGCCGAACATTTCTTCCGCCGCCTGGTTCCAGCTCGTCATCACGCCGCTCGGCGTCATGGAGAAGATGGCGTCGGTAGAGGAACGCACGATAGCGGCCAGCTGGGCCTGCGCAGACTGGGCTGCCTTCCGCTCCGTTATGTCCCTTACGGCCGCCACCACGAGGGGGTTGTCCTTGTCCCCGATCGGCGCCAGGCTGATGTCGACCGGGAACTCGCTGCCGTCGTGGCGACGGGCGTAGAGATCCAGCCCAGCCCCCATCGGCCGGGCATGAGGGTCGGCAAAGTACTCGTCGCGGTCCCGGCGGTGAGCGTAGCGGAAGCGCTCGGGGACGAGGACCTCGATGGGCTTGCCTTCGAGCTCTTCGGCGGAGTACCCGAAGAAACTCTCCGTCCGGGGGTTCACGCCGACGATAACGCCGTCGCGGTCCACCGCCAGCGCTGCATCGGGCATCAGGGCCAAGAAGGTCTCGAGCACCCCTGTGCCCTGCTCCAGGGCTAACTGGTCGTCAACAGCCTTATTCGAGCCCGTGGCCTGACCCATCGACATTCAATCTAATGCCCTGTCATGGGAGGCCTTACGACTGCCGTTTCGGGCCATTCGGCCCTGCCTCCTCGAGGCACCTCTCAGCCAACATTCTCGTATGGCTATTTGCGGACCAGGGATGCCGGAAGCGGTGCTGGGGCTGGCAACGCCTCCACGGCTGAGCCCGGAACGTTGCCGGTCCCTGCTCGCCGAAGCCACCGACGGTTACCTGGCGTTGTCGCGAGGTGCTCTGCCGGTCGTGCTGCCCGTGACGTGCGCTCTTGACGGCGAATCGCTGCTCGTCCGGGCGGGGCCAGGCTCGCTCGACCGCATCACCCCGCACCCCGGAGTCGTCGCCTTCGGCACGACTATCCCGAGCCCTGACGGAGCCCGCAGGTGGGAGGTCCTGGTCCAGGGCACCGCAGAGGCGGTGCGCCACCCGACCCGAGATGTACCACCGCGTTTCCCGATCATAAGCAGCAGTTTGACCACGGTCTTCCGTGTCACCCTCGACCTGCTGACCGGGTGGGAGTACGCCCCCGGCTTTTAGACCAAAGGAGTAACCGCTGATGACCACCCTTCCTCCGAGCACGTCCCCGGCCGGCTGGGACGTCGTTTTGACCGACGGCTCGACGGCCCGGGTCAGGCCTGTTTCGCCCGCTGACATCGCCGAGATAAAGGCATTGCATGCCCGCCTCTCGAAGGAGACGGTGCGTCTGCGGTACTTCGGGGCTCACCCGCGCCTTCCCGAGGACGAGTTGGCTCGCCTCGTCGAAGAGGAGGGCCCGGACCACCTCACCCTCGTGGCAGAACGAGGCGGCCAGCTGGTCGGGATAGCCCAGTACGACCGGATCCCGGGCAGCGACGTCGCCGAGGTGGCCTTTGTCATAGACGACGCCCACCAGGGGTTCGGTATCGGGACGTTGCTCCTGGAGTACCT
>DATJUH010000292.1:0-15150 GCA_035502515.1 Acidimicrobiales bacterium
AGCACGATGGCACCACGGTCCGTGGTATTTTTCTCGATCGGCAGACCGCGGCCAAACGGTCTGAGTATCGTGCCATGCTGTGTGTACCTCTAGCCGCCAGACCGGTTGACCGTCCTGGCCAAGACCCTTCCTCAGGTACCCAGCCACTGGCAGCTGGGCGGAGAGGTGCAAGTCGTGAACGATTTCGACAACCCGACGACCTTGGGCCTGCGTCAGCCGTACGCCGGCCGGTCGCCGCTGGCCGGAGCACCGCCGGCCCGGCACAACGAGCACGCGTCCGTCCCCCGTTGGCCGCGCCCGGGGCTCCCGGCACCGCGTGAAGCGTCACGCGGAGCGCGCAACGGACAGGACGGTCCGGCCGAAGCCCCCGACGACGTCGATAATGCGCTCGAAGGGCTGCCGAGCTTGCTGGCCCGCTCGGCCACCGGGATCGAGTTCATCTACAAGACTCTCGAGCTGATAGCGGCCCGGTACCGGCTGCGCGACCTCGTCGTGGTGACCCCGGCGCCTGACAAGCCCCAGATCTTCCGGCTGGGGAGAGCGTCCTTGGCCGCCGAGCGCGGGCCACTCCCTCCGTACCTCGGCGCCGCCCTCACCGGGCGCGAAGGCCTGTACGCCGACCCCCCGGTGGTCGGTCCGGTGGCGGCCGCCTGCGTCACCAGCCTGGTCGAGCTGGCGCTGCGGCAAGACCTGCTCGTGCACGACGCCAGCCACGACGCCCTGACCGGCTTGCTCAACCGGCGCAGTTACGAGCTCTTGTTGGCCCAGGCGGTCAGCCGCGCCCGCCGGTACGGGTGGCCGTTTGCCCTGGTGCTGCTCGACCTCGACAACTTCAAGGTGGTAAACGACCACTACGGCCATGCCGCTGGTGACACGGCCCTGAAGGCTGTGGGGGCCGAGCTGCGGGCATCGCTTCGCGCCGGCGATGTGGCCGCCCGTCTCGGCGGGGACGAGTTCGCCCTGCTCGTGGTGGGCGTGGACAACGTCGCCGCCCTCTCACCCCTGCTGGGGCGGTTGAAGAAAGCACTCGAACGGTCGGTGCCCGAGACCAATGTCTCGTTCTCCGTCGGGCTGGCGTGCTTCCCGTCGGACACCGACGACCCCGACGCTCTTACGGAGCTGGCGGACGCCCGGCTGTACGCAGCCAAGGCGGCGATGGAGTACCGATAGCCATGAACGAAGCCCTCGAACTGGAACTCCGCCAGTTGCCGGGCGTGGTGTTCGTGTCCTTCTCCGAGGACGACGGGACCACGTACATCGAACTGGTGGCCACGCCGTTGAGCGAACACCCCCGGGTCCGTGACGAAGCCGCCCGCGCCGCTGTCAACCATCTCGAGGGGCCGGCCGAAATCCGGGTCCTCGCCCCACCGGAAGACGAAGATGCCCCGCTCCAGGGTGACCGGGTGGGGCTCCTGGTGGTGCCGCCCGGCGAGGGCGACGCCGCCATCGAGGTCCAGCTGTCCAGGGGCGCCCAGCGCTTTACCACCAGGGCGATCGCAGGCGACACGCTGGCAGTGGGCCGGGCGGTGCTGGAAGCGTTGCGAGGCCTCGGCGCCATCGCCGGCTTCGACCTGGTGGGTTTCCACGCCCTGCCTTCGGACTGGGGGGCCGGGTTATTGGCCGTGCTACGGGACACCAGGACGGGCGAGCTGCGCCGGGGGGTGGCGTCCGGTCATACGCCGGCGGACGCCGCCGCCCGGGCGGTGTTGCACGCTCTCAACCGGGCACTCTGAGCGGCTCGGCCCCCGTACTGGGACGTCGACGAGCGTCCGGGGGGGCGGGTGCGCCCGGGCAGTCGCCGACTCGGCCCGCATCTGAGAGAATCTGGTTTGGATGAATGCGGGCACGTTCGTCGCCGGGCCTCATGAACCGGTGCTCGCCGCCCTGGGCGGGGGGGCCGGTTCGCTGGTCCAGCACTCCCCGCTCGGTTTTGTAGTCGCCTTCGGCGCCGGCATCATCTCGTTCGTGTCGCCGTGCGTGTTGCCGCTGGTGCCGTCGTACCTCTCGATGATGTCGGGGGTCGGCGTGAGCGCGGTGGCCGGCGGGACGGCTGCCGTCACGGTCGGCGCCGGCGGGGGCGCCGCCGGCGGGGGCGGCCGCGGTCAGGCTGTGACGGTAGTGGCGGCCGCCGACCGGAGGCGCCTGCTGCTGTCGACGCTCCTGTTCGTGGCCGGCTTCAGCTTCGTGTTCGCCCTGCTGGAAGCGACGGCCAGCGCCCTGTTCCACCCTCTGGAGACCCATAAGCAGATGCTCGGCGACGTCGCCGGGGGTCTCATCGTCGCCATGGGCGTCCTGCTCGCCTTCCAGCTCCCCTGGTTCCAGCGCCAGCACCGCGTCGCCGTCCAGCCATCGAGGCTCGGGCCATGGGTGGCCCCGGTGATGGGCATGACATTTGCTTTCGCTTGGACCCCGTGCATCACCCCGGTGCTGGCCGCCGTCCTCAGCCTGGCGTCGAGTGGGGGCACGCTCGCCCGCGGCGAAGAAATGCTGGTGGCCTACTCTCTGGGGCTCGGGGTGCCTTTCGTCATTACGGGACTGGCCTTCGGCCGGTTGTCGGGAGCATTGCGTTTCGCCCGGCGTCATTCCCGGGCGGTGAGCATGGTGTCGGGCTGTGTGCTGGCCGCACTGGGCGTGCTCATCATCACCGGCGAGGTGGGGACGATATCGTCCTGGTCGTCCAGCCTCCTCCAGCACATCGGGCTGGGCGGCCTGACCACCGGCTGAGCCGGGGCCGGCACTCGGAGCAGCTCTCGGGTGACCGGCCACTTGGTGTCGCGTCTGTGCGCGCTAGGTGCTGTTACCGTTACCCCAGCGCGCAAAAGTCCCGCTGTAATGGGGCGCTCTGGGCCAGGGGGCCCCGCTTTGGCGGCCCGGCGGGGCGGCTCGCTAGAGTTGGTCGGCGGCTATGGGAAATGAGCTGGCCGTTCGTCTACGGTACGCCGTTGCCCTCGCGGGCCGGTACCCGCTCCTGTCCGGTGCAGATCTCGACGTCCGCGCCGGGGAGATCCTCGTCCTCAGGGGGGCCAACGGCGCCGGCAAGACGAGCTTGTTGCGGGTCGTCGCCGGTTTGTTGCCTTTATCCGCGGGTGAGGCGACAGTGCTCGGGTTGGACCCGACCTCCGATGCCCGCGACTTGAGGCGCCAGGTGGGCCTGCTCGGCCATGCCAACGCGCTCTACGACGACCTCACGGCCGAAGAGAACGTGCGCTTTGCTGTTCGCGCCGCCCGCCTGCCACGCGAGGCGGCGCCCGCCGCCCTTGACCGCCTCGGCATCCGGGGCCGGCTCCTGTCCCTGCCGGCCAGGCGGCTCTCGGCCGGCCAGCGCCGCCGGGTGGCCTTGGCCTCCTTGCTGGCCCGCCGCCCGCCACTCTGGTTGCTCGACGAGCCTCATGCCGGCCTCGACGCCGAGCACCGGGAGTTGCTGGACGGGGTCCTGAAAGACGTCACCGCGGCCGGTGCCACCGTTATCGCCGCCTCCCATGAAGACCGCACCCGCGACGTGCTGGCCGACAGGGTCGTCACCATGTCAGGTGGGATGGTCGTCGGCGGCATCCTGCCGGGCGAGGCCGGCGCCGAACCCGGCCGGGCCGCGGGTGCCGAAAGCACCGTCCTCGGCGACGGCCGCGGCCAGTTACCCGAAACGTCGGCCGAAGAAGTCGTCAGCGCCGTTTGACAGTGTGTGATTAAGGCGGTCTCAGCAGGTGAAGGATGGCAGTGAGCTCCGACAGGGCCGATCTGGCGGCCCAATCTGCCGGTCGAATGTGACGGCGCGGGCTAACCGTGTGGCGTGACGCTCTGGTCGTTGCCGCCAAGGACCTGCGCATCGAAGGCCGGGCCAAGGTTGCTCTCAACCAGGTCATTCCGTATTCCCTGGTCGTCCTTCTCCTGTTCGGTTTCGCCTTCGACCAGGACCGCCCGTTGCTGGTCCAGGCCGCTCCGGGGTTGTTCTGGTTGGCGGTGCTGTTCTCCGGGCTGCTGGCCGTGCAGCGCAGTTTCGCCATCGAGACGGCTGACGGCGCCGTTGACAACCTGCGTATGTCTGCGCTCGAGCCGGCCGGGGTCTTCCTGGGCAAAGCAGCCGCGGTAGCTCTCGAGCTGCTCGTCCTGGAAGCCCTACTGGCCGGAGGGATCGTGGTCCTGTTCCACAGCAAGTTGGCCGGAGCGGGACTGCTGATCGCCAGTGCGCTCTTGTCGACCGCAGGTGTGGCCGCGTCCGGAGTGGCTTACGGCGCGCTTTCGATGGGCCTCCGCGTCCGTGAAACGCTGTTGCCGCTCCTTCTCGCTCCGGTGCTGGCACCGGTGGTCCTGGCCGCTACCGAGGCCTGGCGGGCGGCCTTCGGCCTGTCGGGAGGGGGGTCGTCATCCGAGGGCTGGCGCTGGCTCGGGCTGCTGGCTTGCTTCGCCGCCATCTACCTGGCTGGCGGAGTGCTCAGCTTTGGGGCTTTGATGGAGGAAACGTGAGGAACCCAGTAGCACCTTCTTCGTCCCGGCTCACGCGTGTGCTCGGTTGGTCCGCCCTGGCGACGCTGGCTCTGAATACGTGGTGGGGCTTGTGGCTGAGCCCTCCGGACGTCGTTCAGGGCCAGTTCGTGAGGATGCTGTACGTGCACCCGGCGGTGGCCACCATGTGCTACGCGGGCTTCGGGATATGCGCGTTGGCCAGCATTGCCTGGCTCTGGCCCCGGTTGCGGAGCCCTCGCTGGGACCGTATGGCAGTGGCGGGGGCAGAGGTCGGTGCCGTGTTCTGCCTGGCCACGCTGGTGACGGGCTCGATCTGGGGGCGGGCCTCGTGGGGAGTGTGGTGGACCTGGGATGCCCGGCTGACCTTGACCGCCATCCTCTTCGCCCTCTCGCTCGGTTACCTCGCATTGCGGCGGGCCATCGACAACCCCCATTCCCGGGCGTTGGCGTCTTCGATGGTGGCCCTGTTGATGGCCTTGACCGTGGTCGTAGACCACTACGCCACGTCATGGTGGAACACGCTGCACCAGGGGACGACCCTGCTGCAGCCCGACCCCACTATCCACGGTTGGCAACTGGCGACAATGCTGCTTTCTTTCCTTGCCTTTGGCCTCGTTTTCGCCTGGATGCTTATCCATCGCTACCGTCTGGAAGTGCTGGAGGAACGTTACGACCAGGAGGGCTTCTCGATGGCACTTGAAGCCCGGCGGGCGGAGGCAACGGGCCCGGAGGCGACGGCCGGCAGCGTGGCGCCCGGAGAGGTGGCCCGGCCACCGGTGGAGGTGCACATCAGATGAACTATGTCATCGCCGCCTGGCTGGCTTGCGCCGTCATCCTGGCCCTTTATGCGGCGCGGACCGTGCACCGGGAACGCTCGCTGCGGCGCTCACTGGCTCCCAAAGCCAAGCCATTAAGAACTGGCCTGGCGCCGGAGGAAAGCCGCTAATGGACCTGACTACGGGTGCTGGTGCCGCCCCCACCGACTTGCCGCGTTCGGCCCTGGTGGGCCCGGCATCGAACGGCGGCGCCCACAGCAATGGCGCTCCGCCGCCTGTGGTGCTCGGCGGCCCCAGGCGCCGCAGATCCCTGGGTAGCCGCCGGCAGAAGATCGTGGCCGCGATAGTCATCCTGGGCGCGCTCGGGTTCCTCGTGGCCCGGGGACTGGCCAACGCCATGAACTACTACCTCACCGCCAACCAGGCCGTAGCCCAGCGAGCCCAGCTGGGGACGTCGGATTTCCGGATCCAGGGGACGGTCCAGCCGGGCGTCCACGAGGTCGGCACCACCCTGCACTTCGTTATCGCGTCCAAAAACGTGCCTGTCGACGTGGTCAGTACCGGGTCACCGCCGCAACTGTTCCGCGTGGGTATGCCGGTGGTCCTCGACGGCCACTGGCAAGGTGACGTCTTCTCCAGTTTCCAGATAATGGTCCAGCACGGCTCCAGTTATGTCGAGAAGCCTTCGGGCAAGGCGAAGAGCGAGGCGCAGCGCACGTGAACATCGCGCTGGGCCAGAGCGCCCTGCTGCTCGCCCTGCTCGGTGCCGTAGCGGGGGCGGTGACGCTAGTGGCCGGGTTGGCCACCGGGAGGGGATCCTTCTTGCGGGCCGGCCAGACCTACATATGGCTCGTCGTAGCCGGCGCCGTCCTGGCCACCGTCGCCATGGAAAGGGCGCTGATAAACCACGATTTCACGCTCGTCTACGTGGACAACAACGACAGTACGTTCACACCTCTCCTTTACCGGGTCACTGCCATGTGGTCGGACCTGGCCGGCTCCATCCTTCTGTGGGCATTGATCCTCTCCGGCTACCTGGCGGCCATGTGGGTGCGTTTCCGAAAGCGCCGGGACGACCCGTTTGTGGTCTGGGCAAAGGTAGTCGGCTATGCCATTGCGGCGTTTTTCTTCGGGCTCATGCTCACGGTCTCCAACCCTTTCGAGCGCGTCCACGGCGCCGTCCCCAACCAGGGCCCCGGCCCTGACCCGCTGCTGCAGGACAGAGCCCTGGTGGCTTTCCACCCGCCGCTCCTGTACCTCGGCCTGGTGGGCTTCACGGTGCCCTTTTGCCTGGCCATAGCCGGTCTGGTGACGGGCCGCGTGGGCAGCTCCTGGCTCCCGGAGGCGCGGCGCTGGGCCCTGTTCGCGTGGGCTTGTTTGACTGCCGGCGTCGTCCTCGGAGCGTGGTGGAGCTACCAGGTCCTCGGGTGGGGCGGTTATTGGTCCTGGGATCCCGTGGAAAACTCCGCCCTGCTGCCATGGCTGACGGCCACCGCCTTTTTGCACTCGGCCATGGTGCAGCAGCGGCGGGCGATGCTGCGGGTATGGAACCTCGCCCTCCTGCTGGCCACGTTCAGCCTCACCATCCTGGGGACCTTCTTCACGCGGTCAGGGGTGCTTGTCTCGGTGCACTCTTTTACCGAAGGCGGCGGGGTCGGCCCGGCGCTACTCGTCTTTTTCGGGCTCGTGGTCGCCACCTCCATCGTCCTGCTGGCCTGGCGAGGGGACCAGCTCCACAGCCCTGGGACGATCGAAACGCCGGTGTCGCGCGAGGGCGCTTTCCTGGCCAACAACTTGCTTTTTGCCGTTTTTGCCTTCGTCATCCTGCTGGGCACCGTCTTCCCGCTGTTCGTGGAAGCGGTGAACGGTTCGTCGATAACTGTCGGCGGGCCGTTCTTCGACACCATGACGCTGCCCATCGTCCTGTGCCTGTTGTTCCTGATGGCGGTGGCGCCCGTGCTCCCCTGGCGCAGAGCATCGGGGGAACTTCTCCTTCAGCGCCTGATGTGGCCGGCGGTGGCCGCCGTGGTCGTACTCGTCATCTGTGTAGTGGCCGGTTTGCGCGGTTTTTGGCCCCTGGTGGTGTTCACGCTGGCCGCTTTCGCCGGAGCGTCGGCGGTGCGCCAACTGGTACTTCTGGTCCGACGTTCAGGCCCGCGGGGGGTGACTGGGCGGTCCGGCGGCGGGATGGTCGTCCATCTGGGCGTGGTCCTCATTGCCGTCGCTTTCGCAGCCAGTCACGCCTACGAGCACCAGACGCAGCTCACCATGACCGTCGGGAAACCGGCCACCTTCGAGGGCCAGACGTTCGTTTTCCGGGGCATCAAGACGGTCAACGCGCCCGGGCGCACGTCACTGGTTGCGACGGTGGAACTGGACGGGCGCTCGTATTACCCGGCGGTGGAGCAGTTCGCCCTTTCCAACGACGCCGTCCCCAGCCCGGCGGTCCGCTCGACCCCGACCAAGGACGTTTACATGACCCTGGCCAGTGTTCCCAGTGCCGGCAAGGCGCCGGCGGCCATCGGTGTCATAGTGGAGCCGCTCGTCCTGTGGCTCTGGGTCGGCGGGTTCGTGATTGTTATCGGTGCTTTGCTGTCGATGTGGCCCTCCAGGCGGGACCGCAAGGGCTTGCTCCCAGACGAGCAGGACGGCGCCCGAGCGGGCCTGGGCGACAGCACAGTGTTGGGGGAGGAGCCGGCCGAGGCCGGCGTCGGAGCCCCGGTGTGACCGGTACGTGTGAACCGGTACGAAAGGGCGCGCCTGTATCACGAGGGTGGTTGCTCATGAGTGGCAAGCATGAGTAGCGGGGCGGGTTTCGCCGGGGAGAGTGGGCCCCCTTCCACTGCGTTTGAACGGCCGGGAATTGCCGAGGCGGAGAGTGGGGCGGCCGAAAGTGGGGCGGCCGAAGTGGGTGCATCCGGTGGCGAGCCGTTTGGCAGTGAGCCGGCCGGTTTTGAGCCCGCCAGTGTCGAGGCGGCCGGAAATGAGGCGGCCCGAGCCGAGGGCGCCGGCACAGAGGGCGCCGGCACAGAGGGGACCGGCACAGAGGGGACCGGCATCGACGGGACTGGCATCGACGGGACTGGCATCGACAGGACCGGCGTCAACGGGACTGGCATCGACGGGATCGGTCCGGGCCGCACCGGCAGGCGCCGCCGGACGGTGCTCTGGGCGACGGTGGGGGCTGCGGTACTGGTGGCGGTCCTCATCGCTGTGATCGCTTCAGCTCAGCCTTCCTCCCAGGTGACGGCCAGGAGCCCTCTTCTCGGGGACGCGGCGCCGGCCATCTCAGGGCCGGGCCTGGCCGGCGGGCACTATTCGCTGGCTCAGTTCCGCAACGAGTGGGTGCTGGTCAACTTCATGGCCACCTGGTGCCAGCCGTGCCAGCAAGAAATGCCGCAACTCCTCGAGTTTGCCAAACAGCATGCGAAGTCGGCCGACGCCACTGTGCTGACAGTCGCCTACGACCCCACGAACGTGGCCCAACTGAAGACGTTTTTGGCCGTCCGCGGCGCGCGGTGGCCAGCCGTCGACGACCCCTCCGCCTCCGTGTCGTACGGGGTGACCGGCCTACCCTCGTCGTTCCTCGTCGCCCCGGACGGGGTTGTTTACGCTTACGTGCCCGGCGAAGTGAGGGCGGCGGCGCTCAACTCCTGGCTGCGCCAGGGTGCCGCCAAGGGTTTGGGCCGCGCTTAGCGCCTGCAAAAATACGAGGTTCGGGAAAACAGAGAGAGCTCGTGGAACAGAGAGGAGGCGATGGATTGCTTTTGACCCCGAAAGTGCCGGCCCGGCCTCCGGAGCAAGCGAGTGGTGTTTCCCATCCATCCCTCTCTGGCGCAGGCACGGATGGGACCACTAACCCTTCTCCAAGGCGCCGGCCCCGGGCCGGCCTCTGGGTAGCGGTGGCGGTGGTGGCCGGCCTCTCCCTGGCCATTGGCGCCGGAGCGTTCAGCCCCGGCCACAGCCAACCGGCCTCTCTCTACCAGCGCACCCTGGAGGTGGCGGGGCAATATCGCTGCCCGGTTTGTGCCAGTGAGTCGGTGGCGGTCTCGGACGCGGCCGAGGCGGTTGAGATCCGGGCGCTTATCGAGGGCTGGTTGAAAAAAGGCGACAGCCAGGCGCAGATCCGGGGCTACCTCGTGAGCGACTACGGGAGCTCGATCCTGGAGAAACCGCCCGCCTCAGGCCTCGACACCCTGGTCTGGGTGCTGCCGGCGCTGGCTGCTGCGTTCGGGATTGCCGGCCTCGGGTTTGGTTTTGCCCGCTGGCGACGGGCCGGCGCGTCGGGTCCCGTTCACGCCGCCGTAGCACTCCTGGTTGGGGCTGACCTCCGGCCCGAAGCTGGTTCTCGCCCGGCGGAGGAGCATGCGCCTTCTGCGCCCGGGGGGCCACAGGCCGCCTCCGAGCCGGTGCCGGACGCCGGTTCTGAGCTCCGGCCGGAGGCGGGGCCGGGTGCCCGGCCTCTGGAGGTGGCCGCCCTGGCTGCGACGATGCCTGTCCAGGAACGCCTTTTCGAAGTGGCTGAAGATGAGCGCCCCGCACCGGCCTTGTTGGGAGCGCCTGACGTCCCGCCCCGCCCGCTCTACCGACGCGTTGCTCCTGTCCTGGGCGCAGTGCTGGTCCTGGCCGCCGGCGCCTTGTGGCTTGTCGACCGGACGTCCAGCCAGAGGCTGCCCGGTGGCACCGTGAGCGGCGGCGTTACCGGGGTGGACGAGGAGCTGCAGCAGGCCGCTTCGCTCGCTTCCAGCGACCCGGCCGCAGCACTGGCTCTCTACGACGAAGTGCTGGTCAGCGATCCGAACCAGCCGGTGGCGCTTAGTGGCGAGGGCTGGATCTATGCCGAGGCGGGCTACGTGGCCAAGGGTGAAGGCCTTCTGCAGAAGGCCGAGGCAGACGACCCGAGCTTCGACCCACCCCACCTATATCGAGGGCTCGTACTCCTGGAGGACCAGCGCAAACCGGCCGCGGCCATTAAGGAACTGAAGTGGTACCTGGCCCATGGCCCCGACCCGGCGCTGACCAAGACGGCCAAGACGGCCCTGGCCCAGGCGGAGGCCCGTCTCTAGTCCTTGATCGTCAAGCGGTTGTGCCCATGCCGGTGACCCGGATATTGGGGAGCCCTGGCAATCGGCCTGGCCGTGTCCGGACGATCCGGACCATCGTGGCGAGCGTGGCGGGCGCGGCGGCCAGGCCGCCCGGGGGGTCGGCGCCCTCGCCGCCTGTCCTGGCGCGTAGCCGGCCGGCGCTGCAATGATCCCATGAGCGCGACAAGCACAGGAGGAGAGATGGACCGGATCGAGTGCCAATGGTGCCACGCTCAGAACCCAGTCGACGCCAAGTCGTGCGACCACTGCGGGGCTCCTCTCGACCGGGCCAACCTCGTGTCGGACTCGGGGTGGCGAGAGGCCCCACGGCTACGGGACATGGCCAAGTTCCAGTTCTCCAACAGCACTTGCCAGGTCGAGGGTGAACTGGTGCCGGTGGCCGAGATCAACCTCAGCCCGGGTGACGGCGTCATCTTCGAACACCACACCATGCTCTGGAAGGACGAGAGCGTCCCGGTCGGCGTCTACCCCCTGGGCGGTGGGCTAAAGCGCTCGCTCGGTGGCATGCCCTACGTGGTCACCCAGGCCGGCGGGCCGGGGCGCATCGCGTTTTCTCGCGATGCCGCCGGCGAGGTTGTCACTCTCGTGTTGCACCCGGGGATGGAGCTCGACGCCCGCGAACATGCCTTCCTGGCCGCCTCCCACTCGGTGCGCTACACCTTCGAGCGGATAAAAGGGCTGGCCAACGTCATGCACGGGGGGAGCGGCATGTACCTGGACAGGTTCGTCACGGCCGGGGAGCCGGGCATCGTGCTGCTCCACGGCTACGGCAACGTTTTCGAGCGGACGCTCGGGGCGGGTGAGAAGATCCTGCTCGAGCCGGGTGGGTACCTCTACAAGGACTCCGGCGTCAACATGCAGGCGGTACAGCTCAATGTGCGCACCGGGCTGTTCAGTCGCGGCATGTACATGGCCGAGATGACCGGCCCCGGTCGCGTGGGGATCCAGTCGATGTACCACCATCACGCCAGCGAGTAGAGGCGTCATGCGAGCGAATAGGGGCATAACGCGAACGAGTAGGGGCGTCATCCGAGCGAATGAGGGCGGGGGAACGCGGAGCCGCGGCGAGGGGGCGGGTGTGCCGTCGCCGTGGCTCGAGGACCGGCGACTGAAGCCATGACTACCGCTGCGATAACTGGCGCCCCAGCGGGCGCCGCCTATGTGTGCCGGTTCTGCCGGTTGCCGTCCGACGCCGGCGGCCCGTCCTGCCCGAACTGCGGGGCGCCAGTAGATGTCCGGGCGGCCGTCTCAGATTCCGGCTGGGTCGAACAGCCCGCCGTCAGCGACATGGCCAAGATCCAGTTCGGCCAGTCCTTCTGTCAGATCGAGGGCACTCTGGTCCCTACTGCCGACTTCGCCCTGGCCGGCGGCGACGGAGTCATCTTCTCGCACCACACCTTGCTTTGGGCGCAGCCGGGCACTCACCTCGAAGCCTGGGCGAAAGGGTCGTTCTTCAACCGGACTTATGCGGGGATGCCAATGGTGCTCTTGCGGGCGAGCGGCCCGGGTCACGTCGCCATCTCGGAGGACCGCCCTGGCGAGATCGTGGTCCTGCCGGTACCGGCCGGCCGGGGGTTCTTCGTGCGGGAGCACGCTTTCCTCGCGGCGGGCGACAACATTGACTACTCGTGGCAGAACACGCCTGTCTGGCTGCAGACCAAGAGCGGCGACGACACCGAGTACGAGTACCCGATCGGTCCCTATATCGACTTCTTCGTGGAACAGTCCGGCCGGCCCGGCCTGCTCTTGCTCCATTGCCCCGGCAACCTGTTCGTGCGCGACCTCGCTCCCGGCCAGGTCATCCTCGTCCAGCCCGGCGCCTGGGTTTACTCGGATACGTCCGTGACCTTCGGTCTGCATGCCGAATACCCTGCCAGCGGCGGGGTGTGGTGGGGCAGCTACGACTACCGGACCATCTGGTTGCGCCTGCAGGGCCCGGGAAGAGTGGCAGTGCGGTCCATTTTCGAAAAGCCTGAGAAGTACGCCGGTCTGGTGGCGAGCAGTGGCATCAGTCTCCGGCGCTGGTGAAGCGGAGGAGCGGCTCAGGGTAAGCCGGTAAACCCACGGACGGAGGGCGGCGTTCCAGTACCCGGCGGTTTAGAGGGCGGCGTTGGCGCGGCACTTCAACTGCTGCGCCACGAACCGGTCGACGGCCTCGATCGCCAGTTGTTGACCCTCGAGAAAACAGATATGCGCGTCGGTGCGGCCCGGCCCGGGGTGTCTGGCACTCGGGTAAGCCATCACGACCCGGCACATCAGCGACACCGTCCCGCTGGAGACGAGGGTGGCGGAGAGCTCGGTCGCCACCTCGATCACGTCCCCGGCCCTCAACTGCTTGGCCCCTTCCAGCTTGAGGCCGCCGTGTGAGAGGTCGGCCACGGTGGCTTCGTGGGGTTCGCCGATGGCGGCCGAGCGCACCGGCCGCACCTGCGCCGGCAGGCCGACTCCGACCCTCGGGTCGAGCCGGCGCTGGATGAACAGGGGGGCATCCAGCAGCTGGATCTCGGCCTTACGTTCACTGGGCTGGCAGCTCACGATGCAGAGCCACTTGTACATGCCCCAGCCCAGTGACATGAAGAGGTCGGCGACAGACCCTTCTTCGAGGACCCCAACAGGGAGGTCGTCAAGGAGCTCGAGGATCAGTTCCCGGCCGTCGCAGGACGCAACTTGAGCCGCGCAACTCCCAGCTTGCGGCAACTGCAGGCTGACCTGGGAGCCTGGTTCTAGGGGGCCGGCGATAGCTCCTGCAGACGTCATCCGCCGCCGCCCGATGTCTGCGCAAACATATTGTCGGAGGCCACTTGAGGTTTTATCGGCGCGAAGCCCGGATCACTGAAAACACCTCTCTCCGTGGCTGGAGTTTGGTCTCCGTGGCTGGAGTTTGGTCTCCGTGGCCGGAACTACAGGCTCATGACGTTCCAGCCCGGGGGTACCTTTCAGCTCTGACATCCCGCGCGACTACCGGTCGCTGCCGGCGCATGACGAGGCCGCGTTACGGGAGCCCCCGCAGACGGTAGGCGAGGAAGCTGTCCACCACGTCGAGGGCTTCGCGCTGGCCGTCGATAAAGCTCAAATGCGCCGTCCATCCTCCGTTGGGCGACGGGTAGGCCATGACGGCCCGGCCCACCACCTGGACCGAGGTGCCGAGGTCAACAGTGACTTCGACCGTATCGCCGGTGCTCAATTGGAAAGAACCATCAAGCTTCATGCCACCGTGGGAGAGGTCGGCCACTGTCATATCGTGGGCGGGCCCGCGCCGGGCCGACCGGATCCGCCGCACCTTTGCCTGCAACCCGGCGTCCACCCGCTGACGAGACCGGCGCTGGACGACTATCGGTGAGCCCAAGAGCTCCAGGCGTGCTCTCTGACCGAACGGCGGTGAGCTCATGGAGCAAAGCCAGTGGTAAATGCCCTCCGGCCGGGGCATGAAGAGGTCGACAGTAGAACCCGGCTCTACTTCGCCATCGGGCAGCTCGTCCAGAAGGTCCAGGGTGAGCGAGGCCTGACCGCCCGTAGACAGCCCTTTCGATGACACGACCCCGACGCACGTCCCGGCTTCCGGCAGCTCCAGGCTGACGCGCACCCCGGCTTCCAGGGGGCCGGCGACGTCAAGCCCCATCATCCCTCCCGCTCCTGGCACAGCCCGATCTTGTCATAAAGCGTCGGGCGCCGGTTCAGACCACCTCGGGAAGGCATGTAGCGCAGGTCTCGTCGCCCATCGCCCGGGACGACGACTCGGCCGGCCCGGTGGCCCGGCCGTAAAGGGCGTTCAGCATGCCCCTGACCATCCCCCGGTCCACTGCACAAATGACGGGGTGCTGCACGGCGGCGTCGAAAAAGGGACAGGCCTCTTTCACCAGGGCGAGCGACTCGCCTCGCGCTTCGGCATGAGCGGCAAAGCCGTGTGCGGTAAGGGCGTCAGCTACCGCCCGAAGGGCGGAGCGAAAAGAACGCTGGCCCTCACCCACGGCCATAGAGGCAGCCAGCTTGGAGCCGTAGGCGAAGCCAACTTGCTCGGCCATTTGCTCGGCATCCTGCTGGGGCAGCAGCGCCAGCGCTCCACCGAGGAGCGCCAGGAGCAGCTCTACGCCCGGGCTCGATGTTTCCAGCACCGGAGCAGGGCCGCTGGCCCGGTAGCACTTCGAGGGCCGGCCCGCTCCCGAAACCTGAGCCCTGGAGCTGAAGACCTCGAGATATCCGCCGGCGGCCAGCTTGTCCAGGTGGTGACGGGCCACATTGGGGTGGAGCGAGAAGTGCTGGGCCACCTGTGAGGCAGTAACTCCCGTGATCGAGTCCCTCACGTAGAGGTAGACCTGCCTCCGGGTTGGGTCGCCGAAGGCGGAGGTCACGGCGGCTACCACGGCCGAGAACTCGCTTCCGGTGAGGCCCTTCCTGTCGGGGGCTGCAGGCTCAGCTTCAAGCTGCACCATTGCAGACATCGTACTGGCCTCGCCGGGGCTGGGGGCCGGCCGGCGCCGGCTCCGCCGGTCGCTCGCTACGCGGGACTCCAGCCCGGGCCGCCCTGGCCCGCCCGCAGGCACGCCCGACCCGCTCCGCGGGGGCCGCCCGGCCGCCCGCTGGGCCGACCACTCCGCCAGGCTCAGGCCCGCTCGGCCGCCCGGCCGCTGGCCCGCACGCCCGCTGGCTGGCCCGCCCGCCGGCTGGCCCGCCCGGCCCGCCCGCTGGCCGGCCCGCCCGCCTGGCCTACTAGCACGCCTGGCCTACCCGTCCGACTGGGCCTCCTAGTCCCTGCACTGTCGGCCAACTGGACGCCCGGCTCACCGGAGGCCGGTGCGAACTGACGTCTC
>DATJUH010000293.1:0-8141 GCA_035502515.1 Acidimicrobiales bacterium
GGCCCGAACGTCGGGTTGCCCAGGTTGAGCGGGAAGTACGAGATGCTGTAGTCCGTGAAGTTGACTGCGTTGTACCCTTCGCTCTCGACCGACTTCAGCTGGGGCAGGTACTCGTCGGGCAGCTCGGCCATCGATAGGGCCTTGGGGCCACCGGACTTGATCTCGTTGAGGATGGCCTCGTCCGAAGTGAAGGGGACCTCGACGAACTTCGACAGCGTCGGCTTGGGTGAGCCGCCGTAGTCCGGGTTGGGCACGAAGGTGACCTCACCCGTGCTCGTGAAGCTCTGCAGCTTCCACGGCCCGTCCACGACCGACCACAGTGGGCTGGTGGCGTAGCTGGCCACGTTGGTGGCCTGCGTGTTCAGGTAGTCGTACACCTTGGTCACGCCCGCCTTGGTGGTGTCAGGCAGGTTGGGCGTGCTTGGTGTGGGCGTGGGGCCGGAAGATGAGGTGCGGTCCCATGCGATCGGCATCGGGGTGACCTGGGACAGCTCGTTGTAGAGGAACCAGGTCGGGTTTGACGCCGCCTTCAAATGGAACACCACTGTCGAAGCATTTGGATAGCTCATCGACGCCACGTTGTCCGGGAAATAGCCGGGCGTATAGTCGCACCAGTTGGTGGCCGAGTCGGCGAACTCCATGTTCATCCAGAACTCGACGTCCCGGCTGCTAACCGGCTCGCCGTTGGACCATTTCCAGTTTTTCAGCGTCACGGTGACCGTTTTGTCGCCATTGCTCCACACAGGCGGGTTAGCGACACTGTAGTTGTAATCGACCGTCGGGCTGTTGTTGTTGCCGAACCAGTAAAGCGGCCGGTACATGAGGTAGGTGAACTGCCCGTAGTTCATGGTCGAGCAGACCTGCGGGCTGATAAACGGGAAAATGTACGTCGGGGGCGCGGCCGGCCCCTCCTGGAAATAAGCGGTGCCGCCCTGGATTTTGGTGCCCGTAGCGGGCACGGGACCAGTCGGCCCGTAATTGCTGGCGCTTTGCGCGCCGGCGGTATACGCGGAGCTCAAGACCATGACGCCGGCCAGGGCCACAGCGCCAATGGCCTTTGGAGCCACCCTTACAGATTTCAGAAACTTCATTCTGTGCCTTTCGTGAGCGTGCTGACGTCCCCGCTGGTCCAGGCCTGTACTCGTAAAAGACACGGCACGGCCGGCCTCCGCCTGACCGTGCCCGCGCTTAGCCGAGCCTTATGGCCAAGATGGTCGTGTTGAACCCAAATGCGACCGCGGTGATGACCGTGAAGCGGTCCAGGTTGCGCTCAACGACGCTCGAAGACGCGGCCGCTGAACCCATGCCCCCACCGAACAAGTCTGAAAGGCCCCCACCTTTCCCGCTGTGCAGCAGGATCGAGACGACGAGGGTTATGCAGAGCACGATCTGGATCGCAATGGACACCCACGTGATCACCACTTAGCGGGTACCTCCTGCCTTACTAGGTGTTTACCTCGGGCCCCGGCCGGCCAACGGCCGGGTCGAAAGAAAGATATCATTCGTGCGTGCCGCGCACTACGCGCCCTCCGTGGTCCGCCACCTGTCCAGTCTCCGCCTTTTAGCGGCCGAAGCGCACGATCTGACTGAACCGGTCCGCGCTCAAGCTGGCCCCCCCGACCAGCGCCCCGTCGATATCCTCCTGGTTCATGAGCTCGGCTATGTTGTCCGGCGTGACCGAGCCGCCGTACTGGATCCGTACCCGTTGGGCCAGGTCAGGGCTGTAATTGGCGGCCAGCCACCCCCGCACGCCTTTGCACGTCTCCTCGGCGTCCGCCGGGCTGGCGGTGCGCCCCGTCCCTATCGCCCAGATGGGCTCGTAGGCGATTACCACACCGGCAGCCGCCTCCGGTGAGACTCCCTGCAAGCCGGCCGAGAGTTGCCCTACGCATTTACTCTCAGTGACCCCAGCCTCACGTTCAGCAAGGGTCTCGCCGACACAAAGAATAGGCACCATGTTGTGCCTGAGGACGGCCAACAGTTTTTCGTTGATGAAGGAATCGGTCTCGCCGAAAAGCTCCCGACGCTCGGAATGGCCCACGATCACGTAACGCACATTGAGCTTGGCCAGCATTACCGGGCTCACTTCGCCGGTAAAAGCACCCGAGTCCGCAGGGTGCACATTTTGCGCCCCCAGAGCAATAGGGATCTCGTCGGCATCGAGCAGGGTCTGCACCGAGCGCAACGCCGTAAAAGGGGGGTGGACGGAAACCTCGGCCCGGTCGTAGTCAGCGGGCAACAGGGTGTAGGCCAGCTTCTGGACGATGGCGATGGCCTCCAGATGGGTGTGGTTCATCTTCCAGTTACCGCTGATGAGCGGTTTGCGTTCAGCCACGTCGCCCTTCAACCAGGGTGAACGGTACGCGCGGCTGACTCGCGCAGTGCGGCCAGCCCGGGGAGGTCGCCCTTCTCGATGAACTCGAGGGAGGCGCCGCCGCCGGTAGACAGATGGTCGACTTGGCCGTCGAACCCGAACTCCTTGAGGGCGCTGGCGCTGTCCCCGCCACCGACGACCGAGAAGCCTTCGGTGGAAGCGACCGCCTCCGCCACAACCTCCGTCCCGGCCGCAAAACGAGGGTCTTCGAAGACGCCCATGGGACCGTTCCAGAAGACGGTGGCCGCCGCCGCGATCTCGTCCGCGAAGGCCGCCGCTGTACCGGGGCCGATATCGAGGCCCAGCCACCCCTCCGGCAGATCCGGCCCGAACTGGGCCATTTCTCCTTCGGGCGCCCTGCCGGCGCCGAAGACCCCGTCGGGGGAAAGGGCGATGATATCGGTGGGCACCAGGATGCGTTTCCCGTTCGACTCGGCCTCACTCAGCAGCCGGGCGCAGTTGTCGACCTGCCCGTGCTCGAGCAGGGAACCGCCCGGGTCATGGCCCTGAGCGGCCAGGAACGTGAAGCACATGCCGCCACCGACGAGGAGGGTGTCGACTTTGTCCATGAGGGCTTCGATGACGCCCAGCTTGTCGGAGACCTTGGCGCCTCCGAGCACCGCTACGAACGGCCGTGAGGGCTTCTGGAGCAAGTTGTCGAGCACCTCGACCTCTCGGGCCAGGACGCGCCCGGCCGCCGAGGGCAGGAAAGCGGGTGGACCGACGATGGAGGCGTGCGCCCGGTGGGCGGCGCCAAACGCATCGTCTACATAGAGGTCCTCGTTTTCCACCAGCGAAGCCACGAAGGCGGGGTCGTTGGCCTCTTCACCCGGGTTGAAGCGCAGGTTTTCGAGCAGCTCGACCCGTTCGGTGCCGGCGCCGCGCTCGTCCAGCAACTCGTAGAGGCGGCGGCGGACCGGGGCGATGGAGTACTTCGGGCCCGGCTTGCCCTTGGGCCGCCCCAGATGGCTGCACACCGTGAGCATCTCGGCGCCCTCGTCGAGCAGCCACGTGAGCGTCTCCACTGGCAGGCGGATGCGGAGGTCGTCCGTGATCACCTCGCCGGCCAGCGGCACGTTGAAGTCGCACCGGACCAGGATCCGCTTTCCCTCGATGGGGCGGAGGTCCTCCAGGAGGGGGAGCTGCATGCGGCTAGGGCCGGCCGACGATGACGGCCAGGTCGACCAGGCGGTTGGAGTAACCCCACTCGTTGTCGTACCAGCCGAACACCTTGACCAGGGAACCCATCGCCATGGTGAGCTTGGAGTCGAAAGTGCAGCTGGCCGGCGAGCCCAGGATGTCCGAGCTGACGATCGGCTCGTCCGTGTACTCGAGCACGCGGGCCAGCTTCCCGGAGGTGGCCGCCGCCTTGAAAGCCTCGTTGATCTCCTCGACCGTCACATCGCGGCTGAGGATGCCCGTGAAGTCCGTGATGGACCCGTCCTGGACCGGCACCCGCAGCGAGGACCCGTCAAGACGGCCTTTCATATTGGTGAGAACCAGGCTGGTGGCTCGTGCCGCGCCGGTGCTCGTGGGCACGATGTTGTTGGCCGCCGCCCTCGACCGGCGGTGGTCCTTGTGCACCAGGTCGAGCAGGTTCTGGTCGTTGGTGTAAGCGTGCACCGTGGTCATCAAGCCCTTGTCCACGCCAAAGGCGTCGTCGAGGACCTTGATCATGGGCACGAAGCAGTTGGTCGTGCAGCTGGCGTTCGAGACGACCCGGTGGACGGCAGGGTCGAAAGTGTCGTCGTTGACCCCCACTACGAAGGTCCCATCCACGTTGGTGGCGGCGGTCGAGATGATCACCCGCTTGGCCCCCGCTTCGATGTGCGCCGCCGCCTTCTCACCGTCAGTGAACCGCCCCGTGGACTCGATTACGACGTCGGCGCCCACATCGCCCCACGGCAGGGCTTTGGGGTCCTTTTCGGAGAACACCCGGAACGAATGGGGGCCAACCGCGATGGTGTCTGCGGACACCTTCACTTCCTGAGGGAGCCGCCCGAAGGTGGAGTCGTACTTGAGCAAGTGGGCATTGGTCTCCGGCGGGGCCAGGTCGTTGGCCGCCACGATCTCGACGTCGGCGCCGCTGGCCAGCGCGGCACGGAGGAAATTACGACCAATCCGGCCGAACCCATTAATCCCAACCCTGACAGCCATGACTTTCGCTCCTTGATCACTCGTCCGGCGCCCGACATCCTAGGCGACGCCGGGAAGACGGCAGATCTTGCCTGGTCGGACCTCCTCAGGACGGCCTCACTGACGTTGGTTCGCAGGTGCCCCGGCCCGCTTTCGGCCGGCAGAGCTTCAGGCCGGGCGGTCGACGTCGCGGTGGCTGACGCTCGGGTTGTACCCCAGGTGGCGCAGGCTGTCGGCGATCTCCTGGGCCAGGACCACGCTGCGGTGACGGCCTCCCGTACAGCCGATAGCGATGGTCAGGTAGGACTTGCCCTCCTTCACGTACGCCGGCACCAGGAACGCCAGCAAGTGCTCGACCCGGTCGAGGAACTCCTTCGCCTCCGGCTGGGCCAGCACGTACCGCCGCACCGGCTCGTCGAGACCAGTCAGCGGGCGCATGGCCTCCACCCAGTGCGGGTTGGGCAGGAAGCGCACGTCGAGCACGTTGTCGACATCGAGCGGCACCCCGTGCTTGAAGCCGAAGCTGAGCACCAGGATCTGCATGTCGACGACGTCGCCGTTGCTGAACAGCTCGGCCAGGCGTTCCCTGAGCTGGTTCACATTGAGGTCGCTGGTATCGACGACCACGTCGGCCACTTCCTTTATGGGCTCCAGGCGGCGGCGCTCGTCGGCTATCGCCTCGACCACGCCCTCCTCGCCCAGAGGGTGGCGCCGGCGGGTCCCCTCGAAGCGGCGCACGAGCACTTCGTCGGAGGCGTCGAGGAAGAGCACTTTGACCAGCTCCCCGGACGCTTTCAACTGACCTATCGCCGCCTGGAGCTCGCCCAGCTGGCCGGCATGGCGGCCGACCACGAGGGCCAGGCGTTGCGCCTCGGGTGCCGGGCCCGAGACCAGCTCGGCCACCTTGGTTATAAGCGCAGTCGGGATGTTGTCCATGACGTACCACCCGACGTCCTCCAGCACGGCGCCGGCCTGAGAACGCCCGGCCCCGGAGAGGCCCGTGACTACCAGGAACTCGGCCACGTCTTAATTGTGCCAGCAAACGGGGGCCAAATCGCGTGCAGCCCGGCTGGCCACTCGCCCCAACGGCCCGCCTCCCGGAATGGCCGGCCTCTCAAGATGGCCGCCCCGCCTCGATGATCAGCCTGTGCGCGCCAAGTGCTCTTATCGTTACCCGGGCGCGCACAAGTTTTGGCGAACAGGCGAACAGGCAAACAGGCAAACAAAGGTGCGCACAGCAGCGACAACCCTCGCCGAGGGCGGTCTCCCCCTGCCACCTGGCGCCCTGCGAGCGGCCGCTAAACCCGAGCCCGGGGCCGCTTTTCGGTTTGAAGGACGAGCAGCCTCGGGAAAGCGGCCGCTTGGCGGTACTCCTCCGCTTTTTCGAGGAACCCTCCAGGAGGGGCGGGCTCGATCATTTTCGTCACGTAAAGGCCGGCGGCCACAAGTGCGTTGACGTAAACCGAAAGGGGCCGGTGGACAAAGGGGATCCAGACGTTCTTGTCCACCTCCTCGACCGAATGGTTCTCCGTCAGGTAGGGACCGATGCGCCAGTACTGCTCGCCCAGTATGTCGTCGTCGACCCAACCGCTCCCCGGGACCTGCAGCAGGGGGTGGTTCATGAACAACACGAACGTGCCGCCCGGCCGCACCACCCGGCCCACCTCCGCGATGGCGCCGACGGTCCCCTCTATGTGCTCGAACACCAGGCAGGCGAAAGCGGCGTCAAAGGTCTCGTCGGGAAAAGGGAGCGCCGTCGCGGTGGCCCTGGCGTAGCCAATGCCGGCGGGGCCGGTTTTGGCCGGGCCGGTTTTGGCGGGGCCGGTTTTGGCCGGGCCCTGTCCACCGTCCCCCGACCCGGCCGCCCCGGGCCCGACGGCCCCCGGCCCATCGTCGTCAACGCTCGCCTCGCCCGCCGGCCGCTCAACCTGGCGCCGGATGGCCGCCTCGAGTTGTGACCTTGTCGGGTCGACGCCCGTTACGCGGCGCAAGCCGGGTAAGGCGGCGGCCACCCGGGACAGCTGGCCCTCGCCACAGCCAATGTCGAGCACCGTCGCCGGCCCCGCGGTAGACAGCAGACCCCTCAGGAGCGGGACTATCTGCTCCCGGTACTCGGGATCGGCCCCCTCCGTGAAACACTCCTGCCACCAGGCGGCGTTGACTTCCCAGAGCTGCTCGGCCTCGGCGGGGAGAGGCTGGTCCGGGTCCAGCGGTAGAGGCGGCCCGCTCACAGCGGTGCCATCTCGCCGGCCCGGTCCTGGACGATGTCTGCTGTGCTCACGTCCGCCATCCTCACGTCTCCGGCCAGGTACTCTCCACCCCCGTCCTCTTCGGCCGGCACGTCCCGGGCCCGTGCCCTCCTGCCCGAAGCCGAGCCGAGGCCATCGAGACCGGGCCCGTGCAGCTTTTCCCAGAGCGCATCCACCACCCGCTGGGGCAGCCAGGGCAACGCCTCCAGCCTTTCCCTGGGTGCATCCCGCACTGCCTTGACACCTCCGACTTCGCGTAGCAGCCGCTTGCGCCGGGCCGGCCCCAACCCTGCCACCCCGTCGAGGGCGGAAGTGGTCATCCGCTTGTCCCGCAGTTTGCGGTGGTAGGTAATGGCAAACCGGTGCGCCTCGTCCCGCACCTGCTGCAGGAGGTACAGGGCCTCCGAACCACGCGGTATGCGGAGCGGGTCCGCCATCCCCGGCAGGTACACCTCCTCGAACTGTTTCGCCAACGCCGCCACCGGGATCTCGTCGTCGAGCCCTAGGTCTTCCAGGACCCGTATGGCCACATTGAGCTGGCCTTTGCCCCCGTCCACCAGGAGCAGTTGAGGCGGGTAGGAGAAATGGCGTTTGCGTTCCCCGACGGGGAGCTCCCTTTCTTCGAGGTAGGCCTTGAGACGGCGGGTCAGGACCTCCTCCATGGCCGCATAGTCGTCGTTGCCAGGCACGTTGCGGACTTTGAAGCGCTTGTACTCGCTCGGTCTCGGCAGGCCGTCCTCCATGACGACCATCGAACCGACGTAGTCCGTCCCCTGGAGGTGGCTCATGTCGTAACACTCGATCCGCAGTGGCGCCTCCGGCAGGTCGAGGGCGTCCTGTAAAGCGTTGAGGGCACGCGCTCGCGCATTGTGGTCCGTGGAACGCTTCAACCTGTGCCTCATCAGCTCTTCCCCGGCGTTCTTCGAGACCATCTCGAGCAACGCTTTTTTCTCGCCCCGCTGAGGGACGTGGAGGCGAGCCCGGCTGGAGCCGGCCGACCTCGGGTTGACGCTGCGCTCGGGCCGGCGGCGGCCACTGGCCGCCCACCACTCTTTCCAACTGGTATCGGGACCGACCGCCTTCCCGTTGTGCCCGTTGCCGTCCCCTTCGTCTCCGGCCCGTTCGTCTCGGACCCGTTCGTCGGGGGCCAGTTCGTCTCCGGGTGCCTCGTTTTCGCCGCTGCCTTCCGAACTTCCCGTACCGGCGGGCCCGCCTGGGTCCAGCTCCGGCCCTCCGCCGCCCGTCTCGCCACTGGCGCCCGTCTCGCCACTGGCGCCCGTCTCGGCATTGGCACCCGTTTCGGCATTGGCACCCGTTTCGGCATTGGCACCCGTTTCGGCATTGGCACCCGTTTCGGCATTGGCACCCGTCTCGCCATCGGC
>DATJUH010000294.1:0-8235 GCA_035502515.1 Acidimicrobiales bacterium
GCCAGGCAAGCGATCGTCGCCTCGGTCCGGCCGCGCTCGGTCCGGCCGCGCTCGGTCCGGCCGCGCTCGGTCCGGCCGCGCTCGGTCCGGCCCGGCTCGGTCCGTCCCGGCTCGGTCCGTCCCGGCTCGGTCCGGGAGCGGTGCGGGGCAGCTCCGCATTGCGGCGCCGGAGCGCCTCCCTCAGATCGGCCCCGCCCAGATCTGCGACTCCCAGCTCAGCTGGATCCCGGTGAAGGGCCCCGGCGCTGCTCAGCCCCAGCTCTCGCCTCAGGGCACACGAAACTACGATCTCGGCCCAGCGCCGGCGCCCGGCGAGACCCAGTGGCCGTGGGCCGGCGAGTTCCAGCATCTCCCTGTCCGGCCAGTTGGTGGCCAGTTCGCTCACCGCGGCCCGGCGCCGGGCCGCCGTTCCGCTCGGGCCGAAAGCCGGCCACCCCGGCCCCGCCACTGTCACCCAGGCTCCGAGGGCCCGTTCCGAACGGGCGGCCAGCTCGAGCGGATCTCCGAGGACCAGTAGGCCCTGCCTCCCCTCATCGGAGGACCTCAGGTAGGGGACGGTCGTGGCGTAACCGTAACCCAGCGCCCCGGAGTGCTCCGGGCCAACTTCGCCCCGCCACCTGCTTTCAGGTCCCTCCCAATCGACCATGAGCGAGCGTTCACCGAGCGACACCACCGACCCGAACGTCGCACTCTTGACGCCGCCAATCCGGCGAAGCGCGACCACGCGGTCGCCCACCGCATAGCGACGCTCGCCGAGCGCCAACTCGGCCCGTGCCTCAGTCCCCCTTACGGTAAGCAACCGGGGCGGGCCGGCGTGTTGTCCCCCGGCCGTATCAGAATGGAGCCCGAGCCACAGGGTACGGGCAGCCAGGTTGAGGGCCTCCGCCTCGGCCGGTCCGAAGGCGACCATGAGCGGGGGCACGACACCGGGCCGGTCCGTGCCGGGCACGGGATGCCACCGGTCCGCGCCGGGTATGGGATGCCACCGGTCCGCGCCGGGTACGGGATGCCACGGGGCTCCGCCAGGCACTCCCGCGGTCCCGGCCTCGGTCACGGCCCCAGCGGGTACGGCCCAGGCCTCGGCGCCGCCTGGTGGTGCCGAGGGCCCGGCTATACCCGTTCCGGTCCGGAGACCGACCTCGCCCGCCCACGCTTGAACAACCTGTGCCATGGCGTCAGAGCCAGTGAGTGAGCCGTGTACGGCGATGCCGGGCAATGACACTGCCGCGTTGGCGGCCCACCCGAAAGAGGTCGACCAGGCCGGCGGCAGATGCCCGATACCGGTGGCGAGACGCTCTTCGGCCAGTTCGTCAAGGGAACGGGCCAGGCTCGGGCCATTGCCGGGGACCGTGCCTCCGAGCACGAGGACAAGTCGCGTCCTGTTTTCCCCTGCGCCTTCGAGCAGCCGGACCAGGTTCGTCGGGCTCAGGTGATCAGCCGCATCGACTACCAGCACGCGGTCGCGGCGGTCTTCACGGGAGGCACTGCTCAGCCCGGCGGAAATAATGCTCCTCTCGTGCAGGGACGTAATTGCCCGCCACCGTCGGGCCGACAACTCCGACGGGCAAGCCAGGTGCACCGTCATGCCCGCCGCCTGCCACACTGCCCGGGCGGCGTCGATACAGGCCGCCTGAGCCAGCCATGGACCTTTTGGGACGATGGCAACCCCGTCGGGGCCACACGCCAGCCGCATCGCTTCCGACGCCACCCCCGGCGGCGTCCCCAGGCCGGCCAACTCGCTGGCGGCGAGATCCGGCATTACCTGGCCCGTGCGGGTGAAGCGGGCTTCGGCGGCCAGCTCGACGACTCTCTGGTCGAGGCGGTCGGCGAGCGATGTCGTCCACTTTTTCGCCGTCGCCATCCCCGGTGCCGTCGCCGTCGCCGCCGTCGTCGCCGTCGCCGGGCCGGCCGGCCCGCCCACGCCCTGGATAGGGCGGTTGGCCCGGCACCAGCTCCGTGCCCAGTCGGCCGCCTGCTGCAGGTCGAGGCCGGCAGGCGTTGTTTCTGCCAGCGCCACGAGCACATCTGCTTCGCCGAACGTTGACCCTCTGGCGGCCAATGCGGCGGCGACAGGCGCCGGCACGGGCGGTGGAGAAGGCGGCGCCGGCTCTCCCAGGGCTCGGCGCAATACCTGCTCCGCCTGTGCCGGGCCCCAACCCGGGCTGCCCTGACGGGTACTTCGACTGGCATAGCGGGTCCTGGCCTGGGCACGCCGTTCCGATGCCGCCGACCCTGACCCGAACGACCGGGCTTCCGCTCGCAAACCCCTCGACCGGGAACTGGCTGCCGAACGCGCTTCGACCGGCACCGAGGTGATCTCGCCGGCCCCGCCCTCAGATATGGCCCACCTGAACCCGAAACCGGCTTCAGTCAGGTGCGACCGCAGCGCGAGGTGAAAGCCGGCTCCAATGCCCTCCCGCCAGCGCCACAGCTCGTTGCCGACGAGGCAGCCCCAGCGGCCGTCCCCGATAGCGCCGAGATTGGCCAGAACGACATGGGTGTGCAGGTGAGGATGCCCGGCGTCGTTGGCCACATGCTCGAAGGCGGCGGCCACCACGCCGTCTGCCGGCACCTGGGCCCCGCCGGCACGCAACCAGGCAGCCCGTCCCTCCAGCGTCGCGACAGCGTCGGTCACGGCTCGCCGGTAGGCCTGCCGCAGCTCCAACGCGGCCGTGTGCGAGCCCGCCTCAGTTAATAGGGAGACCGACTTCGGCGCGGCGAAGATGAGGTCCCAGCCATGGCGCCGGCGCAAGCCCGGCCGTGAGGTCAGCGGGCTTGTCCCCACGTACGCCGACCTCGGTCGTTGGCCCAGCATCACGGAGCGCAAATCGGCCGGGTCGACCTCGCCTGTCAGGCCCAGAAGGGTGGCGCCCTGCCCGAGCCAGCAGCTGTGTAGGGCTGAGCGCTGCCAATAGGCGACGCCAGTCGCCGATGCCGAGTTAATGACCAGCATAGTTGAAAGGCTACAACAGCTATGGAAAGATATGAAAGGCCTTCTTGGCTCGAGCCGCATCGGGCAATGGGGGCACTGAGACATCGAGACATCGAGACATCGAGACATCGAGACATCGAGACATTGAGCGGTACGAGGATTCGTTGGCTCATGCCAGCCTCTCGGCGCTATGCGCCTCCACAGTCATCGAGCCGTCAACGAGCCTTGAAGGAGCCCCCATGTATGCGCTCTTTTTGCTTGCCGCCAGCAGTACGACCAACACGACGGGCAACAGCACCGGCCTAAACGTCAACCCGGCCGACGGTTCGGGCCTCCCGGGAGAAGGGACGCTTACAGACCTGGCCAGCGCCCTTGGGCACTGGGCGCTACTGGCCGCCCTTGTCGGAGTGGTCATCGGGGGGGTGATGTGGGCATTTGGCCACTTCTCCCACAATTACCAGCAGTCATATAATGGCCGTAAGGGCGTAATAGTGTCGGTGGCGGCGGCTTTGCTGATCGGGGCCTCCTCCGAACTCATCAGCTTTTTCTTCAGTGCCGGCGTGAACCTGCACTGATGTCACTTTTCAGTTTGCCGATTTCTATTGGCGTAAACGCCTTGTTCTCCGCGCTCGTGAATTGGGGAGCGGATGGGGCCGAATTAGTCGTAAAAGACGTAATTGGCGGGCCGATCATCGGCACGACGACAGTCGACCTAGGTCAGAAAACCTGGCTGAGCTCGGTTACGAGGAACATGTTCAGCGTGGAAGGGCTCGTTGTCGCCCCGTTGCTTTTCGCGGCGACGATCGGTGCCGTACTCCGGCAGGACATGAGGCGCCTCGGCCGAGCTTGGGGTATCTATTTGCCGCTTTCGATGCTGGCCGGTTACGCCGTTGTCCAACTTACGAATATCGGGCTCGACATAACAGACGACATCTCGACTGCCATCCAATACGAGGTCATGCCCGACCTGGGGCCCATACTCGTTAAAGCGATGACCATCGGGATAGCGTCGACCATTAACGAAGGCGCATTGAGCCTGCTCCTCAGCTTGCTCATAATTGCCGGGTGTCTGGCCATTTGGCTCGAATTAATCGTCCGTGCGGCCGCGATTGAACTGGCGGTCTTTTTTATGCCTCTGGCGCTCGCCGGGCTGGTCTGGCCGGCCACCGCGCACTGGGCCAAACGGCTGATCGAGGTCCTGGTGGCGTTGCTGCTGATGAAGCCTGTGATAATCGGCGCCCTTTGCCTCGGCGCCGGCGCCGTGGTGGACGTGAGCGACCCGAGCACGGCTGTAAGTGGCCTCGCCATCTTGCTGATCGCCGCCTTTGCTCCGTACGCCCTCCTGAAGCTCGTGCCGATGGTGGGAGCTCCGGCCATCGCCCACCTCGACGGCCTCTCTCGCCAGCCGCTCCGGGCGGCCGAGCAGACGGTCCAGCGCGGTCTCGCTTACATGGCCCAAACCCGGGCTGCTTCGCAGGTTGTCGGCCCCCAAGCTGTGGACGAGGGTAAAGGGTTGCCGGCTGGAGCCGGGCAAATGATGGCGCAGGTCGGCGGGGCGGACGACGGTCCAGAACTCAATCCTTACGGCCCGGCCGGGGATCCGGACGTCGTAACAGCAGAGCGAGAAAGGGCGGCCAGCCGTGCGTGAAGACGTCTCCTACCGGTTCGAGCCGTTAGACCGGCGCGGCGTGTTGATGGGCCTCGGGCCCGGTCAACTGGCGGTGCTGGTCGTAGCTCTGCTGGTGGCCATCGCTCTGGCCAAAACGTGGCCCAATCCGGGCGGTTTCGTGGCTGCCGCGAGCGCCCTAGCCTCAGGCGGCTTGCTTTGCCGGCCGGTAGCCGGGCGTCCGCCCCCGCAGTGGCTGGGCGTGGCTGCCTCTTTCGGGTCGCGCCGCCGGGTGACGGCGGAACCACCGCCTGCACTGTCACCGGCGCCCGCTTTGCGCCTGCCGGCAAGGACATTCGCGTCAGGTGTATACCTCTGCCAGCTGCCGGCACTGAACGGCCAGCCGGCCGTCGGCGCCCTCCTCGACGAGAGGTCCGGCACCGCGGCAGCCCTGTTGAGGGCCAGGGGCGGTTCTTTTTGCTTGCTCGACGAGAGGGAGAAGGACCACCGTTTGGCCGCGTGGGCCGGCGTGCTCGAATCCGTCTCGGCTCAACGCAGTTCATTGGTCCGCCTCCAATGGTGCCAACGGGCGTTATCAGGTGACAGTAGAGCGCTGTTGGCCCACCTGCGTTCTTCCGGCGACCCCGGTAGTCCCGGGTTCGAGGGGCAGGTGGCGCTGCTCGAGCGAGCCGGGCAGAGGGCGTGGTGCCACGAGACGCTTTTGGTGGTGTCCGTAAAGTGCCGCAGCCAGCGCCGCGGCGGCCATCCGACGGCCGAGGGGGCCGAAACACTGCGCAACGAAGTCCGTGCCCTCCGGGCCCAGATGCGAAGTACGGGGTTTGTCTGCGAGGGCGTTCTCGACGCGGCCGCTGTGGCGACCGCGCTCGGGAACTTCGTCGTCCCCGGCCTCAGCCAAAGCATCGGTGCCTTCCCGTGGCCGCTGGCTATAGAAGAGCGTTGGTCGGAGGTGCGCATCGAAGGGGCATGGCACAGGACGTACTGGGTGGCGGAATGGCCCCGCAGCCGGGTCGGCCCCGATTTTCTCAGCCCTTTGCTCGTCGGGACGGCCAGACGGTCGTTCTCGGTGGCAATGGCCCCGGTGCCGCCCGAAAAGGCGGCCCGGGAGACCGAGTCGTCGCGCACGGCGCACGCCGCCGACGCACAGCTGCGGGCGCAAGGCGGTTTCCTGCCGACGGCACGCCAGCGCCGCCAGTCCGAGGCGCTGGAAGGCAGGGAGACCGAGCTGGCCGACGGCCGTGGCGCCTTCGAGTTGGCCGGCTACGTGACGGTATCGGCGGAAGACAAACCTGCCCTGGAAGAAGCCGCCGCGGAACTCGAAAGAGCGGCCGGGGCGGCCAAGCTCTACCTGCGGCCGCTTTACGGCCAACAAAAAGAAGCCCTCACCTGGTCGTTGCCTTTTGGCCGCGGTGTTTGACCGGGCCCGGGAAAGGTACAGTTCGTCAACGACCATGTTCCGAAAGTGCGCCGCCCTGGTTTCGCTCCTGATTTGTGGTCCGGTGCCGGCCACCTTGGGGGCACCCGGGCCCGTCCACGCCGCGCTCTCGCCAAATGCGGCAGCACCAGTGCGGGATCCGGGCTATAAGTGCCTACCCCAGACGAGCCTGACCACCGCCCATGCGGGGAAACCCGAGGCTCTCACACTGAGTTTCGCCGGCTTTGTAGTGGAATACAGAGCCAAAGAGGCCCGCATGGCCACAGGGTTGTTCTCGTACCCGGGGGCCCTAGACGTCACCAAGACGACCCAGGCGTGGGATGTGCCGGCACCCGCCAACCCTAAGGACCAGTACTTCGAGCTGGGTGGGCTCTGCGCCGTCCAGTTCGCTCCCGGCGCATCGGCGTCTCCGCCTGACGTGCTGGCCGAGGGTTATTGGGGCGGGGCGCACTGTTGCTACGGGCCGACTCTTTACCAATTCTCAGGTGGTGGCTATCGGGCCGTGGTGGACTTGACCAAACCCGGAGTCGGAAAGGGCTTGCACTGGAACCCAAACGGGGGCTTCGAGCCCAGGAAGATCGGAGCGGTCGTGGTGCTCGAAAGCTCTGACGGAGCTTTCCCATATACATTTGGCTGTTACGCCTGCACGCCGGCGCCAACTCGGTTGTTCACGGTGGCCAATGGGCGGTTGGTGGACGTAACCCTGAGGTACCCGGCCCTGATCAGCGCCGAAGCCGCCGGCGCCTGGGCCACCGCGGTCCAGTCGATGCGCTCCGCCGCGAACGCCGGCTTGGTCGAAGGTCCGTTGGCCGAATGGGCGGCGGACAAGTGCGAACTGGACCAGGGCGCCCAGATGTGGCGAACGCTCGAGGTGCTGCAAACAGAAGGAAAACTGGCCGCCGCGGAGCAACAGTCGTTCAATAACAAAGAACCCTTCCCGGCGCAGTTGAAGACGTTCTTGGTCAACGAGGGCTACTGCCATGGCCAGTTGTCGTAGCCGGCGTCACAGTTGGTAGCCGGCCGGGCCGGTAGCCGCCGAGGCCAGTTGTAATAGCCGGCGTCACAGTTCGTTGCCGGCCGGGTTGGCGCTCGCGCTCCATCCCGACCATCGGCCCACGTCGACCGCCACCACGGAGCCCGTTGGGGGCTGGTCTTGGTAGGCCACATAACGGCTTTTCAGTCTGGAGAGGGCGAGGCGGTGCTCTTCCGACCCGGGGACGACCAGCCTGCCCGTCCCTTCGGCCCGGGCCCACCACAGCCGGTCCCAATCATCGTCGTCGTAGTAGTCGACCAGCAGGGCGACGGCGGGGTTTTCGGCGATGTTCGCCAACCGCCGCAGCTGGGTGGTGCGCTTCGGTTTATGGTCGACCGCACTGTAAACAGTGTCGGCCTCGACGGCGAACACGACCGGGACCACGTGGGGCCGGTTGTGTGCGTCCGAGGTGGCGAGGTGAGCGAGACGCGCTGACGCAAACCGCCGGCGGGCCTCCTTGGGCGTCAACTTTCAGCCGCGTCCGGGCCGGTGCCGACTCCTCTAACCCGGCCGGCGCCGGCGAAATCAGGCCAGGCGGGCGAAGAAGTCATAGGTATCTCCTCCACGGACGCCCCCGTGTACGGCGAGTCGATCATCAGCCCGTCACCCGCATAAATGCCGACGTGGCCGACCTCACCTGTCCCATGCGGCCCGGCGAAGAAAAGGAGGTCGCCGGGACGGGCCTGGCGTAGAGGGATGGGGATGGTGGCCCGCTTCTGGTCGGCGGCATCGCGAGGCAAAACGATGCCATAGCGGTCAAAGACTGAATAAACGAGGCCCGAGCAGTCGTAACCGAAGCCGCTGGTCCCGCCCCACAGGTAGGGGAGCCCGAGGAAAAGGCGGGCCTGGGCCACGATGGCGCTCCCCGGTACAGCCTGGGTGTGGACCGGCGCCACGGCGGCGCGGGCAATCGCGCCCTCACCGCCTCCCGGAAGGCCGACGACGGCATACGCCGGCCCGATCGACACCGCCGGCAGCTCCGTGTCGTAAGTGAGGAGCAGCTCCCGGCGGCCGACGACGCCGTCCGACTCGGTATACAGCCACGTGGAAGGGACCGACACGACCACGGCACGGGTAGCGTCAGGAGGCCCCACCAGGCTCAGCTGCGCGCTCGGGACCCAGCCGATGACCCCGTTGGGGAAGTGGTTCCCCGTTTGGCTCGGGATTTCGACCCGGCTCCAGTCGCCGCTCTGGGAAAGGACGACCACCTT
>DATJUH010000295.1:0-5476 GCA_035502515.1 Acidimicrobiales bacterium
CCCGTCTCGACCCCACGAATGTGAACGACGTCCTCACCTGCGACCAGAACCACGACTACACGCCGGAGCAAAACGCCTTCGACGGTGGGAAAATGGACATGTTCACAGCGACTGACGGGACGGCGACCGTGGGCGGCACCAGCCCCACAGGCCAGCCTTGCGTGTCCGGGACGGTGCTGGATTATTACGACGGCAACACGGTCACGGCTGAGTGGAATTACGCCCAGCATTTCGCCATGAGCGACAACAACTACGGTTCGACATTCGGCCCTTCGACCGAGGGCGCGCTGAACGTCACCTCGGGCGATACCGGTGGTATCGACGCGTCTCACGTAGGCGGCAGCACACTCACCAACGGTGACGCCGTCCAGGGGACCAATGGGGGTTACTCGTTGATCGGTGACGCTTCGCCCTACTGGGACGACTGCGCGCCCAGTACGACGGCCGCCCTTAGCGGAGAGAACATCGGCAACCAGTTGAACTCGAAGGACCTCAGCTGGGGCTGGTTCCAGGGTGGCTTCGCGCCGACGACAGCCTATGACGGACCTGTTTCGACGGCGTCCACTTACGACCCGCTCAACAACCCCGACAAGGTCACGTGTACCTCCGCCCACAACGTTGGTGCAGCCGTCGGCGGGACCGGCACGGCGGGCGCCCACCCTTACGGTGTCGACAGCGACTACTCGGCTCACTACGACGGGTTCATGTTCTATGCCTCGACGGCCAACCCGCACCACCTGGCCCCGACGTCGCTCAACGTCGTCGGGACGGACACCGCCACCTCGGGCGAATTCGACACGGCGAACCACAACTACGACGTCTCGTGGTTCAACCAGCTCGTCTCGGGTATCCACAGCGGGACTCTGTCGCCCAGCCACTTTCCCGCCGTCAGCTACTTGAAGGCGCCGGTGTACGAAACCGGGCACCCGGCCACATCCGACCCGATCGACGAGCAAAATTGGATCGTGAGCGAGGTCAACTCGATCGAGCAGCTGCCCACGTGGGACAGCACGGCCATCTTCATTACCTACGACGACTCCGACGGCTGGTACGACCACGTGTACAGCGGCGTCAGCAACCCGTCGGCCACCACCGCCGACTCCCTCACCGGTAAAGATGCGTGCGGGACCATAGCCGCCGGCCAGACGACCGTCCCTCTCTACAACCAACAAGGCCGGTGTGGATTTGGGCCTCGCCTGCCGCTCGTAGTCATCTCGCCCTGGGCCAAGCAAAACTACGTGAGCCACGTCGAGACGACTCAGTCGTCGATCCTTACGTTCATCGAGGACAACTGGGGCCTGGGCGAGATCCCCGGGTCGTTCGCCAACATCTCAAATAACCTGACCGACCTCTTCAACTTCAACGCCACCCGGAGCGAGCTGGCCCCGCCGCTGTTCCTCGACCCGTCCACGGGCGAACCCAGCTACCCGGTCGAGGGGACCATCTCCCCGGCCTCGGGACCGGACGGCACCAGCGTGACCATAAGCGGTATGAACTTCTCCACGGTCACCGGGGTAACCAGGGTGTTCTTCGGTAACAGGCCGGCACTTGGAGTTAGTTGCTCGGCCTCGACGACGCTTTCGGCCCCGGCGACAACCTGCACCGCCATCGCGCCGAGGGAAAGCGTGGGCCTACAGGTGCCGATCACGGTAAGGGTGGGGAACACCGCCGCCGTGAACGACGCCGGCGAGTACACCTACACCTCGTAGTCTCTGTTCGCAGCAATGGGCAGCGGCGGGCCGGCCGACCGGCTCGCTGCTGGGCCACGGTAGTAGTTACGCACTGGGGGTAGTTACGCATTGGGGTGGCCGGAGCGACGGGCACGGGCCGGGATGACCCGGCCATCACCTTGTCCAGGGCGACGGCCGGCTTGACGAGCAAAACGAGGGGCCAAGCTCATGAGCTACAAATACCGTCATGAGCAAAGAGAGAGCATGAACCGGCGACGGAGGCGCAGGCGGCGCTCCATGGTGACGCCATGGCGGGTGGCGGCCGCCGTGGTGGCCGCGCTGGCGGTGGCGGCGGCGCTGGCGGTAAGCGGCTACCTAGCCTTCGGCCGGCGGGCCGGTGGGCACGGCCCGGCCGCGGTTACCGTCTCGGCCACGGCGTGTGCCCCGGGTTGGTCGGCGCCACGCTCCGGCCTCACCGTCTTCACAGTGAAGAACACCTCAAAGAACACCATCTACGGCATCGACCTCGTTGGCGCGAACCAGGTTCTCGTGTATGGCGACATCGAGATGCTGGCGCCCGGGACCGAGGACCAGATGGATGCCCTTTTGCCTCCGGGCGACTACTCATTCCAGTGCGAGTCTTTTTCCGGGGCCACACTGACGTCGCGTGTCGAACGGGTCGGCGGCCCCCGGGTGACGGGAGCGCACCCCTACGTCCAGGTGACTTCCGACCAGATCCAATTGGCGACGCTCGCTTACCGCAACAGCCTTACCCCGTGGATGGACCGTCTGGCTGTGGCGACGGGTGCCCTCGAGGCCGCCGTCGACCACGACGACCTGGCCAGGGCGCGCCAATTGTGGTTGCCGGCCCACCTCGACTACTCGCGTCTCGGCGCCGCTTATGACACCTTCGGGAACTTCAACGACGAGATCAATGGCCGGCCCCTCGGCCTGGTGGGTGGCGTAAACAGCCCGAACTTCAAGGGGTTCCTCCGCCTGGAGTACGGACTGTGGCACGGCCAACCCGATAGCCAGCTCGTGCCCGTGGCCACCGCCCTCGACCACGCCGTCCACGGGCTCGTCAAGCAGTTCCCGCAGATGCTGATGCCGGCCAACGACCTGTCGCTGCGGACGCACGAGATCCTCGAGAATACGCTCCAGTTCGAACTGACAGGCGAGACGGACGAGGGCAGCAACACCAACCTGGCTACCGCCTGGGCGAACGTACAGGGGACCCAGCTGGCACTGGCGGCCATCACTCCCCTACTCCAGCAGGGCGAACCGGGCCTGCCGGCTTCCCTCCGTCAGGGCCTGGAAAAGATGGCGGCGGCCTTCAAGTCTTACGAACACCCGGACGGGGCCTGGACGCCGGTCCAGTCTCTGACTCGGCCCGAGCGTGAGGACCTCGACGGAGAGCTCGGCAGTTTGCTGGAACAGCTTTCGGTCGTGCCCGATCTGCTCGAACTCCCGATCCTCCCAGCGACAGGTGACCAATCTTGAGCAAAGACAAGCCGGAGCCGGAGCACCCGCCGGAACAGGTGCCTTCAGCCGCACCGGGCTCCACCGGCGCACCTGGCTCCACCGGCGCACCTGGCTCCACCGGCGCATCTGGCTCCACGGGCGCACCGGGCTCCGCAGCCGCATCTGGCTCCACCGGCGCACCGGGCTCCACCGGCGCACCGGGCTCCACCGGCCCCGCCCACCCCTCGGGGGCCTCGGCCGCCTCGCCAGCCGCCGACGTACCCTCGCCGGCCTCGCCGGGGGCGGACACGCGGTTGTCGCGCCGGCGCCTGCTCCACCTTGGCGCGCTGACGGGGACGGTGGCGGCCGCCACCGGCGCGCTGGGCGGCCTGTCCCGGGCGGCCGCCTCCGCCAATTCGGGGACGCCCGGTTCAGGGACGGCCAATCCTGGGACGGCCGGTTCGGGGACGGGGGGTACGGACGGCCCGGCCTTCGCCGACGGGGCCTCAAAGGTCACTGCCGAGCGGGCACAACTGGCGTCCTTCGAAGGCCCGCACCAACTTGCCCTCTTGAGCGAACCCGCCCCGGCCACGTCCGTCGTCGCTTTCGACGTGATAGCCGCGTCGCGCCCAGAGCTGCAGGATCTGCTTCAGACCATCACGGCCCGGATGCGCATCTTGTACGCCGGCGGCACCCCACCCTTCGACGGACCGGCGGCGCCGACGGACGACAACGGCATCCTGGGGCCGGTAGTACCGGCCCGCAGTGTCGCCTTCATCCTCGGGATGGGGGCCAGCCTCTTCGACGACCGTTTCGGGCTCAAGGCCCAGCAGCCGGCCCGGCTCTATACGATGCAGAGTTTCCCGAACGACAACCTGGACCCGGCTCTGAGCCAGGGCGACCTCAGCATCCAGATATTGGCCCAGGACGCGGACACGGTCGTGCACGCGCTGAGAGACATCACCAAGCACACCAGGGGCGGGATGCAGCCGCGGTGGCGCATGGACGGGTTCAAAAGCCCGCCGCGGCCGTCGGGGACGCCCCGTAACCTGCTCGGGTTCAAAGATGGCATCGCCAACCCGGACACGGCCAACGAGAAGCAGATGAGCCGGCTGGTCTGGGTACGGTCCGGCGCCCCGGAACCCGCCTGGACGGTCGGTGGCACTTACCAGGTCGTGCGTATTATCCGGATGCTGGTCGAGTTCTGGGACCGTGTTTCTCTGTACGAGCAGGAAAACATGATCGGCCGCCGGCGCGCCACCGGGGCGCCCCTGGACGCGAACAGCGAGTTCGCCCCTCCTGACTATGCGGCTGACCCGGCCGGCAACATCATCCCTTTGACAGCCCACATCCGCCTGGCCAACCCGCGCACGCCGGCGACAGCAGACAGCCGGATACTGCGCCGGGCCTACAACTACGACCTCGGGCTCGACGTCAACGGCAACCTCAATCAGGGCCTAATTTTCACGTGTTACCAGCAGGACATCCAGCGTCAGTTCGAGACAGTACAAACGCGCCTCATCGGTGAGCCTCTCGTGGACTACATCAGCCCGGTAGGCGGTGGCTACTTTTTCTGCCCACCTGGCTTGCAAGGCGCTTCCGCTTCCGACTATTTCGGGAGTCGCCTGGTTTAGCTTTAGCCAGGCCGTAGCTGAAAGAAGTGCCAATAAGGGTGGGTTCGTCAACCGCCCCTTTCGTTTCGGGGAGCGGCCTTGTTCAGCCCTCCCGTTGAAGCCGACTCGCCGGCGGTCTGGCAACCGCCCCTTCCCTTTCGGCAACGGCGTGGTTGGGGCCTCCCGTTGAAGCCGACTCGCCGGCGGTCTGGTAGCCGCCCCCTTCCCTTTCGGCGTGGTTGGGCCTCCCGTTGAAGCCGACTCGCCGGCGTCCCGCCTACCTTTGCGCGCCAGGTGCTCTTATCGTGACACTAGCGCGCACAAGCACCGGGGTCTTGCCCCTTTCCCAGCTGCGGAGCAGCGGGATCCTTGCCCCTTTCCCAGCTGCGGAGCAGCGGGATCCTTGCCCCTTTCCCAGGTGCGGAGCACCGGGATCCTTGCCCCTTTCCCAGCTGCGGAGCAGCGGGATCCTTGCCCCTTTCAGAGGTGCGGAGCACCGGGATCCTTGCCCCTTTCAGAGGTGCGGAGCACCAGGATCCTTGCCCGTTTCCACAATGCCCAAAACCCGTGCCCCTTTCCCCAGTGCGCAAAAGCACCAGGATCCTTGGCGCATTCCCCAGTGCGGGAGCCCAAAAGTAAGACAAATTGGGCTCCCGCCGGCAGAACTCCCTAAGGAGAACGGCTTCTTTATGAGCTGGAGTAACTGGCGACGACGTGCAGGCCGGCTGTACC
>DATJUH010000296.1:0-11258 GCA_035502515.1 Acidimicrobiales bacterium
GCCTTTTGGCTCGTTCAAGAGCTGTGGCTCGGAACGGCCATGGCCGGCGTTATAGGTGGTAACGGCGGAGGGTGCGGCATGTTCGGCGATATTGGACCTACAGTCGCCGCCGGTGTAAGTTGTGCTCCTTCCCCCCTACCAGCAACCTCTAGTCAACCGAGAAACCCCCAGAACGATAGCGGCGCAGTTACATGGAAGCCAGCAGACAACAATTTTGGCTACATTACCTGCCCCAACCCGACAGGTCCTAATCTCGCGTACGCGCTAGAAGCGTATGGACCCAACGGCAAGCCGATTGGCACGCCAGTCGTAGTGTGCCCTCATCAGCCGGTTCCCAAGCCGGGGGCGCCACCGCCGCCCCCACCCACGCCGGCCGAGGTCTGGGCTCAGGTTCCGTTGCCGACGCCGGCCTTTGCCATCAACCCGGCCACCGTCGGCCTCACTCAGTTACCGAGCTGGTTTTGGGTGACGGGCGGTATCGGGCCGGTGACGATCACGGTGACCATAGACGGGTACGTTGTCACGACGACGGCGACGCCGGTCGCTTTCCAGTGGGACTTTGGAGACGGTTCGAGCACTACCAGCCCTGTACCCGGTGACGAGGCCGATCCCTCCGCTACGCATACGTACCATTTCAAAGGCACATATATCGTGACACTGGCGATCGAGTACGCCGGCACGTTCACCTACGCCGGACCCGGCGGCACCGGAACCGAAGGCCTTGGCGACTATCAGCAGCCGGGCTCGAGCGCTCCCTACGTGGTCCAAGAGGTGCGGTCAGTACTTCTGCAGACCACAGGGGATTGAAAATGTCAGTGGTACGGCCCGTTCTCGGTGCAATGGCGTCTTCTCGTCGCGCTTCCGTGCAAAAAGTGCCCCGAAACGCAACAGGAAGCGATCGCTGCACCGAGAAGAGCAGGGAATCGAAAGAGCGACACACTCACTCACTTTGGCACCTGGCCGAGGTTGAAGCTCGCGCGTTTGGGACTATTCAGCGCAACCCAGGGATAATCCGACTCCCAGCGCAGGTGGCCGCGCTCCTTTCGCTAGTATTTTACGAGCGGCGCGAGCACCCCTCCGGCCAAGCCGTTTGTATGCTCGGGCTTCGCCGGTGGCGCCTCTGCGGGGCCGTGGCCGGGCTGGTGGTCTTGATTTGCGGCCTCGGCGCACTGTCCCCCTACGCTTGCGTAACCGTTGTGGTCGGCATAATCGTCTCGCTGCTACCGCGGGCTGTTCGAACCGGACGTGCGTTTGCCGCCCAAGCGGACCTCAGGGCGTTCTTGCCCGCGCGCCCCTACGTCTACGTACATTCGCTCGCAAGTACCTGGCCCGGAGCAGGTGGCGAGCTCCTGCGCGACCTTGCCCAGGAGGCCGACCACAGGGGTTGGTCGTTGGTGCTGGATGCCAGCAACGAGAAATTAGCATGTTACTACGGCACATTTGGCTTCGTCGCAAGGGGCCAAGCAGTACGGATGCCGGATGGTGGCTCCCGTATTCGCATGTGGCGAGCCGTACCTGCACTCGAACAGCCAAGCGCCGACAGAGGAAGGGGGCTTGGTGTCAAGCAATAGGCTTCGCCGGTACTCAGACGCCCTGTGCGTCCTCGCCTGTGAGATTGTGGCCTTCGCCTTCTTTTTGCGGGCGTCGACGCTGTTGGGGACCGTCGATTTCTCGCACTTCGGGAAATGGTTGCAGGCCACGAACCCGCAGGTTGCGCTCACCGCCATGTTCCGCCTGTTGGGCTTGGCCATCTCAGGCTGGTTGTTGCTCAGTACGTTGCTCTACGCCGTGGCTGCGCTAAGCGGTAAACGAGCCATCGTGGCCAAGTCCCGGCTTATCACGCTCCCCGTTCTCCGGCGGGTGGTGGACTCCGTGGCAGCGGCTTCGGTAGCGGCGTCGTCGATTGGGTCAGCAGCTGCGGTTTCGAGTGCAGCGCCCTTTCCGCACAACAGCATGGTCGTCCGGTCGGTCGACGCCGGTCAGCGGCAGCAGACCGCACCGGCGCACCGGGCGACCAATGTGCTTACGTCCGCGCCAGCCCGTGTAAGTAGTACGGCCATCGGCCGCCATTTTCCCCATCCCGGCCGGGTGCACCACGACCTGCCACAGGCGGCTCCTGTCGAGGCGCGGAGCGAGGTCCCGAGCGCGCAGAACGGTTTCGCCGGACTGCCCCAGGGTACGAAAGTAGTTGTCGTTCAACCCGGTGACTGTTTATCGGTCCTGGCCGAGCGCCATCTGGGTGACTGGCGGCTGGACAGTGAGATCGAGGCGCTCAACTACGGCCGGCGCCAACCTGACGGTCGGGCCCTGGTGGACGACCACTGGATTTACGTTGGATGGGTTCTCGTTATGCCGCCTGACGCTGTCGGGACCATTGTTGTGGGTGAGACGTCTCGGCCTGCCCAGGACGCGGTTATACGTTCGGGCCCCTCGTCCGGGCGAGGTTTGTCGCCCACGTCAGCCACTTCACGCCCGCCCACTCCGAGTGTCGTTGGGGCGACAGCGCAGCCGTCGGTTCGTACCGCTGCGGCGGCCGGCTCATTATTTGGAGCAAGACAAGAAGCCAAGCCGGCGGCGTCGCCCCCAGCCGGGCGTCAATCCGCCAGGACTGCGCCTGAGACATCAACGGAGAGGTCCGGCAGTAGGGCAACTGGCCCAACCACCACGGTCACGCAAAGGACTGATGAAGTACCCGTCACTGACGGGAGCGAAGTTAGGACAACGCCGGATCCAGCGTCCGTGGCCCCTGGATCACTCGGACAACCAAAAACAGCCCCTTCCCCGTCATCGCCTCCAACTACGACCAAGTCGGACGGCAACGCTCACGATCCTCAGGAGGAAGTCGAGGGCAGCCCTTATCAAGCACAGCGCGACTCCCAACAGCAGGCCGGCGATGATGCCCGTCTCGCCTTTGCCGCAACTATCGGTGCAATCACAGGGGGCAGCGTCGTCTGGGGCCTCGACCGAGCGCGTCGGAGGTTCGCCCATGCGAGGCCGAAGGATGGACCAATACCTCGTAGCAGAACGGAGGTTGAGGCGGCCGAGCGACGAGCCCGCGCCGTCTCTGACCCCGAAAAGACCCGCTGGGTCGACCAGGCGCTCCGTTACTTGAGTGGCCTCATTGAAGAGGTCTCGCTGGAAGGGACCATCGCCGTGCCCTCCCTGGCCCTTGTGCGGATTGGGGCGGTCGGCCTCGAGGTTTTTGTTTCACCCGGCGTAAACAGCTCGCTGGGGTGGTTCTCACCAACGCACGACGGCAGCACCTTGGTGCTCGACCCTGACGTGACATTGGAGGAACTGGAGGCATTAGCCGAGGATCGATGGCCCGCGTGGCCGGCCCTTGTCAGCGTCGGAGAGACCAAGGATGGGGAGTTGCTTCTCAATCTCGAGCACGCCGGCTCGGTTTCGGTCGAGGGCAGTAAAGGCGTGGTGACGGGCGTACTGGGCCGCATGGTCCTAGAGCTCTCGAGCCAACCATGGTCCGACGAAATGCTGGCCGGGCTGTATATCCTCGGGGACTCGCCTCTGGAGCCCCTACAGGGAGTGGAAAACGTTGCCGCTGACGAGGCCTTGGACCTGGCCGAGAAATTAGACACTGTTTCCGGGGCACAACAGGAGCTTGCCGGCTCGCTGTCGATTTCTGCTCTCCGGGCGGTGGCATGTGAGGCCCTACCAAATGTCGTGCTGGCTTTTGCCGGCGCGCCGGCGGCGGCGCTCCAATGCCTGGCCGAGGCCGCCGTCCCGGAACAGAGCGGGGTCGCTCTTGCCGGCGCCGGCCCTTACCACGGTGCCCGTTGGAGGCTTGTTGTTTCGGAAGACGGACAGGGCACCCTCGAGGGTCAGCTGGCCGGCCGGCCGATGTCCTTCACGTTCATGACCGGCTGCGTCGCCGAGGAGGTACCGTTGTTAGGAGAGGCGTTGGGAACGGCCTCGAACATTGGGGGAAATGGACGAGGAGTCGAGCCCGGCGACGCCGGGTCGGCGGCGGAGCCGCTAGCGGATGCTCGAGGCAACGGCAGCGGTGGCTTACACCGGCCGGGCGGTGAGCACCTCCGCAACCCGGACTTGCTTCCCCCGGAACGCGGCGACGTCGAGATTTGCGTCCTTGGGCCCGTCGACATCGTCGGTGGCAACATGAGCGTCCTCGAGCCGTCCCGAAGGATGGCGGCCCTGGCGCTTCTCGCCTACATGGCAACCCACGAGCGCCCGATTACGGCAGACGAGATCACCAGTGCTCTCTGGCCTTTGGACGCGGAGAAGGACAATCTCAACGGCCCGCAGCGAAAGACCGTCATGAACGCAATCTCACGGGCAAGAGCGGTCCTCAGCTACAGCGCCAGCGGCAAAGAACGCATTGCTTACTCGCCGCAGGGGTACCGGCTGGCGTCCGATGTGACCTCGGACTGGAAGCGGTTTGAGAAATATCTGGCGAACGCCCGGCAACAGTCCCCTGGGGAGGCAATAGCGAGCCTCCGCAAGGCATTGGAGCTGGTCCGAGGAGAACCGTTTGGGGGAGCACTGTCGAGCCAGTTCTTCGAGTGGGTCGCCAGCGAGCACCTCGATATGACGTTCTCAGCCAAGGTCGTTGACGCGGCAGAGGACCTGGGCCAGATGGCCCTCGACCTCGGCGACCTCGAGGCCGTCGTCTGGGCCGTGGAAAAAGGCCTGCAGCTAGAACCGACTCGCGAGGGCTTGTTCCGACTGTGGATGCATGCGCTCGGACGCGAAGGTCGCCCGGCAAAGGTCGACGACGTCTACCGCCGGCTGAAGATGGTGCTCCGCCAGCGGATCCACTCACTGCAAGAGCCCCAGCCCGAGACGCGGGAAGTTTGGCGGAGGTACACCGCGGCCGAGTTCTCGGGGAGCCAGGGCTGAGCAAGGGCCCTTCGCCCCCGGGGGGGGCCGGGCCGCTCCGGGTGGTATGTGTCGAGCTGCGACCGGCTGAGTCGACGTCAGGCGACGCGGGACGCTGGGGCAGCTGGCCGCCTAGCAATGCTGCCTCAGGGCCCCGTGCGCTGTTCCCACCCGGCGATAAACGCCTGGACCGCCGCATTACACATGAGGTGCTCGGTCTTCGGCAGGGTACAGGTCTCCATGGCGCTCCCGTAGGCCCCGCTCGGGACGCGGTCCTTGAACGTCACGACCCCAGATGCGGGGTAGACGCCGCCGGACGGCTCACCGGTCCCCAGGACGTTGGCCGGGTCCTCAAAGGCGATGACACTCGAGCTCAGGCGGCTGACGTCCTGGCCCGACGGCAGGGGGGTGCAAGATAGTTGCTGACCGTAGTCCTGAACCAGGTCGTGCTCAGCGGCGGGGAAGAAGGTACAGGCCTGGCCCACGAAGCACGCGTAGCAGGAGGGCAGCAGGTCGCCGGTCACCGCCTGGGCCGACTTCGGCCAGTTGTGGCCCAGCGCGAACTGAGATGTTCCTACCTCACCCGGGGGGTACACGGCGATCGAGTCGTTGCCGTCTGCGCCCAGGCTGGCCTGGCAGGCCCAGCCCAACGGTGCCAGGAGGTACAGGTCTCCCTGGTCGTCACTGTACACAGCCATCTTGTTGACCAGTTGGGAAGGCACGTTCACCACTTTGGTAGCTGGCATCGGCTTCGGCCCCACAGTGGTCCCGGTCGCCGTCACGCACTCCACCAGAGGCAAGCGCACCGTCACTGGTGCCTGGGCGCTCGCCACCCCAGACAGAAGAAAGGCCAGGGCCGCTACAGCCGTGACCACCACGGTATAAACGGTCCGCACGCTGGTCGCCTTCAATCCCTTCACGAGTCCAGCTCTTATTATCGCACTCCCAGGTAGCCCCCGCCCTTGCGTCGGGGCACCCGCCGCGCCCGCCGGGCCCGTCGAATCCTCCGGGCGCCACTAAGGCTCGATGCGGATGAGATGGCGCTACCTTTGCGCGCTAGTTGCTCTTACCGTTACACCAGCGCGCAATAGTCGTGTGCCTTCTGAGCCGGCGACCCTTGGTTCGGCGAATTTAGTGTCGTTACGTGGTCGCTCGTGCACATATCGTGGGGGGGTTCACCCGCTATTCGCCGGCGTTCGGCCCTTGCCGGCCTCCAATGGAGGGCAGGCGCGGCCGGCAGCAGCGCAGCTGGCGAGCAGACGGACCGCTCCGGCCGCTCGGGACCGGCCCGCCGATCGCGGGCGAAAACGGGACGGTCTCACTCTGGAGAGGTGCCCACGGGCGACCGCTCCGGCCGCCCGGCGGCCCAACGCGATGCGCCGGGTGCGGCGCCACTTAGAGCGTAAGTCGGGGCTACGCGGCCGCCGGTGGTCAGCAGGGAGCGGCCCGGCCCGCCGCCTGGCCTTGCCACCGCGCCGGCTCATCTCAGCCCGGCGGAGGGGCCCATTTCCGGTATCTCGGGGGCGCGCGGACACGCCGGCCTTTCTGGGCTAAACAAGGGGTAGCCCCGGATATCGGGCGCCGCTCGGAACCGGTCACGAGCCCCGGAAGGGGTGGCGAGGGCTCGTGACCGGCCCGACCCAGGGTTGAGGGGGGCTGCCCTGGGCCTGCCGCTCATCCTGCGCGGCACTCACCAACTCTACCGGCCCACGGTTTCGCCGGTGCAACCACAATGTTGCCGGCGGGTAAATTCCCGCCTCTTGTATGCCCAGCCTGCGTAGCTCCCACTTCGGCCCATGTCGGGCCAATTGAGGAAAAGTCAGAAAAGAGAAAGGGCCGTCTGCCGGCATAAGAAACCTGCAGGCAGACGGCCATTCCCCGCTCGGGAGCCGGAGAGAGGGGGGGAACTCTTGGCGGCTCCAGGGAGGATAGCGGGGAAAGATTTAGTCTCTCGGAATCTTGTCGGCGCTGGCCCGAGGTAGTCGAGGAGGAATCTGCCAGCTGATTGAGGAGGTTCCCGAGAGCATCTCCTTTCTCCACTGACCAGTATCGGGGCTGTGGTTCAAGAAGCCCTGAGCGCGAGCTGAGGAATCGCTGAGAGACGGCGGCGGTCGCCCTGGCGGCCATATCGGGTGTTGATGGGGAGGGGTGGCCAAGCATGTCTGGTAAATCGTTGAACCATTGGGAGTTTGTAGCGTAAGGTGTTAACCGTCGTCTCTCTGGCACGCGGGACGACCGGCCCGAGGAGCTCGTTGGTTCTTGTCCGGTTGCGCGCGGCCCGGGGACGGGAGGAGCCGAAAGCGCGAGACCTGGAGAGGATGGTCGCAAGCGAGACCCGCGATGAAGGAAAGACGTGATATCGCCGCGACCGCCGCTAGCCAGGGGTTCTCCACTGACGCCGGCGGCAACGGTCAGGATGACGCGCTAGAGCGCAAGCGCAGGGCCCGGGACGGCTGGGCCTTCATGCGCAGGGCTATGACCGGCCACTGGAAAGTGCTCTGGTTGTCGGTGTTCTGGGCACTGACGGCCGCGGCTGCGGCCGGCTCTATCCCGATCTTGCTCGGCGACGCAGTAGACGAAGGCCTGATCTCACGCCAGTGGCACCGATTCGCGGTGTACGTCGCCGTGATCGCCATACTGGGCATCGTCCAGGGCCTCTCGTCGGGGGCCAGGCGCTGGTACAACGGCGTCGCCTCCCGCCATGTGGAGTCCGAGCTACGGCGCGGCTTCCACGACCACTTGTTGACACTCGACGTCGCTTACCACTCCAATGTCAACCGGGGCCAGGTGCTCTCCCGGGTGACGAGCGACCTGTTCCAGATACAGGCCGTCGTGGCGTCGGCTCCCTTCTGGGTGGCCAACGCCGCGCTGGCGCTCGGCGTATCCATCATCCTGCTCGTCACCAGCCCCGTGCTCGGCATTGTGGCGATAATTGCGTTGCCGCTGGTAGCAGTCACTTCTCAGCGGTTCTCCCGCCGGGTCCGGGAGGCGATCACGGACCTGCAGCGCAAGCGCGGTGCTCTGGCCGGCGTGGTCGAAGAGACGATCTCCGGGGTCAGGGCGGTAAAAGGCTTCGGCGCCGAGCCGATCATGGAGCGCCGCCTCGGCGCCTCGGCCGACGAGGTCCGGGTCGAGGCCATGCGGGTCGTCACCACCCGGGCGCGCTACCTGCCGACGCTCAACACGGTGCCCATGCTCGAGCTGGCCGCCGTCAACTGGTTGGGCGGTTACCTGGTCATCCACCACGAACTAAGCGTGGGCATGCTCGTTGCTTTCAACGCCTACCTGGCCATGCTTCAGGGCCCGCTGCAGTCGATCGGGGCCTACATCGTCATGATCCAGCGGGCCGTGGTGTCCTGCTACCGGCTGGACACCATCATGAAACGACAGACCGCGGTCGCCGAACCGGTGGAGCCCCGCCCCCTCCCCAAAGGGCCGGGCACGGTCAAGTTTTCGAATGTCAGCTTTGCCTACCCGACGGCCGACCCGGCCCCGGAAGACAGGCGCCTGGCCCTGCACGGTTTCGACCTCGACATCGACGGCGGAGAAGTAATAGCCGTCGTCGGCGCCACCGGGTCGGGCAAGACGACCATGCTCTCTTTGCTGGCCCGCCTTTACGACACCAGCCGGGGCTCGGTCTACTTGGAGGGCGTGGACGTGCGGGACCTCAGGCTGTCTACCCTGCGGGAAGCGGTGGCGGTCGTGTTCGAGGACAGCTTCCTCTTCGACGACACCATCGCCGCCAACTTGCGCGTCGGGCGGCCCTCGGCCACCGATGCCGACCTGGCCCGGGCGGCCCGCCTGGCCCAGGCCGACGAGTTCATCGACGAGCTGCCGCTCGGGTACCAGACCGTGGTCGGCGAGCGAGGGATGTCCCTCTCCGGCGGCCAGCGCCAGCGCATCGCCCTGGCCCGCGCCTTGTTGGCCGACCCCCGCGTCCTGGTGCTCGACGACGCCACCTCCGCCGTCGACGCCGCCCGCGAACTGCAGGTGGTGCGGGCGCTGGCCGAGGCCAGGACAGGCAAGACGACCATCATCATCTCCCACCGGCCGGCCACTATTTCTGCCGCCGACCGGGTGGTCCTGGTGGACGAGGGCCGGGTCCTGGCCGAAGGCAGCCACGACCGGCTGTGCGCCGAGTCGCCCCGCTACCGGTCGGTCCTCGGCATGGAGGACTGGGAGGCCGAAACCGAGGCTGAGAAGGTGCCGGTGTGAGCCGCGCCAGCAGGGACAGCAAGCGCCGCCCCTGGAAAAGGCGATCCCGGAGAGACGAGCGCGCCCGGGGGTTCCTCAAGCCGACGATTAAATCGCTCCGGCCGTACCGGCGCCGCATCGCCGTTGCCCTGCTCGTCCTTCTGGGCGGGTTGGCCACCACGCTGGCCGGGCCGGCCATCGTCGGCTACATGATCAACAACGGTCTGGTCGCCCATCAATCGATGACGATCGTCACTGTCTGCGGTGTGCTGTACCTGCTGGCCAGCGCGGCCTACTTCGTCCTCACCCGGCTGCAGACCCTGCAGGTCTCGGGCATCGGCGAGTCGTTCTTGAACGACTTGCGCAAGCGCGTGTTCAGCCACATGCTGGCCCAGCCGCTGGCGTTCTTCGAGACGGAAAGCTCCGGCCAGCTGCTGTCCCGGATGACGGCCGACATCGACGTGCTCGAGAGCCTGGTCCAGAGCGGCCTGTCGAGCTTTGTCACCAGCATCGGCCTTTTCATCGCCGTCATGGTCGTGCTGGTGGTCATGTCGCCCCTGTTGTGCGCCGTGGTGGTGCTTTCCCTGGTGCCTGTGGTCATTTCGGCCGCGCATTACCGGACGGCGTCGACGCGGGCGTACACCAAGGTGCGCGACCTTATCGGCGACGCCCTCGCCTCCCTCGACGAAAACCTGGCCGGGGTGCGCGTAGTGCAGGCGTTCCGCCAGGAAGACGCCGCCATCGAGCGGTTCAAGCAGGTAAACAAGACCCAGCTCGACGGCGAGCTGGCCACCGTGCGGCTCTCGTCCCGGTTCTTCCCCAAGATCGAGGCCTCCGGGGTGCTGTCGGCGGCCATCGTCCTGGTCGGCGGCGCCCTGCTGGTCCAGGCCCACCTCACCACCGTGGGTGTAGTGGCGGCCTTCGTCCTGTACCTGGCCAACCTGTTCAACGCCATAACCAGCCTCTCGGCCCTGTTCGACCTGCTCCAGTCATCGGGCGCGGCCCTGGCCACGATCTACCGCCTGCTCGATGTGGACCCGGCCATGACGGACCCCGAGCGCCCGGCCGCCCTGCCCGAACAGGGGACCCTCGAGCTGCGGGCGGTCGATTTCGCCTACGGCGCCACCCTCGATGACAACGCCGAGACGCTGGAGGCCCGCCGGGTGCTCGAGGGTGTCGACCTGCGCATCGAGGCGGGCGAGAAGCTGGCCCTGGTCGGTCCGACCGGTGGTGGGAAGTCGACGCTGGCCAAGTTGGCCGGGCGCCTTTACGACCCGCTGGCCGGCTCCGTGCAGTTCGGCGGGGTCGACCTGCGCACGGCCATGCTGGCCCACATCCGCGAGCGGATCGTCGTGCTGCCGCAGGAGGGCTTCCTGTTCCGCGGCTCCGTGCTGGAAAACGTCGCCATCGGCCGTCCCGGGGCCACCCACGACGAGGCCCGGTCGGCTATCGCCAAGCTGGGCCTTACCAGCTGGGTCAACAGCCTCCCCGAAGGCGAGCTGACTGATGTGGGGGAGCGAGGTTCCCACCTGTCCGCCGGCGAACGTCAGCTCGTCAGCCTGGCCCGGGCCGCGCTCACCGACCCGGCGGTGTTGATCATGGACGAAGCCACGTCGAGCATCGACCCCGGGACCGAACGCCAGACCGAGGACGCCCTGGAGGCCCTGGCCGCCGGGCGTTCGGTGGTCGTGGTCGCTCACCGCCTGACGGCGGCAGAGCGCGCCGACCGGGTGGCGGTCGTCCGCGACGGGGCGTTGGTGGAAGTGGGCAGCCACGCCGAGCTGATCGAGGCCGATGGCCACTACGCCCGGCTTTTCGCTGCCTGGAGTGGCGCGGGGCTCGACGATTAGGCGCGACGACGATCAGTAGTGATTTCGCCGGCGTCGACGGCCACCCGGCCCGGGAACGGCGTACCTTTGCGCGCCAGTGTCACGATAAGAACATCCAGCGCGCACAAGTCCAGGGCCGTGGCCGGTACGGCGTGGCCGGGACGGCGCGCCCGTACACCGTTGCCTATTGCCGGGGCTAGGCCGGGGCTAGGGCACGACAATAGAGACGGCCCGCTCCAGCCAGGCCCGGCCTCTACCGCCGGGCCCGGCCCCGCCGGTCGCCCTAACCGATGTCGGCTCCCGTCGTCTCCAGGGCCAGCAGGATCGCCTCGGCCAGAGAACGAGCCGACTCGGGGTCGAGCTCGACGGCGACCCGGGCCG
>DATJUH010000297.1:0-7357 GCA_035502515.1 Acidimicrobiales bacterium
GGCCCGTTCCAGCCGGCTGAAAATAACCGACCTTCGCATCGCCACCCTTCGGGGCGTGCCCTTTCGGTCCAGCATCATCCGTATCGAAACGAACCAGGGCATTACCGGTTACGGCGAGGTTCGCGACGGGGCCAGCAAGACTTATGCCCTCATGCTCAAGCACCGCCTGATCGGTGAAAACCCCTGCAATGTCGACAAACTGTTCCGGCTGATCAAGCAATTTGGCCATCACGCCCGCCAGGCCGGTGGGGTGAGCGGGGTTGAGATGGCGCTTATGGACCTGGCCGGCAAAGCCTACGACGTGCCGGTTTACGCGCTACTCGGCGGGAAGTTCCGTGACCAGGTGCTTTGCTATGTGGACACGCCCTCGTGCGGCTCGGCCGTACAGATGGGTGAGCGTCTCCTCGAGCGACGTGCTCGCGGTTTCAAATGGCTGAAAATGGATGTCGGTGTCGACCTTTTGTGGGACGTGGCAGGCGCCGTCATATCACCGCCGGGCGCTCGCCAGGGCACGTCGACCATGCACCCCTTCACCGGCATTCAATTGACAGGGAAGGGGATCGACCACCTCGTCGATTATGTGGACAAGGTCCGCTCCGCCGTCGGCTACGACATCCCGCTGGCCGTCGACCACCTGGGCCATATTGGCCTCGATTCGTGCCTCCGGCTGGGCCAAGCTCTCGACCCGTTCACCCTCGCCTGGCTCGAGGACCTGTTGCCGTGGCAGCTGACTGAGCAGTGGAGGCAATTGACCGCTCGCGTCAACACTCCGACCTGTACTGGAGAAGATATCTACCTGAAAGAGAGTTTCCGCCCGCTGGTCGAGAGCGGCGCCGTGCGTGTCATCCACCCGGACCCGGCTACGGCCGGCGGCATCATGGAGACCAAGAAGATCGGCGACCTGGCTCAGGACCACGGCGTACCCATGGCACTGCACCTGGCCGCGTCACCGGTAGCCACAATGGCCAGCGTGCACATCGCCGCCGCCACGGAGAACTTCCTCGCCCTCGAGCACCACGCCGCCGACGTCGCCAGCTGGGACGAGCTCGTGACCGGGCTCCCGGTGCCACTGGTCCGGGACGGCTACATCTCCGTCCCCGAGGGGCCCGGGCTCGGCTTCGAGGACATCAACGCCGACCTTTTCCGCCAGTTCCTGGACCCTTCAGACCCGGACATGTTCGGGGACACCTCGGCGTGGGAGGCCGAACTCAGCCATGACCGGCTGTGGAGCTAATGCTAATGACGAGCGAGAGTGTGCGAACTGGGGAGGAAAATTGCTACCAGCGGTATGTTTTCGACCCCAAAAGTAATTAATCGCCCCAGATTGGGTTCGATAATCACCGGCCGCGCCACGAACGAGTCGTCCGGTCCGACGTGGGCCGACGACTCGTGAGCGCCCTGGAGAACCCAGGGAGCTATCTAGCCTCCCACTGGAACCACCTGATCCCGATGGCGGCGAAGAAGACGGTGTAGCCGATGCACGCCACTACGCAAAGAGTTTCCCGGAGGCCCCACGCCGACAGGTTGAGCACCCCGGCGAAGAGTGTCATCACAACGCCGACCGGGGTCCATTGCGAGATGGACTCCCACGTGCTGCCGAGCACGCCGCTCTGCCCGAACAAGCCCAGGAAAATCAATATTACGAAGATGATGCGGGCGGCGGCGTTGACAGTGTCGGCCGACTTGAGCAGGCCGACCATGGCCTGCCCTATGCCGAGGAAAACGGCCCCACCCAGGATCGAAACCAGCAGGAACAACAGGTACTGGCCCACGGAGAAGGTCACGTTGTGGATGGCGCTGCCGAGGATCAAGACGACGAGGGCAATGATCAGGTTGGCGATGACCTGTACGGCCAGCCGGCTGCCCATGATGGCCCAGGTCGGCGCCGGGGTGACCCGCAGGCGCTGGAAGACGCCTTGTTCCCGGTCGCGGGCCACGGTCAACCCGTACCCGAGGATCGACGTGGCGGCCAGGCCGTAGGCGGTGCACAACCCGATAACGAAAAACGCACCGCCGAGGCGGTTTGTGCCCTGGGTCGAGTCCGTGGTTATGAGCAATATGATCGGCAACGCAACGCTGATGACCAGGGAACGGCGGTTCTTCGTCAGTACGGTCAAGTCCGCCCGGAGCAAAGACGTGAGGATCATTTGAATGGACGGCCGGGCCCGGGTGACCGGCGCTCCGGCGCCGGGCCCGCCGGTAATGGGGGCGCTAGTCACGGACCTCGCTCCCCGTCAGTCCAATGAAGACATCCTCGAGGGTGACGTCGCCGTGGGCCACGGCGCGCACCCGGGGGTCGTTCTTGTGCTTTGCGATCAGGTCCAGTGGTGTCTCTGCGGTGAGCAGCTTGCCGTGGTCGATAATGGCGACACGGTCGCAGACGGCCTGGGCCTCCTCCATGGAGTGGGTGGTCAACAAAATACTCCCACCCTTCTTACGGATCTCCTCGATGCGGCCCCAAAGCTGGCGCCGGGCTTGAGGGTCGAGCCCGGCTGTCGGCTCGTCCAGGAGCAGCAAGGCGGGTTCGTGGATGACGGCGATGAACAAGGACAGTCTTTGCTGTTGTCCTCCGGACAGTTGCTTGAAGGGCTTATCGCCTTCTGCGGCCAGCCCGATGACCTGCAATTGCTCGCCGATCTCGGCATCGGAGATGACAACCCCGTAGAGGCCGGCGTAGAGCCGCACGATCTGGCGGATCGTGAGCTGGGCCTGGAAACTGGTCGCCTGCAGTTGAACACCCATACGTGCTTTGGCTTCGATAGGCCGGTGCTGGACGTCGAAGCCGTCGAGCACCACCGAGCCGCGGCGCGGCTTGAGCAGGCCTTCGATGGCGCTGAGGGTGCTCGTCTTGCCCGCCCCGTTCGGGCCGAGGAGCCCAAAGATCTCCCCGCGGAGCACTTGAAAGCTCACGTCGTCGACGGCCTTGAACGACCCATACATCACCGAAAGGTTTCGGACCTCCAGGATGGCGCTACCTGCCGGCTGAAGTGCCCGCACAGCGGTCTGTGGGACGGGCTCAACCGGTGCCGTGGCGGGCTGGAGCGTCACCACCTTCCCCGGCCCAACCTGTAGTTCGGCGTCTTCGCCGAGAAGCTCAGCTATATCGACGGGCAGGCTTACCTGCCCGTCGTCTGAGGGGACAACCTTGACTTGGCGGCGAACCCGCGTTTCGGCCATACCCGGATTCTACGATGACCCGGGGGCGGCTCCGGAAGTGGTGCCGCCGGGCCACCCGAGTTGCGCTGATCAGCCGGTCTCGTACTCGTCGTGGCGGCGCATCCAGAACCCCGATTCGTTACGGCCCCGGGGGGCCCGGTCGAGCCACTGGTACATCCCCCACAGGCCGTCGAGCCCGCGGGCGTAAGCCGAGTAGGTGTGATATACGGCGCCGTCCTCGAGCACAAAGGAGCTCATGCCGGGCATTTCCCGCATGTACGTCGGCCAGTCCGTCCCAGTGCCCATTGCGTTTTCGGGCTGAGCTTCATCGCCACCTGTGCTCGGGGGCTCGTCGGCCGGGTCGGGCGCAGGCGCCGGCCGCATATCCGAGATGCGGAAGTTGTACTCGGTTGCTCCGGACTGTTGCTGCTCCTCGGTCATGGCCGCCTGGAAGTCGTAGTTGAAGTCGCTGCCGAACGACGACGCCCACGGGAACCTCCAACCCATACGCTGTTTGTACGCCTGCAGCTTCGGGAATGGCGCCCGCGATACGGCCCAGAGCATTACATCGTGGTTGGCGAGGTGGACGGCGAACCCGTCGAAGCCATCGGCGATCGACGAGCAGGCCGGGCACCCGGCCGTGTAATCGGGCCCGAACATGAAGTGGTACACGAGGAGCTGCGAGCGCCCTCTGAACAGATCGAGCAGCGTGGCCGGGCCTTCCCCGGTTTCGAACCGATAGTCTTTGTCGACCTGGACCCAGGGCAGCTCCTGGCGCCACCGGGCCAGCTCGTCACCACGGCGGGTAAACGCTTTTTCGGCATCCAGTAATTCGAGCCGGGCCGTACGCCACTCTTGGCGCGTCGCCGTCTTGTGGTCCGTCATTGTCTTCCTCCTTGGTCTTTCTCTTTGCGTGTTGTCGCCATGGCCGCCGGGCCGTCACATCGGCGGCGTCAGCCCGGGGACCGTCGAGGGCGCAACGAGCACCAAGGTCCCAAGGCCGATAATCGCCAGCGCCACAGGCACGTCTACGGCGGGTCTCGCCCGCACCAGCTTTTGGGCCACGGCGATCACGGCGATCACCGACATCCACGTGACGCTCATCACCCCCAGAGCAACGAGCATGAGCATCAGGCCGATACTCGAACCCACGCAGTAGATCCCGAACCCGAGGCCCGAACGGACGTTCTGGTGGCAGCGCAGGCGGAAATGGCGTTTTATCGGCGTCAGCTCGTAGATGCCCGCGGCAACCGAAACCACACCGGCGGTCAATGTGCTGTGCGGGCTGTACACGGCATAGATGACAATGCCCACCACCGCCCAGATGGCCAGGTAAGACGCCAGAAAAAGCGGGACCGTCCGCACATGCGCGTCGGCCCGAGTGCCTCTAACCACGGCCGGGGCCGCGCCCGGGAGCATCATGGCCGCCATCATCAAAACCCAAACAGCCAGGAAAAACGTGAAAGAACCAAGGCGGGTGGCCACACCCATGTCCATCCCGTTCATCTGGCGGAGGGCGACCACCCACGATGCGGCGGCGAGGCCGAGCGTCGCCGTGAGCGCCCATGCCGTCGCCACTGTCCTGGCCCCTGCCAGGCCGCCGCCGGCCCCATCGCTGACCGCGGCCCCAGTGCCTGTCGTGCCGGTGCCTGTCATGCCACTGCCGGTCATCCCGGGCCTCACTCGCACACCCACAGGTCAACCGCCTCGCCCGTCTCCAAAAGGGACTTGAGGTTGGCCAGCACCCGGGGCCAGCCCCCGCTGATGCTTTCGAACATGGGACTGCCTTCTTCGAAACCGTCGTGGATGACGGTCAGGCGCACCGTGCCGTCGCCTTCGGGCTCGATCTCGAAAGTTACCGTCGAGCGGGGCTCGGTCGAGACCGCAGCGAGGAACTCGTCGCTCCAGCCCACCGCTTCTGCCAACTGAGGGCTAACTCCGTGCCAGGTGTAGGACAGCCGGCGGGGCGGGTCAGCCTCCAATATCACTTGGTCAGGATCGTCGACCCGCACCCCGTGCTGGGTCATCCCGTAGAGCGACCCCTTTTCCCACTTCGTGTCGTAAGTCCGGCCCCAATAGAGAGCGGTGAACTCGGGGTCGGTCAGCGCCCGCCAGAGCCGGTCAGGGGTGGTGCGAATGTAGGTGACGTAGACGAACTCGGGCCTTCCCATAAACGGGTCCTCCAGTGCTCTCTTGAGCCCCGCCAGGGCGGAGACTCGGCGTCGGTCGTAGCGGTTGATCCATCGCCCGGAGATTTCGGAGATGGGGGCCGCGTTCAAGTAGTGCAATTTTTCCCGGCCCCGCCAGACGGTCGTGACGAGGTTGGCCGCCTCCAGCACAGCCAGGTGCTTGCTGACTGACTGGCGGGTCATGTCCAGCACTGAGCACAACTCGCTCAAGGTCTGGCCGCCTTTGTTGTTAAGGCTGTCCAGCAGCTTGCGCCGGCTGGGGTCGGCCAGCGCCTTGAAAACCTGGTCCATTACCTCCGGTCCGATATGCAACCATTTAGTTGCCTAACCTTACGCAACTTCACGGTTGCCTGTCAAGCCCAAAAGGTCAGTCCTCGTGCAGTTCGGGCGTGGGCAGCCGGACCGGGGCGACAAGCGGGCGCACCGGCCCGGCCACTATCCCCGGGGCGTCCAGAACACCGGGAAAGCTGACGATGTTGCCGGGGAAGAGCAAAGACAGCACCCAGTCGCTCACTATGCCGAGCCGCTTGGAGGCGACGGGCACCTGCATCAAATGGACGCCACGAGCAACCAACCAGCCCGGCAGCCCGCGCAGGCGCAGGCCTCTCAGATCGGCGATCCCCTCTTTTCGGCCCAGGGTCGCCACTTGCCCGAGGGAGCTGAAACTGTGGGGCTGAAGAGGCTGCCCTTCTTGCGCGGCGATGATGTTGGTCGCCAGCCGGCGAGCTTGGCGGAGCGCGTGCTGGCTCGTAGGCGGGTCGACCCGGCCCGGCGTAGCCGCGTTGGGGACGGACGCGCAGTCTCCCAGCGCCCACACGTCTTCGTAGCCCTCGACCTGTAGCGTCGGCCGGGCCCGGGCGCGCCCCTCGTCGTCGACGGGAAGGCCCCACCTGGAAACGAGCGGGTTGGGCTTCACGCCGGCCGTCCAGACCAGCAAAGTGGTGCCGAGCTCGGTACCGTCGCTGAGAGTGACGCGATCGTCCTCCACCTTTTCGAGGCGAGTGCCGAGGCGTATGTCCACACCCTTCTGCACCAGCAAGTCGTGGGCGTACTGGCCCAGCCCGGTGGGGATGTCGGCCAGAATCCGGGGCGCAGAGTCGACGAGGGCCCATCGCTGCGGGACGCCTTTCAGCGCAGGGTAGTACGGCAAGGCGTCGTGGGCGAGGTCGCGCAACTCCGCCAGTGCCTCGACGCCGGCAAAACCACCGCCCACAAAGACAAAAGTCAGGTACCGGCTCCGCCGTTCCGGGTCCGGCTCGACAGCCGCCGCGGCCAAAAGGCGCAACAGGCGGTCACGCAAGTAGAAGGCGTCGAGGATGGTGGCGCAGCCCACTGCGTGTTCCGCCAGCCCGGGGATGGGTGCGGTGCGGGGGACGGCGCCAAGACCGACGACGACATGGTCGTACTTGATAGGTATGCGCAGGCCTCCGTCGGTTTCGACCTCAGCCCGGTGATCTTCGAGGAAGAGGTCCGTGACGCGGCCCTCGATAACCTCGGCGTGGGGGCATGCCTGTGCCAAAGGGGCCATCACATTGCGGATCTCGACGATACCGGCCGCTACCTCCGGCAGCATGGGAGTGAAAAGCATCGAGTTCTGCGGGTTGACTATGGTCGCACCCCGAGGGCCGAGAAGGCGCGCCACCTTCGCCCCTCCAAAGCCTCCACCTATGATCAGCACTCCACCCCGGGCCAGCCGTGGGGCACCCGCCGGCCGGATGCTCATCGGACTACACCTCCCGTTTCGGTCCCTCCTCGTCTGGGGCCGATCCACCTCACCCGGCCCGCGTCACCCGGCCCGCGTCAGCTGGCCCACGTCAGCTGGCCCAGTCCAGAACCCTACCGCCGCGCGGCTCGGGCCGCCTTTGCCCCTGCTCTTTTGGTCCGCGCCGGGGGTCGCAACGAAGCGAGGCCGTACCCCGGGGTACGGCCGCGCCCGGCGTCGGCCGCCCGCAGACCTGGACCTGAACAGGGTGATGCGTGCTTAGATAACTTACGAGCACTCTCCATGACGC
>DATJUH010000298.1:0-3684 GCA_035502515.1 Acidimicrobiales bacterium
GAGCTGCTGGCCGCCCTGGACGAGCTGGATTGGCCCGAAAGGGTCAAAACGATGCAGCGAAACTGGATCGGGCGTTCGGAGGGTGCTCAGTTCGAGATGGCCGTGGCCGGTTCGCCAGAGAAAATAGACGTTTTCACCACCCGGCCGGACACCGCCTTCGGCATGACGTTCGTGGTCCTGGCCCCGGAACATCCATTGGTCCCTTCGATCACCGCTCCCGAGCGTCGTAAGGAAGTGACGGCCTTCGTCGAGCGGGTCGGCCAGCAACCCGAGCTGGAACGGCAGTCGGCGGAAATATCGTTCGAAAAACGGGGCATATTCACCGGTGCCTACGCCATCAACCCGTTCAACGGCAAAGAAGTCCCGATCTACTTGGCCGACTACGTCCTGATGGGTTACGGGACGGGCGCCATAATGGCGGTCCCGGCCGAGGACCAGAGGGACTGGGAGTTCGCCACTGCGTACGGTTTGCCGATAATACGCACGGTCCAGCCGCCTCGAGGCTGGGAAGGCGAGGCGTACACCGGCGATGGCCCCCGCATAAACAGCGAATGGCTGAACGGCATCGTCGATACGCTGGAGGCCAAGGAAAAAGCCATCGAGTGGGTGGAGCAAAAAGGGATCGGCAAGCGTGCCGTCCAGTACCGGTTGCGGGACTGGCTGGTGTCACGCCAGAGGTACTGGGGCTGCCCGATCCCGGTTATTTACTGCCCCGATGACGGGATCGTGCCCGTGCCCGAAGAAGACCTGCCGGTGCTGTTGCCGGACGACGTGCAGTTCCTGCCCACCGGCGAGTCGCCGCTGCGCAAAGACGAGAGTTTCCTGTGGACGACGTGCCCGCGCTGCGGGCAGCGGGCTCAGCGAGAGACTGACACCATGGACACCTTCGTCGATTCGTCCTGGTATTTCCTTCGGTTCTGTAACCCGTGGCTGACCGAAATGCCAGTCGACGAAAAGGCGGCCGAGCACTGGATGCCAGTAGACCAGTACATCGGCGGCGTCGAGCACGCCATCCTCCACCTGCTGTACGCCCGCTTTTATACCCGGGCTCTGGGGGACGTGGGCCTGGCGCCGAAGGGAGTCAGGGAGCCGTTCGAGCGATACTTCGCGCAAGGCATGATCCGTATGGACGGGACGAAAATGTCCAAGTCCAAAGGCAACCTGATTGCGCCCGAGAAGTACTTTGACTCCCTTGGCGCCGACTCGTTGCGCATTTTCCATTTGTTCGTCGGGCCACCGGCGGACGACTTCGACTGGACCGACCAGACCGACGATGTGATAGAGGGCTGCCGGCATTTTCTCGACCGGGTGTGGCGGCTGGCGATAGGAGAAGCCGAGGGCTCGGCCGGTACGGACAGAGAGGCGGGCCCGGCAGACGGCGAGGTGACCAAGGCCACCCATCGTTTGATCGAGCGCGTCACCCGGGATTTCGAGCGCAGGTCCTACAACACCGCCGTCGCCGCGCTGCGAGAGCACACCAACCTCCTGTACCGCTATGCCCAGTCGGAAGACGGTGCTCAGCGCACGACGCTGGGGCAGTCCGTCGACGCGCTACTTCTGTTGCTCGCCCCCATGGCCCCCCACATAAGCGCCGAACTGTGGGCCCGCCGCCATGGCGAAGACACCCGCGTCCATTCACAGCCGTGGCCCGTGGCCGACCCGGCCATGCTGGCCGACGAACAGGTGACCCTGGTCGTGCAAGTGAACGGGAAACTGCGGGACAAGGTCAGTGTGTCGCCGGCTGCCACCGAGGAGGAGGTCGTGGCCGTGGCACTGGCCAGCCCGAAGGTGGCCGCCCAGCTGGAGGGCCGCCGGCCGAGAAGGGTGGTCGCCCGGCCGCCCCATCTCGTGAACGTCGTCATCTGACCGCGGCTGGAGCGCCGGGGCCGAACATCAGCAAAGGAACGCACCGGCGGTCCGGCAAGACCGTCGCCGTGGGGCGGGCCCCTCAGCGGGACTCGCCGCGAAGGAACCTCTCGAGCTCGGCGGCGATCTCGTCGCCTGTCGGCAGGTGGGTGAACTCGGTGGCCGACAGGCCCAGCTCGTTGTCCTGCTGTTGCTCGAGCTGGCGCACCATAGCCGAGTGTTCCTCGCTCGCCTCGATCAGCGCCTGGATCTGGTCCCTGGCTTTGCGCCCTGCGTCACGCAGCGCCTCGGTATCGATGCTGATCCCCGTCAGGTCGGCCAGCTTGTCGAGCAGCACCGCAGAGGCCTCAGGGTAGGGGGTGCCGGCGGCGTAGTGAGGGACTCGCGCCCACACCCCGATCGAGGGCACCCCGGCCTGACCGAAGGCCACCTCGAGCACGGCCTGCGCCCCGGCCGGGACCTCCATGGTGGCCGGGAGGAACCCGACGCGGCCGGCCAGCTCCTCGTTATTGGCGGTGGCGGCCAGGCGGACGGGCCTCGTGTGCGGGGCAGGGGCGGGGAAGGCGCCCAGGCCTACCACCAGTTCCACTCCGAGGCGCAGGCCCAGGGCCACGACTTCCTGGCTCCATTCGTGCCAACGCAGGTCCGGCTCCGGGCCGGCCAGCACGAGCAAACTGCGCCCACCCGTGTCCGTGGCCGACAGCAAGCGCAGTTCCGGCCATGTAAGTCCACCGTGGACCCCGTTCGACACGCGCAACACGGGCCGCCTGGAGCGCTGGTCGAGGAGGGCGTCCGAGTCGAAGGTGGCGACCACTTCATGGCGGGCCGACTCGAGCAGGGCGTTGACGGCGGTGGCAGCGGCATAGCCGGCGTCCACCCAACCCTCGAGCCCGAGCACCAGCGCGGGGTGGTCCAGGCTGGGCCAGCTCTTAATCGACGCAAAAGTCATCTTGCTCCCATGGGTGGGCGTGACCGGGTGCACAGCCCGGGTGGACGGTCCAGGACACCACGGTAGGAGGATTTCAACTCGTCGGGCCCCGGGAATGTCACGCTGCCTCTGGACGCTATACCTACGGGCCCGGAAGAGTGGGCCGATGAGGCGGGTACCGCCGGAGGACAAATGACCGTAGCTATTGATGTGACCGACGCGACCTTCGAGGAAGAGGTCCTGGAGCGCTCCACACAGGTGCCCGTGATTGTGGACCTGTGGGCTTCGTGGTGCGGCCCGTGCCGCACGCTGGGGCCCATTTTGGAGAAAGTGGTGGCCGAGAGAGACGGCGAAGTTGTGCTGACAAAAGTTGACGTGGACGCGAACGTGCGGGTGGCCGCCAGTTTCCAGGTGCAGTCGATCCCGGCGGTCTATGCCATCCGGGACAAGCGGGTGGTGAGCAGCTTCATCGGCGCCCAGCCCGAGACGGCCGTACGGGCCTGGCTGTCCGAGGTCGCACCGGCCCCGACGGAAGTGGACATGCTGCTCGCAGCGGGTGACGAAGCGTCCTTGCGCAAGGCACTGGGCATCGAACCGGCCAACGAAAAGGCCATAGTTTCCCTTTCTTCGCTGCTCATCGATCGAGGCGACAACGAAGGCAAGCAGGAAGCGCTCCAACTCCTACAGCGAATACCCGAAACCGCCGACGTCCGGCACCTGCTGGCCGAGGCGCGGGTCGGCGACGAGGCGGCGGCGGCTGACGGGGCGGTCGACGCCAAGCTCGACGAGCTGCTCGAGCGGGTGAAGGACGACCCCTCCGCCCGCCAGGAGTACCTCGACTTGCTCGAGCTCATGGGGGACGACCCCAAGGTGGCCGAGTACCGGAAGGC
>DATJUH010000299.1:0-5522 GCA_035502515.1 Acidimicrobiales bacterium
ACTCTTGGCGTAGCCGTGGCCGCGCAGGGCCAGTTCCATCGCTTCGTTGACGGCGGCCAGGCTCGTCCCGTCGACGCCGAGTACGGAGGGCCCAAGCTCCTCGAGGGCGGCGACCACACCGCCGGCGAAGCCGGGCAGGTACGTCGTGCCTAGGGGGCACACCTCTGCGTAGCCGGTGAGGCCGTTCCTGGCCGAGACGGCCACGACCACGCTCTGAAGAGCGGCGACCTCCCGGCCCCCGGACATCACATACGTGCCGTGGGCGTAGGTGAGCTCGTAGCGGTGCACCCGCACTTCGGTGAGTTGGCTCCCCCCGTCGCTCTCGGTCAATGCCCTTTCCCTGTCACCCCAACCGGTGACGTGATCATCGCATAAGCGTCCATGCCAGGCCAGGGCGGGCCGTAATATGATGCAATATAATGCTGTTCTATGTTAATCTACGTTGAAATGCGCCGATGAGCCGCCGCCGAGGGCTCCCCCCGGCCCACCGGGCCACGACGGTCGAGCTGCGCACGCTGTACCCCTTCGTCATCCCTGACGCCCTCGGTGTCGACGGCTGCTACATCGGCCGGGAGGCATCGGGCGGCCTGTTTTGTTTCGACCCCTGGGAGTGTTATGCGAAGGGCAAGCTCACCAGCCCGAACATCGTGGTTTTCGGTCAGATCGGGCGGGGGAAGTCGGCATTTGTGAAGTCCTTCATCTGGCGTCAGCGGACCTTTGGCCGGCAGTGCTGGGTCCTCGACCCAAAGGGGGAGTACGAAGCTCTGGCCTTGGCGGGCGGGGGCCAGCCGCTCCGGCTCGGGCCGGGCCTCGGCCTGCGGCTCAACCCGCTCGACGTCAACGGGAGCCCGGGCACCGAAGCCAAAGGCAACCCGGCGCCGGCCCACCAACGTCGAGGCGAACTGCTGGGGGCGCTCCTGAGCACCTCCCTCGGACGGCCTCTGCAGCCCGAAGAACGGGCCTCTGCCGACGTGGCCCTGTCGGCAGTTGAAGAGCGCACGGCTGTGCCGACTCTGCCCCTTGTGGCGGACGCCTTGCTCAACCCGGCGGCGCGTCAAGCGGCGCTGCTTGGCACCGACACCGATGGGCTGCGGCACGACGGCCGGCAGGTGGCGCTCGAACTGCGCCGGCTGGTGCACGGCGACCTGGCCGGCATGTTCGACGGGGAGACCTCGCCGGGGGTGGAGCTGGGCGCCGGCATGGTCGTGCTGGACCTGTCCCGGCTGTACGCCTCACCCGCGCTGGGGTTACTCATGGTCTGCGCCCTGTCCTGGTTGCAAAGCGCGTTGGCTTCGGGGTCAGCTAAGCGCCTCGTGGTGCTGGACGAGGCCTGGGCTGTCCTCAGCCACCTGGCCACGGCCCGCTGGCTGCAGGCCACCTTCAAGCTGTCGCGTGCGTACGGCGTCGCCAACGTGGCCGTCGTGCACCGCCTGTCGGACCTGAAGGCGGCCGGCCAGGACGGCTCTCAGGAACAGCGCCTGGCCGAGGGCCTGCTGGCCGATGCCGAAACCCGGGTCTTGTTCGGCCAGTCCCCTGGAGAAGCGGAGCGAGCCGGTGAGTTGCTCGGCCTGTCCCGCACAGAGCAAACGATCCTGAGCCAACTCCCTCGGGGCGTGGCCTTGTGGCGGGTGGGGCAGACCTCCTACCTGGTCGAGCACGACCTGTCCGACGAGGAAAGGGCGCTGGCGGACACCGATACTGCGATGCGGACGGCCGGCACCGCGGTGGACGGTGTGTCTACCCACGCGCCGGCCGCCATATCACGGCCCACCCCCGAAGGGCCCAAGGATGGCGACGGCGTTCACCCCCGCCACAGAGCCCCGACCGAGGCCGGCCGGTCACGGCCCATTGACGGAAGCGGGGGCAGCGATCAGTGCCGGCGCGGTGCGCATTTTGCCTGAAGCGGACCAAACCGAACCGCGGCCCGTGCCGACGAAGGTGACGAGCCCACGTGCCGGTCGCTCGGCCACGGGCCTCAGCCGGGTTTCGACTGCTTTTTGATGCCACTCCGACCGGCTGTTCACCTCTAAACAATCGGCCATATTAATTGAAGTACTTGCAGGCGCACCCTCTCTGTAGTAAAACTTACGTAACCGGTTGCGTAACGGTGAGGCCAAGCACGAGAAGCCAAAGGGGGAACGGCTGTGCCGCGCAAAATCTCTCAGGCGGACATAGATCATTGGCATCAGCACGGCTACGTGATCGTCAAGAACTTCCTCAGCGAGGAGGAGCTCGTCGCGGCCCGGAAGAACCTGCGCCAATACCTGCCCGACTGGGACGAGTACGTAGAACGAGCCCCGCTTTTCAACAATATGACGGGCGGGTCGATGCGTTCGGCACCAGGGTGGCTTCGGCATGAGTTCCCGTATGTCGGCGATGCCCTCAACCACGTGGCACTGCACCCCTTTTTGATCGGCTTCGTCGAGCGCCTCGTGGGCCACGACAACCTGGCCCTGAGCCACGGTGCGATCGTCGGGAAGTACGCCGGCCGCGCCGATTACGACCAGCTGCTGCACGAGGACTACACGAACAACACGCTCGCATTTCCCAGCACGAGCACCGGTCTTGTCGATGTACCCATGATCGTCTACTACACCGATGTCACCCCGGACCTGGGCCCGACGTATGTCGTATCCATGGAGCGCACAGCCGGCATGCCTCCGACGGGGCGTCGCTTCTACTCCCGGGAAGAGTACCCGGATCTCTATGCGGCAGAAGTGCCCGCTACTATGCCGGCCGGTTCCGCCCTTATCTATTCGATGCGCACGGTCCACCGAGGCTCGGCTATGCGCGCCGCTGAAGGACTCAGATTTTCCCAGTTCGTCGCCTTTCACACTGCAGGGCCACGCTGGCTCGGTTCCGACAGTTTCCAACGGCTCGGTGATCTGCCCGAGATGCGCCGGCTCATCACCAGGGCCACCCCGCGACAGCGCCAGCTGATCGGTTTCCCGGCTCCTGGTGATGCTTATTGGACGGAAGACACGTTGGCCGGGGTAGCGGCCCGCTACCCCGGAATGGACATGACCCCGTATAAAGAACGAGCCTGAGGGCGGGCTCGTCTAGAGCCGCGAGGGGGTGAATTGCCAGATAGTCGCCGGAACCAGAGCGCCCGCGAACGGGGCCTCAGAATGACCTGGGCCTCAGAACGATCTGGGCATTCGACATGATCCTGTATTTCCTAAACGAAATTCGACCGATTTTACCAACCGCAGACGCATAATTCACCAGGGGGTTATTTCAGTGGAAGACATTTCCAGACGCCGGTTCTTGGCCAACGCGGGCGGCGCGCTGGCCGGCCTGGCTATCGGCAGCCGCTTGGCCAACCTGGGCGGCAAAGCCACGAGAGACTTGAACGCCGCCCTCCGGCTTCGTGCCCAAAGTGTTGTGTCACCTGTCGCGTACAACGGGGACCTGTCCTCGGCCACCATCGTCGTCGCCATCCCTTCTGGGCCCGAAGCTGATACCCACAACGCCTTGGCGTCAGAATTCACCAAGTACACCAAGGGCAAGATCAAGGTCGTAGTGGAGGAGCAATCTCGTACGGATGCTTTTGAAACAAAGTTCCTGACCTTGATGAACGCACGGTCTTCGGAGTGGGACGTAGTGCGGACGACGCCGCTCGACTTCCTGCTCTGGGGGCCGAAGGGCTGGCTGGTGTCGTTCAACAAGTTCATGGCGCAGCCGAACCTGTTCAACAGCCAGGTGTTCAAGCTCGATGACTATCCTCCGGCCATCATCAACCTGTTCAAGCGCAATGGCGGTGTCTATTCCTTTATTCAGACCGCCAGCGCCCTGCTTTTGTACTACCGCAAAGATCTGCTGGCCAAGTACGCCGGCGTCCCTGCCCCGCCCGACGAAGGCTGGTCTATAACCGAGTTGAAGGCGGTCGCGCAAAAAATGAAGAGCGCCGGCCTGGGAATGTACCCCTTCTTTTTTGAGGCTTCTGCTCCTGACGGCCAGGCGTACTGTACTGCCTACTGTATGGCCGCCATGGGCGGTGCGGCCGCGCTCGGCTCGGGCCTGAAACCCGATCTGGCCACCAGCAGCGTGGAGAGCGTCTTCGACTGGAGCATCTCACTGCAAAAAGAGGGTTTGGTCCCTCCCGGCATCGAGTCGGATGGCTACTCTCAAGGCATTCCCGTGTTCCAAAACGAGCAAGTGGCGATGGGACTGCAATGGGACGCCGCCGCCGCGACAGTACTCAGCCAGTCCCAATCACCAAAGATATATGACAAGATGGGCTTCGCTCCCTACCCTTACGACCTGGGTGGCCCCAGTAGCCTGCGGCTCTACCCGTCCGTCTGGGGCCTCGGCATATCGTCCTACAGCAAAAATCAGGAAGCCGCGTTTGCATATATCTCGTGGTTCACGAGCCCGGACATCGCCAAGCAGTACATCTCCACCGGCGGGGGGACGACGGGCCGGACCACGCTGCTCAACGAGCCGTCTATCGTCGCTCAGAACCCGCAGTATGTGGCGCTGAGCAAGGGCCTCAAGATTTACAAGCCGCTGCCGCCCACTCCTGCGGCCCCATACGTCGTCGAGGTCCTCCTCGACAACGCCGGCTCGGCCATCTGGTCAGGCTCCCAGTCTGTGGCCTCGGCCCTGGCAACGTACGACAAACAAGCGCTCTCGTACCTCAAGGAGGAAGGCATCACCGTTTCCTGAGCCGCCCAGTCAAAGCGCGTGTGCCCAGGGGGCTTTCGCCTGCCTGAGGTCCACCCGATCGGGAGAAGCCAGGCTTCTTGGTGCTAGCGGACATTAAAGACGTCAGACCGGCACAGAGCGCCGGCCGGGCCGCCCCGCCCCGGCGGTCCCGAGTAAGCGGTCTCGTTCGCCGCGAGCAGCGAGCCGGAGCCCTCTTTGCCACCCCGGCTGCCATTGCGGTGGTGGCCATCATCGTCGTCCCCTTGGTCTACGCCGTCTGGATGAGCCTCCATCGAACGCCGTTGGCCGGAGCCCCCGTCTTCGCCGGTTTGAGCGAGTACGGGCAAGTCCTCGGCACGCCTGAGTTCTGGGGAAGCCTCCTGGTGACGGCGAAGGTTATTATCCCGACGATCGCAGTCGAGCTCTTTCTCGGCACCAGCCTGGCGTTGTTACTGCATAATCTGCCCGGAGGCAACGTCCTCCGCCTCCTCATCATCGTCCCGCTCTTGCTATCACCGGCCATCATCGGGGCGGACTGGGCCGTGATGCTGAACCGCGAGTCAGGCATCGCCGACTATTTGCTCAGCTTGGTCCACCTGCCCCAGATCTCGTTCCTGACGAGTGGAAGCGCTGTGCTCCCTACGCTGGATGGGGTCTACGCGTGGCAAAACCTTGGGTTCACGCTTATTGTCGTGACCGCCGGGCTGGCCAATATCCCGCGTGAGCTAACGGACGCGGTGGTAATAGATGGGGCGACCTATATTCAGCGGCTACGGTACCTGCTGCTGCCGATGTTGCTCCCCTTTTTCGGGATCATAGTGTTCTGGCGCTTCGTGACCTTGATCGAGGACTACGGGCTCGTCGGGTTGCTTACG
>DATJUH010000300.1:0-3791 GCA_035502515.1 Acidimicrobiales bacterium
AGCAATGTTCTGGGGAGTACCGATATTCGGGCGAGGGTTTCTCCGGGCATCAGCCGGCCACCCTCCGCCGTCGCAGCCACGGCAGGCTTAGACGCTGTAGGCCGACGATGAGGGCGTCGGCCACCCCCGCCAGCAAGACGGACAATATAAGCCCGATGAATATGGGGGTGTTGAAGTCCTCGCTGAAACCCTGGATGATCAACTGCCCAAGGCCACCTTGCCCGATAAAAGCGGTTACGGTTACAAGCCCGATAGTCGTCACGGTGGCCACACGTACCCCCGCCAATATGGCGGGGAGGGCGAGCGGCAGTTGCACTTTCGCCAGCTGTTGAAATTGTGTATATCCCATACCCTGGGCGGCGTCCTGGGCGTCGGCAGGTACTGACTCGAGCCCCGCCACCGTGTTGCGCAAAAGTATTAACAGCGTGTACCCGACCAGAGCAACCTCGGCTGTGGTGACCGAGAAGAAACCCGTGAGCGGAGCGAACAGAGCCAGTAGGGCAACTGACGGGATGACATAGATAGCACCGGTCAGACCGACCAGGGGTGGCCGAATTGCAGGCACTTTCCACGAGAGAATGCCGAGCGGGACGGCGATGGCAAGACCGACGGCCACGGCGATCACGGTGAGCTCGATGTGCTGGAGCAGCAGCGACTCGATCATGGAGCGCTCTGATGAGACCCAGCTCCACTGTATGATCGGGCCGGCCGAAGCAACCATGCCCATGTATTTACCCGTCAGGATACGTGCTTGACGGAGAGCAGGAGGCGTCAGATGCTCTCGTCGCTCCACTCAGTTGGTGGAGCCACCTGGCGGCCGAAAGCACCCGTCGCCTCCCTCCTTTACCCGCTCTTTCTCGCACGCTCTTTCGCAGGCCAGTTTTGGCCGGCGGTTGGCCTGGTGCCTAGGTCAGGTTCTGGCTCTTCAGCCAGTTGGCCGCCACCGTGGCGGCGTTTTGGTGGTCCACGTTGACGTCGATGTTCAACTTCTCGAGCACCTGGGTCGTAAGCAGGGCGTCCATACCGTTTAGTGCCTTGGCTACTGCCGCCGTGTCAACGGAATTGCGGATAATCGGGATGAGGTGGTCGGCGGGTTGAAGGTGCTTGTTGTCCGTGAGCTGGACGAACCCGTTGCTCAGGATGGTCCCGTCACTGGAGAAGAACTCGGCCACCTGCACCCGGCCGGCAGCCAGGTAGGAAGCCAGCGTCGGTTCTGATTCGATCCCCGTAAAAGACTTGAAGTGCAGGCCGTAGACCTTCTTCAGGCCGATCAGACAGTAGGCATACGTGGGGCATTCGGTCGGAGCACCCAATACGAGCTTGGACGCCACCGGCTCCAGGCTGGAGAGTGTGGTCAGATGGTACTGGGAGGCCGTTTTTTTGGTCACCGCGAAGACGTTCACGTCAACGGCCGGCGCCGGGTTGAGGACAGTTGCACCTTGGCTCGCCAACACCTTCTTCAACACGGGGAGGTCGGTAGACAGCTGAGTGGCCTGGGCCGTATCTTTCGGCTTCAGGTACACGAGCAAACTGCCGGCGTACTCCGGGTAAAGGTCGAGTGCCCCGTGGGCCAGGGCTGGTTCGACCTCGGCCCGAGTGCCGAGGTTGGCGCGAAGGTCGGTCTTGAAACCGGCATGCTGGAGGACGTCCGAATAAAGAGTGGCGACGATTACTTGTTCGGTGAAATTGGTCGACCCGATCACAATCGTCGGCGTCGAGGCAGAGGGCCGGGCTGAACTGGCACTTGACGCAACCAGTGGAGCGGCGGACGCTACAGGCGCGCTGCCGAACGCAGCCACCGTGATGAACGCAGCAGCGGCCAAAAGTAGTTTCGGACGGGGCATATGAACCTCCTGTTTCAAACGTTTTGCCGGTCTTCGTAATCGGTCAAGGTGTTGCGAGCTCCTTCGCCGAAGCCCCCCTCATTGGCGTCGGAAAGCCAAAGCCTCGCGGGAGGCGGGCGTCAGTCGCGGTCTTGGGTACCTCGTTGCCAGCAGTGGTGCTCAGATTGCATCCGGCACCGGGACGACAGGGTCACTTGCATTTCGAGAGCCTACCCGGCCGTAACGAAATGCGCGGAACGAATTGCAGGCTCGCAATCTACAAGCTAGTGGCCAGAGCAGCGCCTGGGGCCGCGCCCCGGGTACAGGTCACCGGCGATGCCGGGGCGCGGTCAGGGAGAGCCGCCATGGCGGCTGTCACGGGCCGCTGTCAAACGGGCGCAGCCAAACGGGCGCTGTCATGGGACACGGGCCAAACCAAAACGAGCGAATAGATCGGGGTCGGAGAAAAGCGAGATGCGGGTGATGTGCGACGAGGTCGTCGCCAGCACAACGACGGCGAACGGCGAGTAGGCGCCGTCCTGGCCACGACGGTAGGCGGCGGATCCCAGTTGACCGTTGGTTCTCAGCGGCGCCATTCGCCACTCTCCGCGGCGACCTATGGCCTGGGAGGCCAGGAACGGCACACAAGTCGTTTTGCCGGCGAACCATGTGGTGGTCCCGGTCATCTCGAGTACGGCGTCTTCGGCGAGGAGCCGTTCGAGCGCGGCCATGTCCGAATCCTCGAAGGCTTTCATGTACCGATCGAGGACCCGGCGGGCGCCGGCGTCGGTGGGATCGGCCAGTTCGTCGGCCTCCAGCGAGACGTCGGCCAACCGGGCGCGAGCGCGCTGTAGCAGGCTCTTCGCCGCGGGGACCGATACGTCCAGCAGGTGCGCCGTATGGGCAACCGGTAGCGCCAGCACCTCGCACATGATGAACGCGGCTCGCTGGCGGGGAGGGAGAAGCTGGAGCCCGGCCACCAGTGCCAGGCGGACGCTATGCCGGGCGGCCACCACTTCGGCCGGATCGGCCCGTTCGTCGACGACCAGGTGGTCGGGCACGGGCTGGAGCCACAACGTGCCAGCGGGGGCCGGCCCCAGTGGCAGGCCGGAGTCGGCAGAAGGCGGTCCCAGTCCCGAGGGCAACGGCCGACGCGGCCGGTGGCTGAGTGCAGTGAGGCACACATTCGTCGCGATCCGGTACAGCCATGTGCGCACCGACGACCGGTGCTCAAAGCGGTCGAAGGCCCTCCAGGCGCGGAGGTAGGTCTCCTGGACAAGGTCGTCGACCTCTTGTGGCGAGCCCATCATCCGATAGCAAAAGGCGGCCACCTCGCGGCGAAAGGGCGCCGCCGCCGCTTCGAACCGGGTACCCGACTCCTTCATTCGCACCATCTTGTTGACCCGGTGACCCGGCAAAAGGGATCGGTCAGGTCAGGAGGACCGGTCCGGGCGGGGCGTCGGTCCTGGGAGGAAGGATCAGTCGCCGGCGCGATCCGTTGCCGGCCATCGCGGGGTCGACACGTGCATGAACCAACAAAACAACCACCAAGTGGGCGCACTGGGTCACACGGTCCGCAGGATCCTGGCCGGCCCTCACCTTTCTGTCCTGGCCACCACCAACGCTGATGGGCGGCCGCAAACATCGGTCATCTTCGTGATGCCGGATGGCGACGACATCCTTTTCAGCACCATCAAGGGGCGCCGAAAGACAGACAACATGCAGCGCGATCCCCGGGTCAACCTGCTGTTGCACCGCTTGCCCGTCGAGGGGGCCCGACTACGCCACCATTTCCGGCCGCGTGGAGCTCACCGACGACCCCGATGGCCCGTTCCACCAGGTGATGTACGACATCCACATGGGCGGCGCCACCCCGCCGCCGGAGCCCGGCGCCGAACGCGTGATCGTCCGGCTCAAGCCCCAGAGGATCTACGTCCCGCCCCGGTACGAACCCGTGTCGTCGGAATA
>DATJUH010000301.1:0-9079 GCA_035502515.1 Acidimicrobiales bacterium
GCAGGCCGGCTCCGGCTTGAGCCGCTACAAGTACATTTTCGAAGATGGTCAAGCGTTCGAACGGCCGGGGGACCTGGTACGTCCTTCCGATCCCGAGGCGGCACCGGGTGGCGGCATCCAGGCCGTTGACGACCTGGCCCCCGAACACCACCCTCCCATGGCCGGGGGCCAGGTCACCGGAAATAATGCTGAACAAGCTGGTCTTTCCGGCCCCGTTCGGGCCGACGACACCAACTATCTCGTCGCCGCGGACGTCTAAGCAGAGGTCGTCAGCCACCGTCACGCGCCCGAAGCTCTTGCTGACATGGTCGAGCTCGAGCACGGCACCGGCCCAGGCCGGGCTCTCCACTATTCGCCTCTCTCGAGCCCCATTCTCGCCGCGGCTCAGGGGTTGGTCGGCTCGAGGGTCCCGTTTATGGGCCAGGCCGGGGCGTCGGAGTTGTCCACCACGTACATGGCATAAGGGAAATCGGTGAAATTCCCCGGCTTGCCCTTTTTCCACTGCACCCCGGCCGCCGGGATGATGGCCACGCCGGGGGCGGGGCCACTCGTAAAGTCGACCAGCCCGTTCATGCCTTCATATTTCATGTGGTGCAGCTCGTTGGCCACGTCCTGATGGTCATGCGGGTCGCTCGCCCCCTTGAACGCCAATTGGGCGACTTCGAAGGCGGCGTAAGTAGAACCGATCGCCTGCGTCCACTGCTGGCCCGTCGTCTTCTGGTAGTCGAGGGCCAGTTGGGCCGCGGTTTCCCCGGTCAGGGCCGACTTGTAGGGGGCGAACGGCGACCACCAGCTGTCAGTGGCAATGTTTTCCACCAGTGGGCCTAGCGCCTTGACATCGGCCGGGAACAGCAGCACCTTTGCCACTGTGGCCAGCTTCGGTTTGAAACCCTGCTGGGCCGCCTGCTTCCAAAACGTGTTGAAATCCGGAGGGAGGGGCACGTTGACGAAGATCTCGCAGTCGTGGGACTTGAAGTCCGAGATCATCGACGTGAAATTGGCCGTAAGGTCGGGGTACGCCCCACCGTCGACCGGCGTGTAACCGGCGGCCTTCATCATGGCCGGCCATGCAGCCCGAAAAGCGTTGCCGTCGCTGTCATTGGGGAACATCTCGGCCACGATCTTGTTGGTGCTGATCCTCTTCCACATAGGTATGAAGCACTTGCCGAAACCCTCCAGGCCGAAGAAGAACATCACGTTGTACTCGTACTTCGTGGTCGGCTTCAAAGGATCGCCCCCGAGGCCGGCGTACCACGATTGCCACGGTACGACGGTGGAAATACATGGGATTCCCTCGGTCTCGCAGACGAGGGCTACCGGATTGTCCGTCTCCGGCGTCGAGCTGGTGATGATCAGGTCGACGCGGTTGTTGAGGACCAGGTTGCGGGCCACCTCGGACGCCCGGTTGGGGTCCGACTGGCTGTCGGCCACGATGATCTTGACGGAGTAGTTCTTGCCGCCGACAGTGAAACCCTTGGAATAGGCGCTGGTCTGGCGGACCCGCGTTACGGCGAAGTTATTGGACGTGGCAAAGTCGGCCAGCGCCCCTGTTTGCGGGCTCACGAAGCCGATGACAATTTCCCCGGCAGAGCCGCTGGGAGTCTGCCTCAAGCCGGCCGTGTGTGACCCGAGCAGGCGGCCGGCGCCGAGGAGTGCCACTCCCGCCCCGGCTCCTTGCAGTAGCTGGCGCCGCGATAGCGGTTTGCCGGACGCCGGTCGGCCGGGCATCGGCCGGCCGGGCATCGGTCGGCCGGGCATCGGTTCGACGGGCGTCCCGTCATCGCTCTGTCCAGGCCCCGTTTTCGGCCACTCTCCGTTGGTTACAGTAACTCTCTCAGCGGCGCGGTCCTGGTTGGACGGCGAGCCGACGCGTCCCCGATCGTGATCCTCTCTGGGCACTCTCCCCCTCCTCCGAAATGTTCGTGCTATCGAACATGTTCGCATATCGCACATTGATTCGTGCTACGCACATAATATAACATGGTCGTACGGGAGGGAAATAGGGATGGCAGTGATGCTGGATCTCGAGTCGGCGGTCCAACGTCTCGTACACGACGGAGACTGCGTGGCCCTCGAAGGGTTCACGCACCTGATACCTTTTGCCGCCGGGCACGAGATAATCCGCCAGCGCCGGCAGGAGTTGACCCTCGTCCGCCTGACCCCGGACATAATCTTCGACCAGATGATCGGCATGGGCTGCGCCCGCGCCCTGGTTTTTTCCTGGGGCGGCAACCCCGGCGTGGGCTCACTGCACCGGTTGCGGGACGCCATCGAGCACGGCTGGCCAAGACCGCTTTCAGTGGACGAGCACAGTCATGCCGGGTTGACGAACCGTTACGTTGCCGGCGCCTCGGGCCTGCCGTTTTCGGTCATGCGCGGTTACGTGGGCACTGACCTCTTGTCGCGTTCTTCTACGGTGGCCACGCTGGAGTGCCCCTTCACCGGCGAGCGGCTGGCCGCCGTCCGGGCGCTACAGCCTGATGTCGCCGTCATCCACGCCCAACAGGCCGACCGTGAAGGCAACGTGCAACTGTGGGGCATCACCGGTGTGCAGAAAGAAGCTGTTTTGGCGGCGAAGCGGTCGCTCGTCACCGTCGAGGAGATGGTCGACAAGTTAGTCCCGAGACCTGGTTCAGTAGTGCTGCCGTCATGGGTGGTAACGACAGTGGTGCCTGCGCCTGGGGGCTCGTTCCCGTCCTATTCGCTTGGTTACTCCGATCGCGATAATGACTTCTACGTTGGTTGGGACCCCATAAGCCGGGACCGGGAGACTTTCCTCAGCTGGATGAACGAGAACGTGCTGCGCAGCTCGTCTGTCACATCGCCGTGACCGGTCTCGAAAGCTGGGCCACAACCAATCCGGACTTCGTGCGGTCGCTGGCCCGGGGCTTGGACGTGATAAAGGCCTTCGGGCCGGACAGCCCGCAAATGACGCTCTCCGAGGTGGCCCGGGCGACGGGCCTTTCCCGGGCGGCGGCCCGCCGTTTCCTGCTCACCCTGGTCGACCTCGGCTATATGCGCAGCGATGGACGGGAATTCTCGCTGCGGCCGAAGGTGCTGGAGCTCGGCTATGCCTATCTGGCCGGCTTCAGCCTCAACGAAGTAGCGGCGCCGCACCTCGAGGATCTGGTGGCCCAGACGCGCGAGTCTTCGTCAGTGGCCGTGCTCGACGGCGAGGAGATCGTTTATGTGGTGAGGGTGCCGACCAAACGGATCATGGTCGCCTCCATCTCGGTGGGCACCCGCTTTCCCGCTTATGCCACTTCCATGGGCCGTGCCCTGCTCGCTTATTTGCCGGAAGAACAGCTCGAAATGTACTTGAAGAACGCGCATCTGCAGCCCATCACCAAGAGGACCCTTACGGACCCGGAGCGGTTGAGAGAACTGTTGAGGACCGTACGCGCCCAGGGCTACGCCACGACGGACCAGGAGCTCGAAGAGGGCTTACGGTCGGCGGCCGTCCCGCTGCGGGACGCCGGCGGGACGGTGGTGGCGGCCATGAACATCTCCGTCCACGCTTCCCGGGTCACCATGGACGAGTTGCGCCGCAACCTCGTGCCCCAACTCATGGCCACCAGCCGCCTGATCGAAACGGACCTTGCCGCTCGCGAAGGCCGTCAGCGGGCACAGGAACATCGCCGATGACTCCGCTTTTGACCGGCAGCTCATGACCGGCTTCTCATGACCGGCTTCTCGTGACCGGCTTCTCGTGAGCGCAGAGGCCAAAAAGGGCCCGGTGGTCTTGTCCGCCGTCCGCACCCCGGTCGGGCGCTACGGCGGTGCTCTGGCCGGCGTGCGGCCGGACGACCTCGCTGCCATTGTGGTACGCGAAGCCGTAGCCCGTTCGGCGGTGGCCGCCGCTGATGTGGAAGACGTCTACTTTGGCGCCGCCAACCAGGCTGGTGAGGACAACCGCAACGTGGCCAGGATGGCCGCCTTGCTGGCCGGGTTGCCCGAGTCTGTGGCCGGCGTGACGTTGAACCGGCTATGTGCTTCCGGCCTTTCCGCCATTGTGGCCGCCTGCCACGCCGTCATGGCCGGTGAGGGTGACGTGTTCGTGGCCGGCGGGGTGGAGTCCATGTCGCGTGCCCCGTTCGTCCTGGCCAAACCCACTACCGGCTTTCCCCGTGGCGACCGGCAGCTGGTCGACACCACTCTCGGGTGGCGCTTCCCCAACCCAAAACTGGCTGAGCTTTTCCCTCTCGAGTCGATGGGCGAGACGGGTGAAAACGTAGCTGAGATCTACGGGATCTCACGACAAGACCAGGACGAGTTTGCCCTCCGGTCCCAACGGCGTTGGGCGGAGGCGGCGGCAGCCGGGCGCTTCGAGGATGAAATCGTGAACGTGAACGGGGTGACGAAAGACGAACACCCTCGTCCCGATGCGACGATCCAGAAACTGGGCGAGCTGAAGCCGGCTTTCCGGCAGGGCGGCACCGTGACGGCCGGTAACGCCTCGGGCATCAACGATGGTGCCGCCGCGGTTGTGATCGCCTCCGCCGAAAAAGCCCGTCAACTCGGCGTCGAACCATTGGGCCATTTCGTGGGCAGTGCGGTCGCCGGGGTCGACCCTCGCCTCATGGGGATCGGCCCGACACCAGCCATACGCAAGCTGATGGCCCGCACCGGAGTCGACCTGAGGCACGTCGACCTGGTGGAGCTGAACGAAGCCTTCGCATCCCAGAGCCTCGCCGTCGTGCGGGATCTCGGCATTGAAGACGAAAAGGTAAATGTCAACGGAGGTGCCATCGCTATCGGCCACCCTCTCGGCATGAGCGGCGCCCGCCTTGTCGTATCGCTGCTGCACGAGTTGCGTCGCCGTGGGGGGCGCTACGGTCTGGCCGCGCTGTGCGTCGGCGTCGGCCAGGGCCAGGCCGCGTTGTTCGAGCGATGAGCGCTCTTCGGCCCTTTTCGGCCCGTGCCCCCTTCTCGGACGGCCAGAAGAGGATGCGATGAGGGCCCAGGTCGCCATTATCGGCGCCGGCCCGGCCGGCTTGACCCTCTCATGTCTCTTGGACCGGCACGGGATCGATTCGGTCGTCCTCGAGAACAGGAGCCGGGACTATGTGGAGCACCGCATCCGGGCCGGGGTACTGGAGCAGGGGAGCGTCGAACTTCTCGAGGAAGCAGGTGTCGCCGGCCGGTTGCAGCGCGAAGGCCTGGTGCACCACGGGATCGGGCTGCAGTTCGATGAAGAACGCCACCGGATCCCCTTGAGTGACCTGGCAGGAGGCGCCGCCATCGTCATTTACGGCCAGACCGAGGTGGTAAAGGACCTGATTGCGGCCCGCCTGGCCAAGGGCTCACCGTTGTTGTTCGAGGTGGAGGACGTGGCCGTGGACGCGGTTGCGTCCGACCGGCCCATGGTCACCTTTCGGCACGAGGGCCGCCGGCATGAGCTCGAATGTGACGTGATCGCCGGGTGCGACGGCTTTCACGGGGTTTGTCGTGATGCCATCCCTCCTGCCGGCATGAAGACTTACACCCGTGAATACCCCTATGCCTGGCTCGGGATCCTGGCCGCGGTGCCACCGTCGAACGACGAGCTCGTTTATGCCCACAGCGGCCGGGGCTTTGCGTTGTTGAGCATGCGCTCGCCGAAATTGAGCCGCCTTTATTTGCAGTGCCGGCCGGAAGAGGACATGACAAGTTGGCCGGACGACAGGATCTGGGATGAGCTGCAGCAACGGCTCGGCCTTCCCGGCTGGGCCCTGGCCGAGGGCCCTGTGCTCGAAAAAGGCATTACGCCGATGCGAAGTTTTGTGGCCGAGCCCATGCAGTACGGCCGCCTGTACCTGGCCGGCGACGCCGCTCATATCGTCCCGCCCACCGGGGCCAAAGGTTTGAACCTCGCTCTCCGCGACGTCCGTTTGCTGGCCGAGGCCCTGGTGGCCTTTTACGAGACTGGTTCGAAGGCTTTGCTGGACGCATATTCCACCCACTGCCTCCGCCGGGTGTGGCGTTCGCAGCATTTTTCGGGGTGGATGACGTCGATGTTGCACCTGGGACCGGATGGCGACGCGTACGAGCAGAAGCTCCAGATAGCCCAGCTCCGCTACGTCGTAAACTCCCCGGCAGCCGCCACCACCCTGGCCGAAAACTACGTGGGGACGGCGAAGGCTTGAGGTGGGCTCTCCTCTGAGGCTGGGCAGGAAGACGGCCCGGCCGGGCCGGACGCGCTCGTAAGTGATCCGCATGAACGAGACGGCATGAACGAGACGGCATGAACGAGACGGGTCGCCTCCCCATCTACCGGTTCGGTCTGCTCTGGCTCATCGGGGCCAACCTGCGCATGGCCGTCCTGGCCCTTCCGCCTGTCCTGCCGGACATACAGCATCAGTTCCATTTGGGCGAGACCGCCGTAGGCGCCCTGACCACCCTCCCGATTTTGCTCCTCGCCCTGGGGGCGGTGGTTGGATCGGCGGCGGTGGCCCGCCTCGGGCCGCGGGTCGCCCTCGCCGTCGGCTTGGTGATCGTCGGCTTGTCTTCGGGTGCGCGCGGCCTCGGTGGCGCCGTGGGGCTGTTCATCGCCAGTGTGGCGCTCGGCATCGGCATCGCCGTTCTCCAGCCCACGATGCCGAGCATCACCAGAGTATGGTTCGCCACCCGGGTCGGCTTTGCCACCAGCGTGTACAGCAACGGCATCGTCGTGGGCGAGGCGCTCGCCGCCTCGCTGACCCTGCCTCTCATCGTGCCGCTGACGGGCTCGTGGCAAAAGGCTCTCGCGCTGTGGGGTCTGCCTGCACTGGTAGGCGCAGCGCTCCTGGCCCTACCTGTATTTGCCGTTCCCCTGCGCCAGACAGTCGGTTCGCTCAGGTGGTGGCCCCGGTGGACGGACTCAGTTACATGGCGGGTCGGGCTGCTCCAGGGGGGCGGCTCGGTGCTGTACTTCGGCACCAACGCCTTTCTGCCCACTTATCTTCACGCCGCCGGTCATCCCGGCCTGGTGGCGCCCGGCCTGGCCGCTTTGAACACGGCCCAGCTGGCCGGCGCCTTCATCGTGGCTGTATTCGCCCGCCGGGGCTCGTCCCCCCACGGCCTGCTCGCCATCTGTGCCATCTGCGCCGTCGTGGCTCTGGGCGCCATCGTCGTCGCGCCGGCTGAGCTGGCCATTGCCGGAGCGGCCGTAGTCGGCATCTGTTCCGCGGTGGCCTTCACCGTCTCGTTGGCCATGCCGGCCTTGCTGGCCGGTCCCGAGGACGTGCACCGGTTGGCCGCCGGCATGACCACCATCGGTTACCTGGCCGCCTTCCTGTTCCCCCTGGCCGGGGGGATTGCGTGGCAAGTCAGCGGGAACTCGGCGTTAGCCTTCGTCCCCGAGGCGCTGGGGGCGGTCTTCTTCGGCACCGTGCTGTCATGGCCGGGCCGAAGCATCGGCCGCTCACTAGCGGTAAGGATCCAGTAGAGGGAACGCCCATGGAAAAAACAGATGCCCGCCCGGCGCCGCCCGGGGCGAGCTACACCGTCACGGTGCGGGTGACGGCCCACCCGCACCCGGCGTTACTGCCGCGCCTGGCCCAGGCGGTGAGCTCGGTGGGCGCCGTCGTGGTCGGGATGGACCTGGTCGAAGTGGCGGCGGCGGGCACCACTGTGGACCTCACCCTGCAGGCCAAGAACGAGGACCACGTGGCCGCCGTGACCGCCGCCCTCGAGCGAGCCGAGGGGCGCGTCCGTCACGTCTCGGACCGGACGTTCCTCTACCACCTGGGCGGCAAGATCGAGGTCACGCCCCGGGTCGCCGTCCGCACTCGCCAGGACCTCGCCCTCGCCTACACCCCCGGTGTGGGCCGGGTGGCCAGCGCCATCGCCCGCCGGCCGTCCGACGCCTGGACGCTCACAGCCAAGGGCAGCTCGGTGGCCATAGCCACCGACGGCAGCGCCGTGCTCGGCCTGGGCGCGCTGGGGCCGTTGGCCGCCTTGCCCGTCATGGAGGGGAAGGCTCTGCTGTTCAAGCACTTTGGCGGGCTGAACGCCTACCCGGTGTGCATGGACACCCACACCCCCGAGGCGCTGGTCGATGCCGTAGCCGCGGTGGCTCCCGGCTTCGGCGGGATCAACCTGGAGGACATCGCCGCCCCCGCCTGCTTCTGGGTGGAGGCCGAACTGCAGAGCCGGCTCGATATCCCGGTGTTCCACGACGACCAGCACGGGACGGCCGCCGTCGTACTGGCGGCGGTGCTGAACGGGTGCCGCATGACGGGCCGGGACCTTTCCGATGTCCGGGCCGTCCTGGTGGGGGTGGGCGCCGCCGGCACGGCTGTGGCCGAAGCCCTGCTCGATGCCGGCGTCGGCGACCTGGTCGCCTTCGACGTCGACGGCGTGCTCCGTGACGGCCCGGGTGCCCCGGCTCATCACGCCCGCCTGGCGGCGCGTTGCAACCGTCGTGGGGTACAGAGCTTCCGGGAGGCGTTGGCGGGGGCCGACCTGTTCATCGGCACGTCCCGGCGAGGGGCGGTGGAACCGTCGATGCTGGCCGCCATGGCCCCCCGTCCCCTGGTGTTCGCCCTGGCCAACCCCGACCCGGAGGTGTTCGGGGAGGAGCTGGCCGAGGGGGCTGTGGTGGCGACGGGGCGGAGCGATTTCCCCAACCAGATCAACAATTCGCTGTGCTTCCCGGGCTTTTTCAAGGGTGCACTGGCCGCCCGGGCGGCTTACGTCACGCCGGCCATGAAAGCGGCCGCCACTCGCGCCATAGCTGCCTGTGTCAGCGACGAGGAGTTGGCCCTGGGCGTGATCGTGCCCTCCATGTTCCAGGCCCGGGTGCACGAGCAGGTGGCCGTGGCGGTGGCTGCCGCGTGGGAGTCAGAGCACCCCGGCAGCCCCGGCTCCTCTCCATTGGCTCAAGATCTGAGCAGCTGGTCGGACGGCGGCCTCTAAGGGCCTTCGCCCGTAGAAGGGCGGCGGCCCGTCAGGACAGTGGGGCCGCCGCCGCGGGGCGCGGTTGACCCTCGCCTCAGGTAGGGAGCCCCCCTCGCTGTCACCGCGACCTTTGCGCGCTGGTGTAACGATAAGAGCACCTGGCGCGCACAACCGTGGTGGCCAGCGGGGTGCGGCTCGAGTCAGCAGCACCTGGCGCCCA
>DATJUH010000302.1:0-15436 GCA_035502515.1 Acidimicrobiales bacterium
GGCGGCGGCCATCGGGGTAAGCAATTACAGCACGGGCCAGATCGACGAACTCATAGAGGCGACCGGCGTTGCCCCGGCGGTTAACCAGATACCGTGGAGCCCGTCGCTCTACGACGCCCGCCGCGCCGCCGAACTGGCCGAACGGGGCGTGGTCCTCGAGGGGTACAGCGGGCTGAAACGCAGCCGGCTCAACTCCCCGGTCCTGACGGAGATCGCAGAAGCCCACGGTGTCACCCCGGCTCAGGTCGTCCTACGCTGGCACCTGGACCACGGCTTCGTCGTCATCCCCAAGTCCGTCCACCGTGAGCGGATGGAGGAAAACTTCAACCTGTACGGTTTCGAACTGACTGATGAGGAGCTGATGAAGGTCGACGACCTCGCGCATCTCGGCTAGGACGAAAACGGTCTTCCGGGCCTGGACGTAATGGGTCGGTGGCCGGCGGGGCCCCGGAGCGCCACCGTTCGACGGTCCATTGCGGACCCGGAAGGATCACAGCACGGCGATCGGGTTTACCGGCGAGCCCGTTCCCCCGGAGACTATGAGCGGCGCCACCACGAGGAGGAACTCAAACCTCCCCGCCTCTTCGCAGGCGTCGCTCAGGCTTTCCAGGTCCAGGTTGTCAAGCAGGCACATGCCCATGGCGACAATGGAGAGTACGTGGATCGGCCCTCCGATCCCTTCCACGGGGCTCGGACGAGCGTCGCTATCACCGTCGCCGCCGAGGAGGGCAATTTCACGTGCGGCCAGCCACTCGAGGCCCGAGGTGGCCAAACCGGCGTCGGCCAGGTCAGGGTCCCAGGGCCCGAGTGCCTGCCGGCGGCGCACATGCCCCGTCCGCAGGAGGGCGACGTCCCCGCGACCCACTTCGACCCCCAGCGCCCGGGCGATGGCCTGCAAGTCGTCGGCCCCGAGAGCACACGGGGGCTCCACCCAGTCCACCTGGCGGGCACGGGCGGCATCGAGCAGCACACCCCGGGCGACGATGCCCTTGGCCAGACTTGACACGGGAGCGAAAGACGACCCTTTCGACCCCACGACGTCCTTGGCCCGTTTCCCGTTGTAAAATAACCCTTTATAAGCGACATGGGGCAGTGAGTCGATGTGGCTGGCCGATTTGCCGTGAAAGTCGACCCCGACGAAATCCATGTAATAGGTCGACTCATCCGCTCCCTTGTCGCCCATGTGGGTCATATAATGCAACGCCGGCCGTCCATTGTCCGGGCCTGCGGCAGTATCGAGCGGGCGTCCGAGGGACACGCTTCGGCCCGTCTTCACCAGTCCGGCGGCCGCCGCCACCTCTTTGTCGCCGATGAAATTGAGCGTCCCCCGCTCGTCGTCGCCGCCCCAGCGGCCCCAGTTTTTTAGCTTCTCGAAGAGCCGGTCGAACTCGGAAAGGGTGAACTGTTCAGCGGTCATTATCGTCGTCTAGCGCTCGGGGGCGAAATTGTCAACCCCGTCAGCCCGAGCCGATGCCGAACCAGTGCTCGCGGTGGGGGAAAAGCAACCGCTCCGCAATTACCCCGAGGACCCGCCTGGCATCGTGGAAACGCTCCGGCATTTCGCTGATGACGGCGACGTTGGCAGGGACGGGCCCGGGCAGGAGCCGGAACGCGGCCTGGTACCAACGCCGGCCCAGTTGGGCCAGAAGGGCGACGGCATCGCCACCGCCGTCGAGGCTCCCTCCGTCCAGACTGGCCTTGTTCATACCGGCTCCGCCAATGTTCCCTCCGCCGGTATCAGGCCTCATGCCGGCCGGGGCCTTACGCGGCGGCCCGGCCGCCAGCATGCTGGAACGGAGGAGGCGGCCCTGGTCAACCGGCCCGAAACCATGGCGGGCCACATAGTCCGGGAACACGCCGGTCAGAAAAAGAGCGAGGTCGCCCAGGCGGCGCAGGATGCCGGGCCGTTCGGCCTCCGGGACCACGTCGAGCAAGGCGGCCAGCCGGACCGGGTCCAGCTCGGAAAAGCGCTGGCGGCGGAACCCCCTCCGGGTCGCCACCAATACCGACCCGCTGGCCACGCGGGTGTAGGAGGCCAAGAGCTCAGCCAGGAAAAAGCGGCGCCAGGGCGATGACATGAACTCCTGCAACTGTGGCACGTCGAACAATGGGGTGCGCCGGCCCACCCCTACCCATTCCGGTATGTAAGTCGCCGTCCTCAACTCTTGCCCGGCCCGCTCCACGCCTACCGCGAAGGCCAGGAACGGCGACAGCTGCACCAAAGGGCCCGGGCTGCGTTCAGTCACGAACAGGGCCTCGAAGACCTCGGGTTGGGTGAGGAGGCCTTCGATCCCGCCCCGCCGGGCCCGCACGACGCTCCGGTAGTCGCCGCTTGCACCTCCCCGCCCGTACGGGTCCAAGAGAAAAGCGAGGTCTTCGTCCGTGAGGTGTTCGAGGTAGCACGTAGTAACGGCATAGTCATCGGAACCCATGTCTAAAGCAGGTTACGCTGCGGCGCACGATTACGGGCCCGAAGCCCGTTCCGGTGGTCCGTGCGCCCCGGCGGCGCAGCCACCAGTATTTCGAGGGTGAGCTCAGCCCAGGTACTGATCATCCTCGGTGTCGCTGCCGTGACCCTCTTGGCGGTGGCGTTCTTGCGTCAAGCCGGCGTCCCCGCACCGGTGGTGCTGGTCGTCGCCGGGCTGGTCATCGGGTTCCTGCCCTTCGTACCGGACGTCTCTCTCCAGCCCGACGTCGTCCTGCTGGGGCTGCTCCCTCTGCTTGTCTTCGACGCCGCCGTCACCTCGTCTCCAACCGGCTTCTACCGTGATGCTCGTTCCATCGGGGCCCTCGCCGTCCTGCTGGTGGTAGCCACTGCTCTCGCCGTGGCTGCCGTGGCTCACTGGGTCGGCCACTTGTCTTGGCCGGTGTCGTTCGTGCTGGGTACCGCCGTGGGGCCCACAGACGCGGCTGCCGCCACTGCGGTGGCGAGGAGGGTCGGTCTGCCGCGGCGGCTGCTCACGGTGCTGGAGGGTGAAGCGCTCTTCAACGACGCCACCGCACTGGTGCTCTACGCCGCCGCCGTCACTGCGGCCACGACCGGTTACTTCTCAGTAGCTCACACCGTGGGGAGCATCGCCTACTCCGTGGTGGCCGGCACCGCTATCGGGCTGGCCGTGGGCATCGCCGGCCGGTGGTTGCGTAACCGCATCGATGACCCCCCGATCGAGATCGCCGGTTCGATCCTCCTCGCTTACGTCGCCTACCTGCCGGCCGAAGAGGCCCACGCGTCCGGCGTGTTGGCGGCGGTTACCGCCGGGCTCTACCTGGGATGGCACAGCAGCAGTGGCGCCATCTCCGCCCGGAGCCGGCTGGTGTCCAACGCGTTCTGGGAGACTCTCGTGTTCCTCGTCAACGCCGTCCTGTTCACATTGGTGGGCCTCGAGTTCCACACCTTCCGGGTCCAGGCCCGGGGGCCGCTGGGACGCCTGGTGCTCGCAGCCGTAGCGGTCGTTTTGACCGTGATCGTGCTCCGGTTGGCATGGATGTGGGCTTCGGGGTGGGTTACGGGCGTTTGGCACCATGCCCGCAACGGGCACCGCCACGGGAGGTGGCGCGAGCGCTTTGTCCTGGGTTGGGCCGGGATGCGGGGCGCCATCACCCTGGCCGCCCTTCTCGCCGTACCAAAAACGACCAACGCGGGAACCGCCCTGGCCGGCCGGAACGACATCATCTACCTGGGTTTTGCCGTGATCATGGCCACATTGGTGGGGCAGGGCATGACCTTGCCGTGGGTGGTCCGGCGCGTACGACTGCCGGAGAGCCCTTCGGTGGCAGAGGCCGAGCGTCGTGCCCGGATCGAGCTCGCCCAGGTGGCCATCGAACGGATCGGCGCCGCGTGCAAGCGCGGAGAGCTGCCCGGAGAACTGGCCGACGGGTTGACGGCCCAATACCTGGGACGGCTGCGTTCGCTCCAGACGGCGCCGGACGACGAGGACCTCGAAGCGGAAGCGTCCGCTACGGCCGAGATCGACGCCGCGCTCCGGCGCGACCTCATCGCTTTGCAGCGCCGGGCTCTTCTGGACCTCCGCGACCAGGGCCGGATCGGGGTCACGACGCTGCGGGCCATCGAACGAGACCTCGACCTCGAAGAGACCCGGTTGTCGTCAGCCTGACAGGGGAGACGATGGATTTGGCCCGGTACTTTACAGTCGTGATGGTGGCTGCGCTTTGGGGCATCGTCCGGGCACTTCTTTTGTCCCTGGCGCTCGTTTTGTTCTTGGCCCTCGTTTTGTCCGTGGCTCCGGCGGGGCGAGTTGCCGAGGGCATCACCGCCCTCGCCGGTCAAGGCTGAGCCATGGGCCAGCTGCTCGTCGACGGGGGCCAGAGCGCCTGTCGCGCCGCAGTCATCGACAACGGGATAATGGTCTCCACCTTTACCCTGCCCGGTTTGTCGTTCCAACAGGACGCGGCCGGAGTGCAGACCATAAAAACACTGCTGAGGGACACTCGTATTGCTTTGAACGAGCGCGGTTCGCCCCGGTTGAAGGCGGCGTGGCTTGGTCTGACAGGGATGCCCCGCGACTCACGCCTCCGGGCGCAGGTGTGCACGGCCGCCAGCGAAACCCTCGAGGTGGGCATCACCGCGGTTTGCTCCGACCTCGTCGCCGCCTACGTCGGAGCCGTGGGTTTGCGGCCGGGCGGAGTGGTGAGCGCCGGGAGCGGCGCCGTGGCCCTGGCGACCAGCGGGCGGGGCGACCTGGTGGAGGTCGGGGACCACGGCGCCCTCCTCGGTGACCAGGGCAGCGGCTACTGGATCGGCAGAGCGGGGCTACGCGCCGCTGTCCGGGCCAACGACGGTTGGGGACCACCGACCGAGCTGGGCCGGGCGGCGGAACTCCACTACGGCCCGGTGACCGGTATCGCGGGCCGGGTGCGAGAGTCGAAGAACCCCGTCGACGAAGTCGCCCAGTTCGCGCCGGTGGTGTGCAGTGCCGCCGACGAGGGCGATGCAGTGGCCGCCGGGGTCGTCCGCCGGGCGGGGGCTCTGCTGGCAGAAATGCTCGAAGCCGCGGCCCGTAAAGCGACGGGAGGAAATCTGGACGGGCTCGTTTTGTCCTGGAACGGAAGGCTGTTGTCGAATGGCCAGGTGCTCAAACGAGCCTTTGAAGAGACCTTGGCCGGTGCACTGAGTGAAGGGGCAACCCTCTCCGCACCACTTGGCAGTGCCCTCGATGGGCTGAAGACCATGGCGCAGGCGCCGTCCCTCCAACCCGTCGCTGGGGCGGTTCAGATAGAAGGGAGAAAATAGGTGGCCGAGGCAGCCCGCGTGCCGCTTTCGGGCGTCATCGTCTCGTGCCAGGCCCTCCCTGGCAGTCCGCTCGAGGGACCTGGCTACATGGCCGCGATGGCTCGTTGCGCGGTCATGGGCGGTTGCCGCGCCGTCCGGGTCGATGGCGTTGATGACATCCGGGCCGTGCGGGAAGTGGTGGACGTCCCCATCCTGGGGATCAACAAAGGCCACGACCGAGGCATTGACCGCGTCTATATAACACCGACTTTCGAGAGCGCTCGGGCCGTAGCGCACGCAGGGGCCAACGTGATCGCCGTCGACGGCACTCCGAGGCCCCGCCCTGGCGGCGAGTCTTTGCGGACAATTATCCGGCTGGTCCACGAAGAGCTGGGGCTGGACATCCTGGCCGACGTCGACTCTGTGGCCGCCGGTCTTTCGGCGCTGGACGCCGGGGCCGACTACCTGGCCACCAGCCTCTCGGGGTACACAGTGGAAACAGCTTGCGATCGTACCGCGCCTCCCGATTTACGCCTGCTGGGGCGGCTCGTGCGCGAGACATCCGCCCCGGTCATAGCCGAGGGACGCATTCAACGGCCCGAAGAGGCGGGGGAAGCCTTTGCACTGGGGGCGGCCGCCGTCGTTATCGGCACGGCCATCACCAACCCGACCGCCATCACGGCCTCATACGTGGCGAGTTGTGCACCCTATGCCGGCTGAGCCTATGTTCGGGCCGCCGCCTTCCACTTCCAGGGGCCCCCGACGGCGGGGGTTCTAATAGACTCCCGCGGTGTCGACCGAAGGAGGTTCAGTGACCGAAGAGATCGTGCCCGGACCGATCGACTACATCGTGATCGAGTTCCCGGCCGCCGGCCCGGGCGAGGAAGTAGCCAACGCCATGATGCAGATCGTCGAGTCCGGCGTCGTCCACCTCTATGACTTTGTGCTCCTGAAGAAAGAGGCCGACGAGTCGGTCAGCAGCCTGGACCCCTCAGCTAACGGTTTAGGAAAGTGGTTCGCACCGTTTGCCGGCGCCAGGTCCGGGCTTGTCGGTGACGACGACATTCGAGAAGTGGCCGCGATAATGCGGCCGGGCACCACCGCGGCGGTCATTGTCTACGAAAACGCATGGGCAGAGCCCTTTGTGAAGGCTTCGTTCGACGCTGGTGGGGAAGTGATCGCCAGCGCTAGGATTTCGGCCCAAGAGATCCTCGAGGCACTAGAGGCGCTTGATTAGGAATTTGCGACAGGTTCAAGGAGGCAATTCGTGCCAGGTTTGATCAGGGCTGCCACGCGGACAGCCGTTATTGCCGGTACAGCCACGGCCGTGGCCGGTCGCGTCCAGCGCCGTCAAGCGTCGAGGTTCGCCGACCGCGATGCTCAGTTGGCGGTGCAGCAGCAAAATGCCTACGAGCAGGCGGCGGGCGCCCAGCCGGCTGGTTACGCCGAGCCCGCTCCGGAACCTGCGTACTACCAGCCGGCGCCGGCGGCGGCCGCCGTCAGCCAGGAAGACCGGTTGAGCCAGCTCAAACAACTGGGTGACCTGAAAGCCCAGGGGATCCTGACAGAGGAAGAGTTCCAGGCCGAAAAGGCGAAAATCCTGGCCAGTTGAACCAAAATCCTGGCCAGTTCGACCAGTTGTAAACGGGCGCCCACCCCGCGTCTTGGACGCCGCGTGTTACGCCGTGGAAGGGTCGGTCTCGAACGGGTCCAGCCCGAGGGCCGGCACTTTGGGAAGCCGAAAGTCTGTGTGATGCGGGCTGTCTTGTTCTCTGGACCAGGTTTCGAACATTTCCGCATAGCGCCCGCGCGCCGTTAGAAGGTCGGCGTGCGAACCAACCTCGACAATTCGCCCGTGGTCGACGACAACAATCCGGTCGGCCCGCATTGCCGTAGTGAGCCGGTGGGCAATGAGTATGGCCGTCCTGCCTTGCAGCAGGCGGTCGAGGGCGCGCTCGACCTTCACTTCGGACTTGAGGTCGAGGTTGGAAGTCGCTTCGTCCAGGACCAGCACGCGGGGGCTGGCCACAAAGGCCCGGGCCAGGGCGATGAGCTGACGTTCACCTGACGAGAGGGACTGGCCCCGCTCGTGCACCTGGGTGTCGAGGCCACGAGGAAGCCTCTCCATGAGTTCCGTCAAGCCCACCGCATCTATGGCCTCCTGTACCCGCGACGGGCTGGCATCCGGACGCGCAAAGGCAACGTTGTCGCGGATCGTCCCACTGAACAGGAACGGCTCCTGCGGCACGACGCCGAGCTGACGGCGCAACGACCCCAGAGTCACGTCGGTGAGGGCGTGCCCGTCTATAGTTACCCGGCCGTGAGTCGGGTCGTAAAAACGGGTCACCAGCTTGGCAATTGTCGACTTGCCCGCTCCCGTCGGGCCCACGAAGGCGACAGACTCACCGGCCCGGATCGAGATGTTCACATCGTGGAGGACGAAGTCGTCCTGGTTGTAGGCGAAGTCGACGTCGATCAAGTCTATGTTCCCGTTTATCGGCGGGAGGTCGTAGGCGTCTGCCTTCTCGGGCACGCTCGGTTCCGTGGCCAACAGGACGCGGAGCTTGCTGACGGCGGCCTGGCCCTGCTGGTAGGTGTTGTAGAGCTGGACAAGTTGTTGTATCGGCTGGAAAAACGAGCCGAGGTAAAGCACGAACGCCGTCAACTGACCGATCGTCAGCTCGGGGTTGGCGTCCTGCACGAGGCCGCCACCCGGCACCGAGTGCCAGGAGTTGATCACCATCGACCCGCCGATGAGGAGGAGCAAAGCCTGGCCCATCAGGCCGATGAAATCGCTGGCGGTGGAATAATTGGCCGTAACCCGCGCTGTTTTGTAGTTGGCGTCACGATAAGCGCCGAGGACGTTGCGGTGATGGATGACGTTGTTGCGCTGCCGGTTGTATGAGGCGATCACTCGCACTCCGGAGAGACTTTCGGCCACGTCCGCGATTACGCCGGCGATCCTGTCGCGCACGACAAGGTAGGCGTGCTCGGACGCGGACCGGAACCACAGCGAAGCGACGGTCAGCACGGGCACCACGATCAAGACCGTTATGAGGGCCAACTTAACGTTGTAGGACAACAGGACGGCCAGCACGAAGATCATGGTCAGGCCCTGAATGGCAAATTGCACCAGGCCGTCTTGGAGAAGCTGCTGGAGCGCCTCGATGTCGCTCGTCATCCGGGTCATGATGACGCCCGCCTTCTCGTCGGTGAAGTAGTCGAGTGATAGCCGCTGAATGTGGGCGTAGACCCGGACCCGGAGGTCGTTCATTACCTGAGCGGCCAGCTTGCCGGTGTTGCGGATCCGGGCCCGCTCGACGAGTACGGTCAGGAGGACGGTAACGAGGTAAATGAGGCCGCAGGCGATCACAACGTCGAGGTGCTGTTCCTTTCCGACCAGACCGTCGTCGATGCCTATCTGCGTCAGGTACGGGCCCGTTTGGAACCCGATGCTCTCGACCGTGAGGAATATGAGCGACAGCAACGCGACGCGCTTGCGGTCCAGGATCATGCGCCTGAGGGTCAGGACCCGGGTGTCGGTGGCCCTCTGGGTGAACACCGCGTTTGGTTCGCCGTGGTCCGGCTCCGTGGCAACGAGCTTGTTGACCGCTTCCTCCAGCTCCGGTGGCACGCCGGCAAACGGCGCCCCTCCCCCCGTGGCGTTGCCCGCCCCGCCCCAGGCACCAGGGCGCATCCCACCGCCGACGCCGCCCCCCCACATGGCTCCCCCGCCAAAGGACATGCTCATCGGTCTGCCCCCCGGTCCCCCTCTTCGACCACCCGGGCCAGCACCTCCGCGTAACGGGGATCGCGGTCCAGCAGTTCCTGGTGGCGTCCCAAGGCGACCACATGGCCGTCTTCGACGAGCGCCACCCGGTCGGCCAGGCTGATCGTGGCCAGGCGGTGAGCAATCACGAGGGTCGTCCGGTTGACCATCAGCGTCCGGAGCGATGCGTGTATCCGCTGCTCCACCTGGGCGTCGATGGCGCTGGTGGCATCGTCGAGAACGAGGACCGGAGGGTTGACGAGCAAAGTACGGGCTATCGCCAACCGCTGGCGCTGGCCGCCCGAAAGGGTGTAGCCACGTTCACCGATAACCGTGTCGTACCCGTCGGGGAGCCTGACAATGAACTCGTCGGCGTCGGCAGCCTTCGCCGCGGCTATGACTTCTTCGAGGGCGGCCGCCGGCCGGCCGTACGCGATGTTGTCGCGTACCGACACCGAGAACAAGAACGGTTCGTCGAAAACGAAACCCACGTGAGCCCGCAAACTCTCGAGCGTGTACTCGCGTACATCCAGGCCGTCGATCAGTACCCGCCCTCCCGAGACGTCATAGGAACGGTTGAGCACCCTGCCGGCCGTCGTCTTCCCCGAACCGGTGCGCCCCACCAGTGCAACCGTCTCACCCGGGGCGATGTGGAGGTCGAAATCGTTGAGCACCTGCGTGCCGTCTGAGTAGGCAAAGTTGACATGCTCGTAGCGGACATCGCCTCTGGGCGCGACCAGGTCGACGGCGCCCGGCCGGTTCTTCTCCTCGGGAGGTTCGTCAAGTACTTCGTAAATCCGCTTGGCCGAGGCCGACGCCCGCTGGCCGTTCATGATCACCATCCCCAGCTGACGGAACGGCGGCTGGAAAATGAGCATGTACGCCTGGAAAGTGAACAGCGTGCCCACGCCCAGATGGTCGTTTATGACCAGGAACCCGCCGTAGAGCAAGATAACCGCCAGCCCCACGCGCGGGAGGTTCTCGAGCGTGGGGGCCCACGTGCCGCGAATATTGGCATCTTCGATATACGCCCACTGCAGGCGGTCAGCCGACCGGGCGAGCGTGGTGAGCTCTTTCTGTTCGGCGGCGAACGACTTCACCACGCGCACGCCGGAGATATTCTCTTCGACCAGCATGGCAATCTCCGCCAGCCTGGCCTGGATGAGCCAGGACACGGGATACATCCGCTTCCTCATGGCCACCCCGACCACGAAGGTGATGGGCAACGAGATGGCCGTGACCAGCGTGAGCTGGACGTTCAGGGCAAACATCTCCGCGAAGGCGACGATAATTACCGCGCATTGCACGAGCACGGTCGGCGCCATGACCAGATATTGCTGCACCGCCCGAACGTCCGAATTGGCCCGGGAAATGAGCTGGCCCACGGACACGCGGTCGTAAAACGGGAACGGCAACGACAAATAGTGCTCGTAAATGATATGCCGCAGGTCGTACTCGAAGCTGTAGGCAGTTGTAAGCAGGCACCGCCTACCGATGTAGTTGGAGACCTCACGGATGGCAATGGCGATGAAGATCAGGGTGACGAAACTGCTCAACGGTTTCAGGTCCGTCGTATGACCTTCGGTCGGCAGGCACTCGTTGATGGCGCTGCCGATCAGGCGCGGGATTTGAACCTGAGCCAGCAGCGCGATAAAGGACATGGCCAGGGAAAGTGACCAAATGCCCCTGTGGGTCTTGATGACTGGCCATGCCCGCCCGAGCCAGGATTTTTTCTGGTCCGGGTCGATCGTCGCCCTCGGCGGCGAATAGTGCGAGGTTTCGGCGATGGGGACGAAAGGGTGCTCGTCGAGCTGGCGAATGAGCTCGGAGTTGTCCGTGCCGAACAGTAAGGCCCGGACGCTCAAGGTTGCGGCCCGGCAGTGCTCACATGCGGGCCGGCAGTGCTCACATGTTGGGTGGCACTGCTCACATGCGGGCCGGCACTGCTCACATGCGGGCCGGCAGTGCCCACTTGCGGTCCGGCAGTGCTCACATGCGGAGCAGCAGTGGCCGCCCGCTCGCCGTGCCGCCGGGCCCTGGCACGGTCAAGCGCTTCGCCCCACAGGCTCAGCGCGGCGATGGCCCCCGAAACAAGGTCGTCTTCCTCGAGCTCGTCTGCAATCGACTGGAGACGGTCCCGCAGCGCGCTTTCCGCCGAATCGAGGAGGAAGCGGCCATCGCCAGTCAACGCCAGGGCGATCCGCCGGCGGTCCTCGACCGAATGCGCCCGCTCCACCGCCCCTCGCTGGACGAGCCCGTCGACAACCGAGGTCACACTCGGGGCGGACACGGCCAGCTTCTGGGCCAGCGAGCTGGAGGCGTCGGTACCCCTCGCTATCTGCACGAGCATTCGGTACTGAGCAGGTGAAAGGTCCAGCGGGACCAGCGCCACCTCGACCTGGCGGGCCAGCCGGGCCACGGTCCAGCCAATGGAGCTGTAGCTCAGTTCGGCCATCAAATAGTTAGGCTACACAATCATCCGGGCGGCTGGCGCATCCATTTGTTCGCGCCAGACGTGGGGACGATGAGATAGAGCTGGCTGAGGCGCGTTCTCCCCGGGACGGACGTGTTGCCAGCGCTCTACCCAGGCGGGGGGAGACCGGCGTAGAAGCGCTCCCGGGGCTGACGGCTCCTTGGGTTCCCGCGTTCTGGTCGTCGGCCTCCCAGAGGCGCGGTGACTGTGCGCGCTGGTGTAACGATAAGAACGTCTGGCGCGCAAACGTAACCTGCTCCCATCCGGGGGTTCCTTGGACCGCCGTATTCTGGTCACCCGATAAGGAGCCTGGCGCCCCTATGCCCAGACGGTGGGCGGACGGGCGTTGATGTGTTCGAGGGCGGCGGGCAGCGGGCGGCGTTGAGGGCGTAGGGGCTCCGATGTGGCTGATTGGCTAGAGCCGGCCCGCCTCGACGACCCGCTGGAGGAACCGCCTGGTGGCCGGCTCTGTGGGGTCGCCGAAGATGCGTTCGGGGGGTCCGGACTCGACGATTACGCCGTCCTCCAGGAACGAGATGCTATTGGCCACCTCACGGGCGAAGCCCATTTCGTGGGTGGCGATCAACATGGTCATGCCCTGGTGAGCCAGTTCGCGGACCAGGTCGAGCACCTCCGCCACCAGCTCGGGGTCGAGTGCGGACGTCACCTCGTCGAGGAGAAGCAGCCGGGGGTTCATCGCCAGCGAGCGCACGATGGCCACCCGCTGCTGCTGGCCCCCGGACAGGCGCTCGGGGAACTCGGACGCCTTGTCGGCCAGGCCGATCCGGCTCAGCAGCTCCCGGGCGCGCTGCTCGGAGACGCCGCGCTGGAGGCCGAGGACGCGCCGGGGTGCCAGAGTGACGTTGTCGAGCACGCTCAAGTGAGGGAAAAGGTTGAACGACTGGAACACCATTCCCGTGTAGCGGCGCACCCGGTCTTCGTCGATGCGCTCATCTCCGAGGTCGTGGCCGAAGAGCTCGATCGTTCCCGAGTCGATCCGCTCGAGCAGATTGCAACAACGCAAGAGGGTCGACTTACCAGACCCCGACGAACCGATCAGGCATACCACCTCGTGCGCGCTCACAGCGAGGTCGACGCCTCGTAACACCTCGAGCGGGCCGAAACACTTGTGCACGCCGATGGCCCGCAGCACGAACCCGGCGTCAGTGCTTCCGCCGCTGCCGGCGCCGGCGCCAGTGACGGTGTTTCGGCCCTGCTCCTGGGCGCTCACGCCCCCTTCCCGGGTACTCATGCGGTGGTCCCGGCCAGCCGACGGGCACGGTCCCTGGCCATGATGTGGTCCGTATAGCGCGTGAGTGGCACGGTGACGGCGAGGAACAGCAGAGAGGCGATCGTGAAGCCGGAGTAGTTGAACTCGACGCCCCCGGCAATTTGAGCGGCGTGGACCGCCTCAGCCACCCCCAGCGTCGAGACGATGGCCGTGTCCTTTTGAAGCGAAGCGAAGTCGTTCAACAGCGCGGGCAAAACGTTGCGCACCGCTTGGGGGAGGACCACCCGGCCGAGGGTCGTGCGAGAGCTCAAACCGAGGCTGCGAGCGGCCTGCACCTGTGCCCGGGGCACGGACATGAGGCCGGCCCGGTAGACCTCGGCGACATACGCCGTATAGGAAAAGACGAGCACGAAGCCGGCATAAACGACCGGCGACTGCGATGAAACCGAGGCCAGGTTTAGCGACGGCACGCCGAAGCCGACCCACAGCATTACCAGGATCACCGGCACCCCACGGGCAAAGTCGGTGTAGGCGATGGCCATAGCCCGAAAGGGGAAAAGCACCGGTCCCCTCGTGAGCCGCAGCGTGGCCACCCCCAACGCCAGCACCAGGACGATCGCCTCGCATACGACCGAAAGCCAGAGGTTGAGCACGAAACCCTTGCCGACCGAGAGGATGCCCTTGGCCGGGTCGCCAACGAAGGCCACCCACATCTGGTGAACGTTCAAGAAGCCGTTGCGGAACGCGCTGGCCGCCGGGGATATCAGGACCAATACGATCAGGACCACGACCAGCACGGTCGATATGGTGCTGGCAGCCGTACCCGAGCGGCCCCGCCAGCGGGGGCGGTGGGTGGAATAGAGGGAGATCAGCGCCCCTTCCCGGCCGTCCGGGTCGACTGCGCTCGGGTCGGCTAGGCCGTATAAAGGGGCCGCCGCTGCGGGTAGCGCCTCGGCCTCTCGAGCTCGCCGCGAGCCCTCTGGCACTTATGGCTCGAGAGTGGGCACCGAGTTGTAAAGGCCCAGGTACTGTTTCGAGAGCCTGGCCATGTCGCCGTCCCTCGTCATCGTCGTCAGCGCCGAGTCGACACACGAGACGAGCGGGTTACCCTTGCGGAACAGCAGGCCATAATGCTCCCCGGTGCTCGGGAACTGGCCCACCTGCACGCCGTTTTTGACTTCCGACGACGCCATGTACTGGCCGTCAGGCGTGTCGACGATGATGGCATCGACCTGTTTGGTCTGCAGTGCGGCCACGGCCTCGTCCAGCGTGTTGTAAATACGAGGCGACCGCGTTGGATGGATATGGTCGTAAATGTAGGCCAGCCCGGTGGTGCCGATCTGGTCTCCGTAGAGGTAGGTCTTCAGCTGGGCCGGAGAATGGTGGGCCACGATCGGGTTGGACTTCAGCGCCACGATCGACTGCGTCGTGTCGTAATAGCTGATGGAGAAAGTCACCACCTTGGACCGGTCCGCCGTGACCGAGATCTCGTTTATGTCGAAGTCGAAGCGCTTCGGCCCGGGGGCGTAGCTGGAATCAAATGGTTCGGTGACCCACTTCACGTGCTGGTGGTCGAATCCGAGCAGTGAGCCCACCTGGTAGGCAACGGCCGACTCGTAACCCTTCCCGTTGGTGGGCGTGTTGTTGAGGAACCAGGGGCTGTAAGCCGGGTCATCGGTGGCGACGGTCAGCACGCCACTGGAGTACGTCTCGTGCTGCACCGCACCACGGCATGACGCCAGCGACGGGTAGGGCGAGGTCGACGCAACTGCTGAGACTTCCGGCCGGTCACCCGAAGGCGTAGCCGCTCCCCATGCTGCGCCGGGCCCGGCTAACGGGACCAGAGCCGCCACCACAAGTGACGAGAGAACAGCAGCGATAGGCGATTTCTTCATACTGTGCACGAGATCTCCGAAAAAAATGGGCAGGGCCGAAGGCTCCACCCGAAAGGCAACTATCCGTCTGGCGGGCGGAGAAATATTCGGCTAAGAGCATACTCTCCACCTGGGCACCGGTGAACGTCGGCCATTGCCGCGTCTGGGTCGGCCATTGCCGTGGCCGCTATCGCCGTGGCCGGGTCGGGTCATAGCGGTGGCCGGGCCGGCCATTACCCTCGCCGGGGCCGCTATCGCCGGCGCGGCCCCAAAACGTTATCGCTTAAGAGGGAGCCGCTGTCGCTGCGTGCCGGGCGGCCATTGCCCTGGGCGGAGCCGCCGGCGCCCGTCGGTGAAGCCGCCGGCGCCCGTCGGTGAAGCCGCGGCGGCCGAAGGCCCAGGGGCGCGGCCGAAGGCCCAGGGGCGCGGCCGAAGGCCCAGGCGCACGGCCGAAGGCCCAGGCGCGGCGGCCGCAGGCCTCGCGCCCCGGGTGCAAATGCCCTTGACTCTCCCGTTACCGGAGGCCCGAGGGTAGTTGCATGACCAACACCGCAACTCTCGAACGGACCGCCGGTGCGCACCCGGGAGCTCCTGTGCCGCCCAGGCCGCACTGGTGGGCGCTCCTGGTCCTCATGACCGGCACCGTGATGATTGTCCTCGATTTCTTCGCCGTCAACGTGGCCTTACCCACCATGCAGTCGGGCTTACATGCGGGAGACAGCGCCATCGAATGGGTCCTGGCCGGCTATGGGCTCACTTTTGCCGTGCTTCTGGTGACGGCCGGGCGCCTGGGCGACCGCTTCGGCCGGCGGCGGGTCTTCTCTGCCGGGCTGGCTTTGTTCGCCCTCGCCTCCGCCCT
>DATJUH010000303.1:0-23723 GCA_035502515.1 Acidimicrobiales bacterium
CATGCCTGATCTAGTAAGACATGGCCTACGTCGATCCCTCCGCTCGTAGCCGCCGACAAGAACCTGTAGAACCGAGCCGCGGCCGGCTCAGGCGTTTCCCGGGCCGCCAGTTCGAATGAAGCGGCCTCGCCGTAGCCGGCATTTATCATGTGCACGGCCCGGGATAATTCTTCGACGACGGGCCCGGAGCCCTGGGCCACTACGTCGGACACGGCCACGACCAGGCTCTTGTTGTTCTCGATCTTGAGAGCCAGAACGGACACCACCGTGGGGAGATCGCTTCTCATTCTTTCGCTCCGCCGCTTGGTGGCTGCCTTCACTCGCTCGGGCATGCGACGAGCGCCGACGAATATGCCGGCCAGGAAAAACACCACTACGTAGGTAGCGCTTCCTGCCAGGGCCCCGACGGCGCCGAGAGCTACAGGTGTGAGTGTCAGCCAGCGTAAGTACTGCCGGCGATAGGCAGCTGGAGTCATGTTCATGCCGGCGCGACGCAAGGACAGTTCGAGGGGTTCGCCGGGACGGGTAAGCACCATCCGCGACACGAAGGAAACGACGTTGGTAGCGAGCGGGCCAAGTACCCGGCGGAGCACTTCGGCACCGGCCGGGGCCCCCGAAGGTTGGGCCGGCTTGCCGCCAAGGTGAACCCTGGGGCTTTCCAGGTACAACGACATCCTGGCGGCGGGTGAACGGTGGGCGTGAGCCATGCGCCAAGCCACCCACCACACGCCTCCGCCGGCGCAAATAGCGGCCAGCAAAACCGCTGCGGTCATAGGACCGAAGAACTACTTTCGAATACCCGCTCGGTCGTTGCCATCGGTCGTAGCAGACTCCGGCAGACCAAAAGCCCCATAATCGACAACGCCGCGCCTACCAGCACTAGGCCGAGGCCAAAGGGCGTGGCAAAAAACTGTCTGTACGCGCTGTTGGTGGCGCACAGGAAGAGCAGCACTACGTAGGGCAACGCGAAACAGCCCCATGTGGCGGCCCGGGATTGCGTCTGGAGGGTGCGGACCTTCTCCGCCAACTGCAAGTCCGAGGTGATCTGCGCGCTCAAGTCTGCGAGCACCCGGAGCACGGTCTCGGTGCCTTCCTCGATGGCGCCTTCGAAGGCCAGGAGGACCGGGTCGGAAATGGGGTCTGCCAAATCCGCCCGCACCGCCTCGAGCGCCTGACGGTCCCCGACGCGCGCTGACATCCGCACATAGCGAGCAATAGGCGGGCGCAATGGCTCGGGGCCGGATCTCGCCAGTTCTTCCAGGGCGTCGTGGAGGGTGGCCACGCCCGCCCCAAGGACTCCGACGAGATAGCGTAGGGCGTCCGGCCAGGCTGCGCTGCGAGCCGCGGCCTGCTTTCGCCGTTGCGCCGACCAATATGCGTACGGGGTTGCGCCGAGCGCCACCGCCGGCAACGCAGATACAACAAAGGTGCCGGAGATAGCGAGCAAAACGGTAAAGGCCACCGCTCCGAACCCGGCGGAGACGGCCCAGAATTGGCGCGGCGTCACCGCCGCACCTGCTTGAGAAAGCCAGACTTGAAAGCCTTCCCGGCTGCTCCTCTTCCGCCTAAATACATGCTCTTGACCGTGGCGCCGCTTGGCGCGACCGCCGTTGGTAACCCCCTCACCTAGGAGCTTCCGGGCCACAAGCCAAATAGACGCACCGAGCAGGACCGCTGCTAGGAGGCTCACCACAGCACCTCCGCTCCCTTCATCACGTCCGAAAGGTCGAGCCCGTACCGGGCCAGAAGGCGGTTACACCGACGTTCCAGGCGCTCTCCCACGGCCGCGCTACGCAACTCCATAGGTTCGCCGATATCGTCCCGGGCAAATATCGGCGTGACGGCAACCCCGTTCCCGGCTGTAGACAGCTGTGGTGGGACCACCGAGATTTCGGTGATCTGCCGTTCGACCAGGTCGCCCGTGTCGTCGAGGTCGCAGTAGACGACGACGTCGAACATGGCCGCAAAACGAGCTTCCAGCTCCTCGAAAGGAGTCGCCGGCACAGCCTTGGTGGCACAAACGGCCAAAGCCTCGAAGGCCCCGGCCGCGTCTTCGGCGTGTACTGCCGCGACTACCCCTATACCAAGAGTGCCGGCCATGAGTAACTCCCAAGCCTCCGGGCCCTTCAATTCGCCCAGCACGATCAGTTCCGGAGAGGCGACGCGCGCCGAACGGACCAGGTCGGCCAGCGTCTCGACTTTGGAGGTCTGCCAATACTCGCCGTTCAGTAGCGGGGCGTTTAGCTCTCTTTCTTCCTCGGCACAGATGACCCGACGCCGGGGTGGGACAGCCCGTAGCAATGCCTCGATCATCGTTGTCTTGCCGGCGCCCGGGGGCCCGGCGACGAGGACCCGGGCCCGGCGCACCATCATGAGGATGTTTAGGAAAACTGCGGCCGGTGGCGAAAGGGACCCGAACGATACGAGGTCCGACAGCGTCGTATTTCGCTTCTGAGGGACTCTGAGGCTGAACGAGGCGGCGCCGTCAACACGAGGCGGGATGGAGGCAGAGAGCCGCGCTTGACGACCACTCGGCAGAAGGACGCGGATGCCGTCAACCTTCGGGTGGGAGGCGTCCATGCTCTCGCCCGCACTCGTAATTAGCCGTTGCAGCACAGCCAGTACCGCTTCGGGCTGGGCCGGGCTTTCCGTGCATATCGTCTCGCCGCCGGCGACGCGGACGGTGATCTCGCCGTCCACGCCATAAATCTCCTCTATATCCGGGTCGGAAACCAGCTGGTCGAGCTGGGCGCCTATACCTGTCAATTCCTGCACGAGACGGCCGACCACTTCTGATGGGTTGGCGAAAGGGTGGAGCCCCTGGAACGATCCCCGCATCAGCTCACGCTGGAACCGCTCCGTCTCCGCCTCGACGAGCTGGCGCACGGCCGCGCCCTGCTCAGCGACGTCGAGGTCCCGGGCGGCAATGATGCCGAGCACCCGCGCCCGCAGCTGGTCGAAGGCGGTGACTGTCATAGCGGGACCATTTCGGCAGCACTATCAGCCGGGAACGCCCGAGTGAAAAGGCGGCGAGGTGCAGCTTGAGTAGAGCGACCCCCGTTGTCCTTGGCCGCAACGGCGTCCGCGAGGCGGTTTACATTCCTTAGCCAAGGTCCTTTCCAAACGATTTCGGCGTTCCAACGGGCTCGTGCCAACGTCGCGTCCTCAGGCAGGAACCACACGGCCTCGAAAGGATGACGCCCGGTGTTGACCTGCAGCACGTTAGCCAAGTGGCTCCTCTCGTACCGGCTTGGACGAGTACGGCCGAAAGCGGCCCAGCCAGGCCCCCTGAAGCCGGCGGCCAGGGCGGCCGCCCTCCACTCGACCAGGCGGGCCGCGCCCTCTGGGTCCGCTGAAGCTAAAACAACGGCTCTATCCGCCGCCGCCAGTACCGCCCTGGACGCCCCGAAGCGCTCGCGGCCCGACGGCAGGCCGACGAGCCAGCTCGTCTCGACGAGAACGTGGTCATAGGCGGTCGCCGCCTCCTCCAACAATCGGAGAAGTTCGGCCGCCGGGATCACTTGGGCGGCGCCGGGGGTCCCGCAGATGACATCGAAATGGCCGACCGGGGCCGTCCCGTCCTCGCGTGGCCCTGACAGCCCCTCAGGCAGCACCCTATGACCCTGTCCGGCCCGCGAGACGGCCCACGCCAAACCGTTGTCGGTCGAGCGCAGCAGCCGCGATGCCAGTACCGGCGCCACTTCGTCGGCTTCAATAACCAGGACATGGTCCCTCTTCGCCAGGTGCTCGGCCGCGGCTACGACGACCTCGGTGAGACCGCTGCCTCCGCTCACCTTCGTCCACGCGGACACGAGCCCCTGACCACCATTGGAGCGCCTCCCATGCTCGCCTCCGCTGGCACTGGTGCGTAAAGCCGCGCTCGTAGTTGCGGCGGAACGCCGCCTGTTCTCTGGAATCAAGCCGACGAGTTCAGCCGGCGCTGTGGAGGCTGGAAGTACGTGATCTGCGCCAAGGCTGAGGACGTGTTCGCGTCCCATGCCGGAACACTCGTCGTAGAGCCCGATGACGTACGCCCCCAAGTGCTGCGCCCCCGATATTTCAGACGGGGACAGAGTACGCATTAGGTCGTCGACCACCAGCACATCGAGCCTCGGCCCCGAGCGGGCGAGGCCGGCCCGGTCCATGATCACCTCGACCAACATCCCCTGAGTGTGGTCCCTTATATAGGACCTCAAAGCCACGCTCCAGGGCGCTTTTGTGGCCACCACACCAACGACGATGGTCGCCGTCACGGCCCGCTCTGGCTCTCGGGCGCAGCCGCCGAGCGGGTCACCCTTGTCGCCGCCGGCTGTGCGCGCACCGGTTGGTCGATGCTGTAGTGCCGCTCCGCCGTTGGCGCCTCTCCGCTGGAGCGAACAATTTCGATGTCGTTGCCCGTCCCAGCAGTGCCCTGGCTGCCTAGCGCGGCTGCTATGCGCAGGGCCGTCTGTTTGTTAACTGCCACGACCACGAAATAACTTCCCGAGCTGCCACCAAGCACTCCTGTGGTAGCCGACTCCGGTGCTACCCCGAGCACGCGTATGCCCTGAGCTACGTAGTAAGCATCGCCGGCGCCATTTGACGCGATCACGTCGACGAGGTCCCCGGCGCTAATCCTGCCGCCCGCCGCCTGCTGTACCGGGACGGCGATGCTCATCTCACCAAGGGCGGGGACCAGAGAGGGTTTTTCGACCTCGCTCATCGTCAGTGGCTCACCGGCCCGGACGGCCACCGTGGCCACCCAATCACCACCTAATTCGGCTGGTGTCAGCCACCCGTCTGCCACTTCGGTATCTGACGAGTGGATCCGGACGGTGCGGGTGTCACTTGCGTCCACCGGAGTGCCGGCCGGCACAAGAGAACTGGCCACTACGACACTGGTCATCGACGAACGGTCCTGTAGGGCTTCATAGACAAAGCCGGCCGCCAGAACGGCCAGCAAGACAGGGACAACGCTTCCGGCGGTCAAGCGTGACGGCGGGCGCGACCGCGAAGGGTGCGAAGGTGGCCGCGGGAGCGGCGGACCGCCGGCGTCTTTGGGCAGCGTGGCTCGTTCAGACCGCACGGGTGACCACCGCCACTATCCCCGCCAGTGCCAAAAAAGGTCCTAGAGCAACAGGTGTTCGTTGGTCTGTCCTGTTTGCTCTGCGACGGAAGGTAGCCACGACGGCGGCGGCCAGAGGAGCGCACGTCAGGGCCACCAAGCATCCTGACGGCCAGATGGTCCCGGCGCCCAGAGCGACGAGAACAGCGAAGCGGGCATCACCAAGCCCCAAACCACCGGGGCGCAAAAAGGCCCATGCCCCGAAGCCTGCGAAGGCCACTACGGCGCAGATGCCACTTCTGCCCAAGTGCGACCAGTCCCTGGTGGCGATCGCCTGGACGACGAGCGCGGCACCGGCCACGACCATGCTCAGGCGCAGAAGTTTGCTAGGTAGGAACAGTGTTTCTCGGTCGACCAGCGCAAGTACGGCTAGCCCGGACGCCCAGACCACGAAGAAGGGGACCATCCAAAACGGTTCACGGCGCCCGAAAAGCAATGCGGCCGAAATAATCGCGCCCACGGTGCCGGAGAACACGGCCCACGCACCACGCCTAGCGGAAATACGCACAGTCCTCGCTGGGACGCGGCTGATTGACGGGCCGTAGCCTCCGGGCGTGCGCTGACGCGCCTCTTCGACCCAGCGCCAAAGGAGGGGGCTGGCGTAGGACCACCACCCGGCCAAACCGGCCAAGGTGCCGGCTGCGATAAAGATGCCAACTGCCTGGATGGTCCCCACGTGGCCGACCTTTCTTCTTGTTACCGGCCTCCGAGGGTGCCGCGATTCAAAAACTTCTGCGTGGGGCCGGAGCAGAGCGGGCAGGGGGAGGCGCCGGCGCAAGCGAGGCGCTCCCCCATCACCTCAGGTCCCCCTCCTCCCAAAATGATTTGTTGAACGGCCATTCAACCACCAACAGACGGCGTCCGCCAAGGTGTTTTGGCCGAAAATGGACTGAGGAAGGAGAGTTTTTACACTTGTCGAAATGGCGCGTTGGAAAATCAACGCACCCTACTGGCGGGTCGCGCGAAGGTAGGGCCAATTAGTGCGACAGACGCGACAGGAGCGGGTCGTACAGCTCGAGATAACGCTCGGCCAGAGCGGCGAGGGAGTGCGCCGCCGCCCGCTCGAGGGCTGACTCGCGCATCGCCTTCATATCCGGGCCGCCGGCCAGCGCTTCGCGCAACGCCGTCGCCAGCGCCTCGGCATCGCCGGGCGGTACCAGGAGGGCGTCCCTCGATGGTCGGGCCACGTTGGCATAACCCGGGATGTTGCTCGCCACTACGGCCGTGCCGGCGGCCATCCCTTCGAGCAGCACGATGCCGAAACTTTCACCGTGCAACGATGGCGCCGCCAGCACGTCGGCCCCTCGCATTCGGCGCAGCTTCTCGTCGTCGGTGATCGCCCCCAACCACTCGAAGCGAGCGTCGGCCAACGTTTCTTCGCGGAGCGCGGCCGTCTGTGGGCCTTCGCCGGCCACCCAGACACGCGCCTCCACCCCGTACCGCACCACCGCTTCGATCAGGACGGCGAGGCCTTTGCGGGGTTCGTGGCGGCCCACGAACAGGATGGTCGGCCCGGACCTCGGCCAGGGCTCGGCGGCTGAGACCACTCCAACGTCGATCCCGTTCCAGACGAGCTCGTAGTGGCCCCCGAAGGCCTCACGGGCGGTTTCGAGGGCCAGCGTGGAGACGGCGCACCGCAGAGCCAGTTTCCTGGCCGCCCACCGGCCCGGGCGTTGCATGACCCGGTAGAAGGCAATGGCGCCGGCGCGGTGGAAGGTCCCCACCAATGGCCCGTCGCTGAACAGGAGGGCAGTGAGGGTGGGCCCGGGCACGAACGGTTCGTGGAGGTGGACGATGTCGAAGCGTTCTTCGCGGAGCGCCCTGATCGTCCGCAGCGCCGCTGATGGGTCCGGGGCGATGGGCGCTACGGAGCCGTTGCCCGTGGCCGCTACCGACGCGCCCAGAGGAGTGATCCAGCTCTCCGGCGGCGGCCCGTCGCACGGGGCCAGGACCCTGGCCTCGACGCCCATGGCCCGCATGGCCCTGGCGATGCCTATGACCTGGCCCTGGACGCCTCCGGGGATCGTCAGGCTGTAGGGGCAGACCATCCCCACCCGTATGGCTGGGCCCTCCCGCATTACCCGTCCAACCGGTATTGGCCCGCCGGCGCTACTCGCATGCTGCCCCTGTCTTGTGCTTGTCTTTCTCGCCGTCCGCCCGGGCCCGGGCTCTGTGCCGGGACCACGTCCGGACGCTGTGGAGGGCCGGGTCCCCGGGCCAGTTCGGCTGAGTGATGTGCCATTGCGAGGGGGCCGCGCGGATGAGCTGTTCCAGCTCCCTGGCCAGGGCCTGGGTGCCGCCCTCGACCGTGGCCCGGAAGCGCTCCTCCTGGGGCAGTTCCAGCGGAGGGCGGAAAACGATCGTGTGCGAGATGGCCCGCCGCCCGTAGTAGATGGCGGCCGGCAGGAGCGGCGCCCCCGATCGCACCGACAGGGTCACGGGCCCGGCGGGGAGCTTGGCCGGGGAACCGAAGAAGCTGACCTCGACCCCGGCCGTGGGCCCGACGAGGCGGTCGGACAGCAGACAGACAATGTGGTTGTCCCGCAATGCTTGAAGTATGGCGCTGGCCGCACCGGGCCCGACGGCCACCACCTGCATACCGAGGCGTTCACGAAAGCGGGCCATCCATTCGAAGCGTTCCGGGGGCTCGAGCGGCTCCACGGCCACGGTGACGGGCAGTCCCGACCCGGCCAGGTACATAGCCCCCCACTCCCACCCGCCCAGGTGGGGCGCGGCGATGATCACCCCTTTGCCGCCGGCCAGGGCGGACTGGACGTTCTCGAAACCGACCATTGAGATGCCCGCCGCCACCTGGTCGTAGGACAGCGTCGGCAGCCGGAGGCTCTCGGCCCAGTAGCGGCCGAAGTTGGCGAACACGTCCGGGACCAATCGCCTCTGTTCGTGCTTGGTCAATGGCCGGCCCAGCACCCGGCCCATGTGGGAGGCGACGACCGCCCGGCGGCCGTCGTAATCGGGCACCCGCCCGAGTACCCAACCGAGCCACTGGCCGAGGCGGTACGCACTGACGCCGGGCAGCGCCGAGGCGATCACCGTCCCGGCGCGGTACATGGCCAGCTCGTTGTTCCTCACGGTGAGGCGACCTTTTACTGGCTTTCCTGCTTACCGGGGTTCGTGGCGCCCGCTGTGTTCAGCCTCGCCCCCGGCCCGTGTGCCGGCGGGTAGGGACCTGGTCGCTGAGGTCAGGCGTCCGCTCTCCGGCGGTTTTCTCGGCCCCGAAATCACTGTCGTCGAGCAGCCGCTTGCGGCGCGCCATCCGTCGTTCGTGCCAGCGCCCACCGGCCGCTCCCCCGCCCGGGCGCCGGCTGCCCGAGAAGAACCCGTTCGTCGACGCTCCCGGCCCCCGGGGGGCGCGGGCCCGCCAGGACGCCTCCCGCCCGGCTCGTTCTTCCCTCCACGCCCGCCAGCGCAGCACGACGGCCGTCGGTTCGACGGGGGCCGGCGCCGGGGGTTTGTTGGCCTGGCGCCACACCTTGACGAAGCGCTGGGCGGCGGTAATGGCCGACAGGGCGAAGATGACCCAGAGCAGCCACAGCATCTCGGCCGAGAACACGAGCGCGAAGCACAGCACGACGATGCGCTCGCCCCGCTCCATGAGGCCGGTCTGGGCATCGATGCCGAGGGCGTCGCCTTTGGCCCGAATGTATGAGACCAGCTGCGAGACGCCGAGCACGGCCAGCGGCACCAGGGCGGCGTGGCCGCCGAAGCGGTCCTGTACGTACCAGGCGAAGCCGGCCAGGACAATGGTGTCGCTTATCCGGTCGCCTACCGAATCGAAGAAGGCTCCCCGCTGGCTCGTCCGGCCGCTGGCCTTGGCCAGGCTGCCGTCGAAGAGGTCCGGCAGCGCGGAGGCGATGAACAGGACCAGACCGACGACCAGACGGCCCGAGGCGATGGCCAGGGCGGCCGGGATGGACAGCGCGATGCCGAGGGCGGTCAGGTGGTCCGGCGAGAGACCGGTGCGCCGCAGCGCCTGGCCGGCAGGGCTCACTACCCGATCTACCGCGCTCCGGAAGCGTGCGTCGAACAACTAGTTGCTCCTGTGGTGGGCCCCAGGATCCTGGTGGCTTGTTCCTCGTTGCAGCCTACCACCGACGTCGGCCGGGCCATGTTTGCCGGGCCGGCGCTGACCAGGCCATAAGCGCCGGCGAGGCCCGGCCGGGGGTGCAGCGGCGGCCGCTGCCGACGTTGAGGCCGACCGGCCGACTCTGGCCATCCGATTCGGTAGCCTAACGAGACAGGCCTGGCTCCAGCCAGCTAGGGGAAGACCGTCGGGATTGACCCGCGGGGGAAAGAAGAGGTGCTCGCATGAAGGCGTACCCACCAGCGAAGGTCCGCAACGTAGCCTTTGTCGGCCATGGTGGCTCCGGGAAGACGACCCTGACCGAGGCTGTTCTCCTGTGCAGCGGGTCCATCAACCGGGCCGGCAAGGTCGAGGACGGGACGGCGGTGTCCGACTTCGAGCCCGAAGAGCACTCCCACCACATGTCCACCTCGCTCTCCCTGGCCGCCCTGGAGTGGCGCGGCTACAAGGTCAACATCCTGGACACCCCCGGTTACGCCGACTTCGTACCCGAAGCGCTGGCCGCTCTGTCAGTGGCCGACCTGGCCGTGTTCGTAGTGAGCGCCGTCGACGGCGTGGAGGTCCAGACCGAGGTCTTCTGGCGGGCGGCGGCCGCCCTCGGTATCCCCCGTCTGATATTCATGAACAAGCTCGACCGCGACCGGGCCGATTTTTCCAATGTCCTGCAGCAATTGCACGACACTTTTGGGGCCGGCGTGGCCCCGCTCGAACTGCCCATCGGCGAGGAGCACGAATTCCACGGGATAGCCGACCTTCTTTCCGACAGCGCCTTTTTCTACGAGGCGGGTAAATGCGTTGCCACCAAAGGCGCCATACCCGACAGCATCGCCGAGCGCGAGCACACAGTGCGCGACTCGCTGGTCGAAGGCATCGTGGTGGCCGACGACGACCTCATGACCCGCTACCTCGAGGGCGAGGAGGAGATTTCGGCCGAGGAACTGGCCAAAACCCTGGCCCGGGGCATTGTGTCCTCTCAGGTTTTCCCGGTTATCTGCGGTTCGGCGGCCAAGTTCGTCGGTATCGACCGCCTCCTCGACGCCATCTGCGATGTGGCCCCGTCGCCGCTCGAGCGCCCACCCGCCCTGGTGCAGCCGGCGGCCGGCGGCGGCGACTCCGTGGAGGTCCCGCTCGACCCGGCCGGGCAGCCGCTGGCGTTGGTCTTCAAGACGGTGGCCGACCCGTATGTCGGGAAAATTTCGTTGTTCAAAGTGGTCTCCGGCACGGTGCGGCCCGACGCCGTGCTGTTCAACGCCAGGACGAAGGCGGACGAGCGCCTCCATGCCCTTTTCACACTTCGGGGCAAAGAACAACTGCAACTTACCGAGGTACCGGCCGGTGACATCGGGGCGGTGGCCAAGCTGGCGTCCACCAACACAGGCGATACGCTGACCCCGCGCAACCAGCCCGTCGCTCTCGTCAGGCCCGCTCTGCCGTGGGCGACGACGGGGGCCCCTGTGGCCGGAAGCGATGGCTATGTCGATGGCAACGCCGCCTGGTTGGCCGACGCCGCCCTGCCCGTGCTCTCGATCGCCATCCGGCCCAAGAGCAAGGCCGACGAAGACAAGCTCATGACCGCCCTCCACCGTCTCCAGGAAGAGGACCCGACCCTGGTTGTCCGCCGTGACGACGAGACCCACCAGACGGTCCTTTCCGGCACGGGCGAGGCCCATCTCGGGATCGCCATGGAACGGCTGGCCCGTAAGTTCGGCGTGGCCGTCGAGAGCGAAGACCTCGTTATCCCTTATAGGGAAACGGTTATTTCCACCGCCGAGGCCGAGGGCAAGTACAAGAAGCAAACCGGCGGGCATGGGCAGTTCGGGATCGCCTCCCTGCGCATCGAGCCCCGGGACCGCGGCGAAGGTTTCGAGTTCGTGGACAATATCGTCGGCGGTGTCATCCCCCGCCAGTACATCCCGGCCGTGCAAAAAGGGGCCGAAGAAGCCATGTCGGACGGGGGGAATTTCGGTTGGCCGGTAGTGGACATCCGGGTGACGGCGTTCGACGGGAAGCACCACCCGGTCGATTCTTCGGAATTGTCCTTCAAAATGGCGGGCGCTCTGGCGGTACGCGAAGCCTTGGCCAAGGCCGGCCCGGTGCTCCTCGAGCCCATTTCCCTCCTCGAGGTCACCGTGCCCAACGCCTATCAGGGAGACGTCCTGGGCGACCTGAACAGCCGGCGCGGCCGGGTCCAGGGCACCGAGACGGGCCAGCCCGGCGAGTCGATAATCACCGCCCTGGTGCCGACGTCGGAGCTGGTGCGTTATGCCATCGACCTGCGCAGCCTGACCGGCGGTCGCGGCCGGTTCAAGGCCCACCACGACCACTACGACGCCATGCCCCAGAGCTTCTGGGACAAAGTGCGCAGAGAGCGGGCCAGTTCCGAGAAATAGCCGTCAAGCTACCCTCGCACCATTGGGCGACCGGGACCATCAGCCCTAAGTGGACGACGGCCGCGGAGGTAGTCAGGGGGCACTGTCGGTCGTCGGGCGGGAGGCGGAACTGGCCCGCCTCGGTCATTTCGTAAGCGAGGCGGGAACCGGGAGCTCGATCGTTTTGGTCGGTGCGCCCGGGATCGGCAAGACGACGCTCTGGGAGGCGGCTGTGCGGGCCGCCCGGGACCGGGGCGACTGCGTACTGGCGGCGCGCCCGGGCGACAGCGCCGCCCGGCTGCCGTTCGCGGGTCTGATCGACCTTTGCGATCACCTCGAGGAGGCCGATTTCGCCCCCCTGCCAGTCGTGCAGCGCCGCGCCCTAGAAGAGGCGCTGTTGCGGGCCGAGCCGGCCGGCCAGCCCGAGGGGACGCACCTCGTCACGCTCGGCCTGCTGGGCATCGTGCGGGCCCTCGCCGCCCGGGCGCCGGTGGTGGTCGCCATCGACGACCTGCAATGGCTGGACGGGCCGTCGGCAGACGCAGTGGCGTTCATGGCCCGCCGGCTCGACGATGGCCGGGTCATTTTCCTGCTGGCCCGCCGCCCGGGGCCCGTCGGCGGGCTGGAGGCGGTCCTGTTGAGGGCCGGGGTCGAACGGCTACAGGTCGGTCCGCTGTCGTTCGGGGCGGTGCGCCGGCTGCTGTTCGAACGGCTCGGCCTGACGCTCTCGCGTCACCGCCTGCGCCAGGTCGTGGAGGCCACCGTGGGCAACCCGCTGTTCGCACTCGAGGTGGGCCGGGCACTGCTCGATGACCCCGGGCGCTGGGCCAACGACGACCTGCCGTTGCCGGACTCACTGGAAGAAATGCTCGGCGAGCGTGTGAGCCGGCTGGCGCCCGCGGTCCAACGGGTGCTGCTTACGGTGGCGCTGGGCGGGGACCCCGGGGTCGACCAGGTCCTGTCCATCGTCCAGGCCGGCGCCCTCGACGACGCCGTGGATGCCGGCGTGGTCGTGGTCGACGGCCCGCGGGTGCGCGCCGCTCATCCGCTGCTGGCGACGGCGGCTGAGAGCCGGTCCAGCCCGGGCCAGCGCCGCCGCGTGCATCTTGCGCTATCGCGGGTCGTCCGGGAGGAGTCGGGACGCGTCGCGCACCTGGCGCTGGCCAGCGTGGGGCCCGACGGCGCCCTGGCGGGGCGCGCCGCCGCGGGGGCCGAGGCGGCTCGTGCCCGTGGCTCGCGTCGTGAGGCGGCCCTGCTCGCCGCCCAGGCACTGCGGTTGACCCCGGCGCACGCGGCAGAGCGGGTGGACCGGGTGCTGGAGCTGGCCGATCGTCTTGACGATGCCGGCGAGTTGAGGAGGATGACCGTGCTCCTGCGCCAGGAGCTGCCGTCGCTGCCGGCGGGCACGCCGCGCGCACGCGCCCTGCTGGCTCTGAGCGAGGGGGACGACGTGCGCAGCCGGCAGGACCAGGAGGGCTACCTCGATCAGGCGCTGGCCGAGTGCGGCGGGGACGGCAACTTGCGGGCGCGTCTGCTGGCCAAAAAGGCCAGCCACGCGGCAGCGGCGGGGGTGGCGCAGATCGGGCAGGCCGAGCAGTGGGCGCGCCAGGCGCTGGCACTGGCCACAGATCAGCCCGGGCGCCGGTACGCGCTGTACTCCCTGGCGTGGCCGCTAGCGCTCAGGGGCCGGCCGCTCGACGACCTGGCGGCGCAGTCGGGCGCCACCACCGACGCCAGCGCCTACCTGTCGGCGTCCCCCGAGCGAGTGGCGGCGAAGAGGCTGTTCTGGCGGGGCGAGCTGGCCGGTGCACGCGAGTTGCTCCGGTCGCTCCAAGCGCTGGCCGACGACCGTGGCGATCTCACCTCCTACGCCATGATCCGCATGCATATGGTCGAGGTCGAACTTCGGGCCGGCGATCTGGCCGCGGCGGCATCGCTGCTCGACGAGTGGGGCGAGTCATCCGACTACGAGACACAGTTCCGCCCGCAGTACCCGCGCTGCCGCGCATTGCTGGAGGTGCAGCGTGGCCCGGCCGACGAAGCGCAGCGGTGGGCGGACGAGACCATCAGGCTGGCCCAGGTGGCCGGAAGTACGTGGGACGAGCTCGAAGGGCGGCGGGCGCGAGGGATCAACGGCCTACTAGCGGCGGCGCCCGACCGGGCCGTCATTGATCTGTGGGCGGTGTGGGAGCACTGCGAGCGGGAGGGCGTGCTCGACCCGGGCGCCTTCCCGGTGGCGCCCGATCTTGTCGAGGCGTTGAGCGAGCTGGCCCGCTTTGAGGAGGCGGCCGGCGTCGCCCGCCGGCTGGGCGAGCTGGCCGGGCAGCAAGACCACCCCTGGGCGACGGCCACCTTCAAACGCTGCACCGGGGCCCTGGAGCTGGCCACCGGTGGCGATGTCGAGACGGGGGCGGCGGCGCTGGCCGAGGCGTCGGTCGACCTCGAGGCTCTCGGGTCGCGCTTCGACGCCGCCCGCTGCCTGCTGGCGCTCGGGCGGGCGCAGCGGCGCCTGAAGCAGTGGCGCGGTGCCCGCGAGGCGCTCGAGCGCGCCGCCGTTTCGTTCACGGCGCTCGGCGCCGACGGCTGGGCCGTACGGGCCAGGTCGGAGCTGGAGCGCGTCGGAGGGCGCCGCCCTGCCGACAGCGAGCTGACGCCCAGCGAGCGCCAGGTGAGCGAGCTCGCAGCCGACGGGCTCTCCAACAAGCAGATCGCGGCGGCCCTGTACGTGACGGTGAACACCGTCGAGGTCCACCTGGCGCGGGCGTACGCAAAGCTCGGCGTTCGCTCCCGCGGTCAGCTGGCCAAGCGGCTGACCGGGGACTAATAAGCCATCGCGGCGGGCAATAGAGTCAGGGTTTCCGTTATTTCGACGGCGCCCGGCCGTCCGTACAGTGTGCCTCGATGCGAGAGTTCGTGGGCGAGCACTACCTGCCCGCCGAAGCCGGGCCGGACGCGGGCCATTGCGCCAAGGCGGCCCGAGCGGTCGCCGATCAGCTGCAACGCGAGGGCACCCGGGTCCACCATGTCCGCTCGATCCTCATCCCCGAGGACGAGACGTGTATCCACCTCTACCGGGCGGAGTCGATGGAGGCCGTGCGCGTCGCCGTTGCACGGGCGTCATTGCGCCTCGACCGTCTGACGGAGGCGGTCAGCAACACCGGGGCGGCAACACGAGGTAATACGCCACTCGTTCTCGAGCAGGGCCTCGACGTGGGGCCGCCCCCAGCGGCCGGCCCAGGGCCACTCCTGTCGTCCTTGCCGGTCACAGGCGATGCCCGGGCGCGGCTCGAGCGTTCCCACGGTCTGCCGGGCGGCCCTGGCGGGGCGCGGCTGCGCGTCACCTCGTTTTGAGTGGCGGGAGTGCCCCGTCGCTATTGAGAAAGGAAGTAAAGAATGTTCCGCAGAAGGCTCGTCGCCCGCGCTTTGGCCGTGCTTGTCGCCGGGTTCGCCTCGGCCGCTGTCCCGGGCGTGACCGGCGCTCTTTTTTCGGGAGCTGGCGCCGCTGGGCTCAGGCCCCTCGCCTTGGCCCACAACCCGACGCCCGTTATACCGGGCCGGCCGCTGACGACTCCCGCCCCAACTTGTGGCGCGGCGCACCCTTCGCCGCGGCCTCGGCCCCCGGTCAGCGTGGCCCCGGTCAGCGTGGCCCCGGTCCTTACCCCGGGGCCCCCAGCCGCCCCCGGGCTTTGCCCCTTACAGGCCACGCCGTCCGCGGTGGTCGTCTCTTGGTACAACCGCTCGGACACCGCCACCGGCTTCATCGTCTACCGCCTTGACAGCCAGGGCAACCGACAGGTGGTCGACCAGGTGCCAGTTGTAGCCGGGGCCCCGGCGGGCCAGGTCTACTCATGGACCGACACCGGCACCGGCCAAAGCGGGCAGTGTTACGTAGTCGCGGCCGTGGGCGCCCAGGGTGACGGCGCCAGCCAAACTGAGTGCACGGTCCGGCCGAACCCCAGCCTTCCCGGCGTACCTGTCAATGACAACGCCCCCGTCATCCAGTGGTCCGGGCTGAGCAGCACGAACGACGGCACGGGGCCGTTGGTCAACAGCCAACACGGCTCCGCCGACAACCTCATCTGGAGCCAAAATAAATTCAGCTTCTTCCCCTTTCATTGCGGCTGCGGAGTCGACCTCGCCTTTACCAACAAGACCTCGCTGTGGAAGGTGCAGGCGACGGGCGGACCGGTCGTCATGTACGGCGAAGCATTGGCTTTGCGCGTCTGGGGTGGTGGATGGCTGGAGTACTCCTACCAGACATGGGGCGTCTCGCTTCACCTGGTGAGCACGCCGGTCTACCAGTGGTACATACTCGGCGAGACGACGGGCACCACGCTCGACAGCTCCGAGTTCGCGCTGTGGAACAGCGCCGCAGACGACTTCCTGGTCCAGCATGACCAGGCCTTCGGCCCCGACATCCAATGGCTGAAGAAGACGCTCCCCCCATCTTCGCCCCCGACGACGACGGCGGGCGGCTTCAGGCAGGTCGTCGCCTATAACTGCTACTCGGAGGACCGGCCACTCGAGATGTGGGTCGAGGACGAGACGACGGGCGGCGGCTGGAGTGACATGGGCACGGTGCAGCCGGGCTGGTCCGACGACGGATCATGTGGCCAGACGGCCGGCGACACCTGGGAGTTTTCTCCCAAATCGGGCCACGTCTACAACATCGAGGCCGTCGACTTCGATGCCGACGGCTGCTCGAACGACCCGACGGATGGCCAGTGCGTTCCCGCATCGGCACCCAACCTGGTCGGCAACGCCAACGGAGGCGTGTTCCCTATGCCGATCGAAGATTAAGCCAAGGAGATAAGCATGTCCCGAAGATGGACGGGGATGGGAAGCGGTCGCCCCCAACGGGTGTTGACCGCAGTGTTGCTCGTAGCCGAGCTCATCGGCGGGGCGAGGGCCATCGAACCGCCTATAGGAACTGCTGCTTCGACGACGCCTGCGGCGGGGCCGTGGTGTAAAGGGTTCAGCGCCTGCAGCGTCGCCCCGTACACAACCCACAACTTCCAGAACGAAAATAAAAGGTCGTATTGGGGCATGCCCCCCGACCAGGACACGGCGCCGAGCGGGGCGTGGGCCAACTGCACCAACTACGTGGCCTTCGTCGAATCTACGGCCTACGGTGCCCAGACCCCGAAGCACGCTCTGCCTGTCAACGCCATGAACTGGGCCACCGGCGCTCGAGAAAACGGTTACACCGTCGACCAAACCCCGACCGTAGGATCGGTAGCGCAGTGGTACGCGAACGACAATAAAGGTGTCATCGGGCCCGACGGGCACGTCGCCGTCGTCGAAGCGGTCGGGCCGAAAGACAGCTACATCGTCATATCCCAGGATAACTGGTCTACCGACGCGGACTTTTACGGCTGGGCGTTGGTCCTGAACAATCCAGACACCCCCGGCGCTGAGCCCTGGCCGGATAACTTCATCCACTTTCCGACGACCAGGCTTCCCACCACGCTCTCCTACGCCCAGCCCGGCCGTCTGGTCCAGTCCACCGGGAACCTGTACTGGACAGCAGACCAAACCCAGGGCAGCGAGTGGCAGGCCGACGTCTTCCGCGCCTCGAAGGGCAACGAGCCGGGCCAGGAGCGGGCCCTGTACCAGGAGTCGTCCTCGGCGCCCGTCGACTTCGAAGCGATCACCTACGCCAACGTAGGTGGGACCTGGTACGGCTACTTCGTGGCCAACTATCCAGGGCAAGACCAGTCCCAGCTCATGCGAGTGCCGCTCGCTGGTGGTGCCGCCGTCGTGCTCGGCACCTCCCCGGCGGTCATTGGCAACGACGATCTGGTGACCGACGGGTCGTTCCTTTACTGGGCCGACGCAGGCGGGATCCGCAAGATGGCGGTCACCGGCGGCCCCGTCCAGACGCTCGTCTCCGGCCAGACGTTCGCCCACCTCGGGCTCGACGGGCCGGTGCTCTATTACTCGTCTGGAAACAGCGTCCTGCGCGTCCCGGCCACCGGCGGCACCTCCACTACGGTCGTGCCGGCGGCCAGCGCCATCACGGCCATCTTCCCGCCCACGGCGACAAACCTCAACGTTTGCTTCGGTGAGGCCAACGGATCGGTCAATCTTTTCCCCGGCCCGCACGGCTCGGTGTACCAGCTGCAAGCTCCCAGCGCCGGTGTCAGCGTCACGAGCGTGTCGCTCGCCGGCAACTACGTCCTCTGGGGCGAGCGCGCGCCCGAAGGCTACAAGGTCGATGGTTACGACAACGGCAACCTCGTGTCCGTGCCCGCGTCCGGTCCCCCCGTGGACGTCCAGGGTGACTCGGGGGCGTGGTACTGGGGCGGTTCCGGCCTGGAGAAGTTCACGCCCTGAAGGGCCTCCGAACTCGGGTACAGGGTGGCCCGAAGGGCCGGTCGCGGTGTGGCGACGGCGGCCGTTCGGGATGACCCTGGGCGCACAACCGTCTGACACAATTCACTGACATGGACGAGCCGCCGGAGCTGCAGCACAACGGCCACTGGAGGATGGCGGTCCGGGCCCTCCGGGTGGGTTACCTCGCGCTGGCTGTCGGCCTCGTGGGCCTCATCGTTTTGTTGTCGGGTTCCACGCCGTGGATCCTGGTCGTCGGGGTGGCCGGCTGGCTGGTCACCGCGGCCGTCACGTTGGCCGGTTTCTTCTGGGCCCGGCATGAATTACCCGAGCCGCGACCCGGGTACTGGTCGATGCGGTTCATGCTCATCCGCGACACGGTGCACGCTCTGCCGGCGGGCCGGCGGTCCTGATCGCTCCCGCCGCCGGCCGCAGCTAAGGCAGCGAGCGGATCAGCCGCCACCGACCAGTGACTGCGCCTCCTCGGGGCTGACTATGCGATCGTGGAGGTCGCCCCCCACCTCGAGCCGGCTGGACTGGTTGACCCCGCCGACCTTCACCGGCTCGAAGCCGGCCGTTCGGATCAGCCGCTCGACTTCCTTGGCGGCGCGGTCGTCGTCGGTGGCGTAGAAGACGACCGCCGGCTCTGGAGTGCGATGGCTGGACGACTCCAGGAGATTGCCGGACATGCTGCCGAACGCCATGGCCAAGTGCGTCCCCGCCGGCAACCACCCGGTGACCACCTCGCCCGAGGTTTGGCCCTCCGGCAAGAGATGTACGAGGTTGCCTTGGGCGTCGAGGCTGACGGGGTTGCTCGGGACCACGACGACTTTGTCGGTCAGGGCGTCAGCGATCTCGTCTATGACGCCCTTCAACACACCGAACCGCAGGGCGAGCACGACGGCGCCGGCGCCCCGCAACGCGTCGTGGTTATCGGCGGCGACGACCGCGCCTCGACCGACCTCTGCCGCCAGTTTTTGTGCCGACTTGGTGTCGGCGCTCGAGAGGCGCAGGGTCTCGCCGCCGGAGGCGAGGCGCCGGGCGACGGCCGATCCGAGGCCCCCGGTGCCGATGATGGCCGTCGTCATGGCCGCCGTCTCCTCCGGATTTCGGCCGCCATTTCGGTATTCATTCGGGCTCCTCGGCGGGCGTACTCGATGGCCAGTGATCGGGTGTCCAGTCTCCCGTTGGGTCGGTGGTTTGCCCGACTTCGATCAGATGACCGTCAGGATCGCGGATATAACAACGGATCTCGTACTGGTGCTGTTTCGGCGGCGTCAGGAATTGAGCACCCCGGGCGCTCCATTCGGCGTACACGGTGGCGATGTCTTTGACCCGGATATTGAGGAAACTGCTGACCTTGTGGGGGTCGTTCGGCGTTGCCAGGGTGACCTCGGGCTTGTCGTCGGTCGGGCCTCCGCCGCCGTTGATGATGACCCAGCTGTTCGACAGCGCGACATAGGTCAGCCCGCCGGGGCCGGAGAAGGCCAGCCGGCCACCGAGTACTTCGGTGTAGAAGCGCCGGGAGCGCTCGACATCGTCCGAGACGATGAAGTGGGCCAGCACAATTCCTTCCGGGGGTGGTGGGAGCTCGGCCATCTGGTACCTCCACTGGTTGGGTTGCACGTCCTGCTTACGACGGGTTTGCCGCCGATGCTTACGAACGCGGGCGAACCTCTTGGGACCGCACATCTACAGGCTGACGCCACGTTTGGTGGCGATGGTCTTGACTTCGGTGGATCGGGTCGGTTGAGGGAGCGTACCGCACGTGGCGCCGCGCCCACAGATTGGGCGCCGGCTCCCCGGTTTCTATGTCCCGTCACAATCCGGTGGGCCCGGGTGGCTGTAAGGACCGGCAGGCCCGGGAGGCGGCCTGGAACCGGGGCGAGCCCGGGTTCATGGGGTTGTTGGCCGCCCCGCCGGTGATCTGGACGGAGATCTGGCCATCGCTGTTTGGCTCCGGGAAGTTCGCCACGCCATGGCTCCGCATGCAGTTGCTGTACTTGATGAGCTGGTCCATCTGATGAGTCGACGGGCCGCTGCCGCTACCGGCATGAGGAATGAGGCTCTGGCACGCCTGCATGGCTGATTTGAACTGGGCCGAGTTGGGGTTCACCGTGCCTTTGCTGAGACGGAACTCCACTCCACCGCCCGCTGAGATGGTGACCGCCGAGTCCGGGAAGTCGGGCACCCCGTGGGCCCGGACGCAACTGGCAAACTTGAGGGCGGTGGCCGAGGCGGCGGGGTCGGCCGTGCCGCCACTGGCAGAGGGCCCAGCGCCGGCGGCCGTTTTCGGCGCCGTCGAGGTACCTACGTGAGCGACGGCGTTGCTGGTAGGCGACCCGCCGCCACCGCAGGCCGCCACTACTAAGGCGCCGGCGGCGACCGAGGCCGCTACCACCAGCGGGCTTCGCAGCCGCCTGCTCAGGTCCGAGGGACGCCTGGATCCGGTCGGGCCGAGCGCGCTCTCGCCCTCTGAGGGTGACCGGGACCAATCTGTGCGCATGTCCTTTTTCCTTTCGTCTGGATCAGAAAAGACAAGGACACTTGTACGGCCGCCGCCGTAACGCGACGGTCACCAATTTTGTTACCGGTTTGTAACCGCGGGCCGGGCAGGCTGGGACGGCGCCATGAGAGCACTGCCATGAAAATACTCGTGGTCGAAGACCAACAAGAACTGGCCGAGGCCGTGGCCAGGGGCCTGCGCCAGCAGGGCATGACGGTCGACGTCGCCTTCGACGGGGAGGACGCCCTCGCCCACCTGTTCGACCACGCCGTCCTGGTCACCTACGACGTGGTGGTGCTTGACCGGGCCCTGCCCAAGGTGCACGGCGACGAGGTTTGCCGCCAGGTCGTGTCGAGCGGCTGCAACAGCCGGGTCTTGATGCTCACGGCTGCCAGCACGATCGAGGCCAAAGTGGAGGGCCTCGGCATCGGGGCCGACGACTACCTGGCCAAGCCGTTCAGTTTTGCCGAGCTGGTGGCCCGGGTGTGGGCGCTCGGCCGGCGCTCCCAACCGGCATCGCCGCCTGTCCTTGTGCACGGCAACCTCGGGCTCGACCCGGCCCGGCGGGTAGCGCTACGAGGAGGGGCCCGGCTGGCATTGACGCCAAAGGAGTTTGCCGTGCTGGAACTGCTGCTCAGATCCAAAGGTGCCACCGTCTCGGCGGAGGAATTACTGCAAAGGGTCTGGGACGAGTATGCCGACCCGTGTAGCTCGACGGTAAAAGTGACCATGGCCCGCCTGCGGGCCAAGCTGGGCGAGCCGCCGATAATCGAGACGGTGCCCCGCACCGGCTACCGTATCGTCCCGGAAACCTAAGCCGTGGCTCAATTTTTCCCCCTGGCGGGTGTGGCCGCCCGGCTCCGGCCGCGCCGCCAGACCCTCAGGCTGCGGCTGACACTGCTTTACAGCGGCCTCTTCCTGGTATCGGGAGTGGTGCTCCTGGCCATCACCTACGTGCTGGTGGACCGCAACGGCTTGTTCCTGTTCCAGGCCACCAGCACGGTCGGGGGCGGGCCCGGCCACCGTGTCGTGTTGGGCACGGCGCACATGGCCAAGCTCCCTGCCTTACCGCCCGGCCTGGCCCACGTCCCCGGCGCCACCCGGCTCGAGGACCTGGCCCGCAAAGCCCTGACTCAGCACTCCTCCGACGTGCACGAGCTTCTCATCGGCTCCGTTGTCGCCATAGGCGTGATGGCCGGCCTGTCGATGGTCCTGGGCTGGGTCGTCGCCGGCCGCGCCCTGCGCCCGGTCCGGACCATGGCCGCCACTACGCAACGGATATCTGCCCACAACCTCCACGAGCGCCTCGCCGTCGACGGGCCGGACGACGAGCTGAAGGACCTGGCCGGCACCATCGACGGCCTGCTCGGCCGGCTGGAGGCGGCCTTTGCCGCCCAGCGGCGCTTCGTGGCCAACGCCTCCCACGAACTGCGCACACCGCTCACACTGGAGCGCACACTGCTGGAGGTGGCACTGGCCGACCCGCGCGCCAGCACGGCCACGCTCCGCTCCGCGTGTGAACGGGCCATCGCCGCCGGGGAGAAGCACGAAGAGCTCATCGAGTCCCTGCTCACGTTGGCGACGAGCGAGCGGGGCATCGATGAGCACCAGCCCGTTGACCTCTGCCTGGTGGCCGGCCATGCCCTGGCCGCGCGCCGGCACGACTTCGAGCAACGAGCAGCCCGTGTCCACGCCGAGCTGCGCCCGTGCTGCACTCACGGGGATCCCAGGCTGATCGAGCGCCTGGTCGAGAACCTCGTGGACAATGCCCTCCGCCACAATTTCGTGGGTGGGCAGGTCAATATTTCCACCGGGCCTGAGCCGGGGGGCGCCGTGCTTTGCGTCAGCAACACCGGCCCTCCGGTCCCAGCAGAGAAAGTTGACGGCCTGCTCGAACCGTTCCAACGCCTCGACGACCGGGCGGACGGTTTCGGGCTCGGCCTCTCCATTGTCAAAGCCATCGCCGACGCTCACGGGGCCAACCTCGAGTGCCGGCCGGGGGCGGGCGGGGGGCTGGTGGTCAGGGTCACTTTCCCCGTCTCGCCGGCCGTGGTTGGGGAGGCAGTGCCGAGCGGGCAGTTGGCGGCCGGCCAATCCGAGGCCGAGCCGGTCGTCGCCGGCAGTCACGCCTAGCGGCCGGCCGGCACCTGTTTATGGCTTTCGAGCTATTGACGCCCAGCCCCACTCGTCGGGTTTTACTTCTGCGTTCGTGAACCCGGCTGCCTTCAGGCGGGCGGGAAGACCGGCCGGGCACCAACTATGCCCCGACTCCCGCCGCCGGCCTACCGGATATCCGAAGCGCCTGGCTCCATCTTGCGGTTAGGCCGGGCGCGCCGCCTTCCCGAGCGACGCCGGCACCGAGAAACCGTGGTATTTTGCCGCTACTTCGGGCCCGGGCTTGACCCCCGGGAGCCGCGCCCGGCCGGGATCAGGAACGGGCGGCGGTGGCAAAAAGTCCGTGGCGCGTCCGGCCTTGGCGCCTTGCGCCGGCACCCTCTGCCTGACAAACTCTCTGGCGCAAGCCCGCTTGACCGTTTGTGTTTGCCCCGCCGACGGTCCGACTTTCACGCCAATCGATCAACGGAGGGCACAAAACAATGAGACGGCTTGCGGCTGTGGTGGCTGCCGCCTTGCTGGGCCTCGGCCTGCCGGCTGCAGGAGGGGCCTATGGCCAGGAGACTTCGGCCTCGGTGACGCCGGTCTCGCAGAGTGCCAATACCGGGCCGCGGCCGGTCGCCGAAGGCTCCTTGGCCGCGGCGTACGCCAGGCTGGCGACGACGGCGAGCCGTTCCGAGGAGGACGGCGCGGTCCATGTCCCGCCGGCCGGGCCCCGGGGGCTGGAGCGGTACAACGCCAGGGAGGACCCGAAAGGGGCGCAAAACAGCCCCGCTTGCTCTGTCCCAGGCAATGTGTGCGACTTGAACTGGGCCGGCCTGGAGGCCTGGGGCGATACCTTTACCGGCGTCAGTGGGCAATGGTCGGTCCCGGACGTGGCCGAGACAAGCACGAGCGCCGAGGACTCGAGCACCTGGGTGGGCCTCGACGGCGACTCTACTTACGACCACAGCCAGGACCCCCCGTTGCTCCAGCTGGGTACCGATTCTCCCTCCCAGGACGGCACAGTGTCGTACGAGGCGTGGTACGAACTGATCCCGGGCGCAGAGATCCCCGTCTTCGCGGTTTCGCCCGGCGACCAGATCCAAGCGGTAATAGTGCAGGCGGCCGCGAACGAATGGGACCTGGCCATCACCGACTTGACCACCGGCGTGGCGTGGAGCGCTTCGGATGTTTTCTACTCTGCATTGCAAC
>DATJUH010000304.1:0-3949 GCA_035502515.1 Acidimicrobiales bacterium
GGCGGTGAAGGTTTGGTGGGCCGGGGCCTACGCGCAGCTAGATGATGGCAATGAGCGCCGCGATCAGCAATACCGAGACATCTTCCACGGCGTTCACCGAGAGCGCCGTCACGTTTATGCCACGCCAGACCAGTGCCCACACCAGTGCCCATGAGACAAGCGCGATTGGGAGCCAATCGCCACTGGTGGCGGCCCCCGTGTGGCGCAGCAACGGCCTGCGTGAACGCGGCCGTGCCAAGGACCGAGACCGGTGGGAAAACGATGTAGGTCCCGAACAACGTCCAGGTGCCCAGGAAACCGGCACCCGGGCCGAGAGTTTTGCCGACGAAAGCATAAACCGAACCAGCGTGGCTGTACGCTGCAGACAGGCGCACGAAGCCGTAACTGATCAGCAGTACGGCCCCGCCGGCGAGGACATACGCAAGCAATGCTGCCCGTCCGAGCAGGCGCACCACCTGGACGCCGGTGACCGACCTCGCCAGCGTCGGCGCCATCCCCCCGACCGATAGCGGCCAGTCCCCAAAAACGCCAGGTTCCTACGTGACGTCTCGTCCCCTCCCCGTTCGCACAGGCCCCCGAAGCCAGAAATCCTACGCTGGTGGACCCGGACACCAAAGGCGTTCGGGGAGCGCCCCCGATGTGTCACCGCTGAGCGAGCGTGGACCACCTGAGCAACCCGAGCTCCCGCCCCCTGGCCACAGCCTGATGGCGGCTGGCCACGCGGAGTTTGGCGTAGATGTTGCGGGTGTGGGTCTTGATCGTGTTCAGCGACACGTACAGCTCGTTGCCGATTTCTCGAAGTGACAGTTGAGAGGACAGCAGCCTCAGCACGGTCAGTTCGCGCTCGGAGAGCTCGTCGGCGCTATTGGCGGCCGTTGGTACAGGCCCCGGCCCCGCCGTCGCATCCTTGGCCTCTACCCGGCGGCGCAGGAAGCCGGGGTCCGGGCAGGCGGCCAGCTGGCGCTGCGCCCGGTTGCGCAACTCCAGGGCCTCAGCTCGTGCGTCGGGGGCGCCCGTCTCGAGGGAGATCTCCCCGAGCGCCAGCAACCCGTAGACGGTGTCGAGGCGCAGCCCGCCCCGGCGGGCGATGTTGATCCCGTGCTCGACCTCGGACCGGGCCAGCTTCAGCTCGCCGCCGGCCCGCGCCAGTTCGCCTGCCGCGTAATCGACCATCACCGTGACCCAATGCTCACCGAGGGCCTGACGCTCGGCCAGCGCCCGTGCGGCCGCTACTCGCCGCTCTGCATCGGCCGCCTCGCCCCGTCGGGCGGCGATCACGGCCAGATAGCCGAGGGCGTAGATCGTGGCCCCGTAGTAACCGACTTGTTCACCAGCCGAAACGGTCTCCGCAAATGCGAGTTCGGCGTCGTCGAAGGCCCCAGACCAGAAAGCGGTCATCCCGAGGGCATTGGTCACGTGCGGGCGCCACGGAGCGGTGGGGTCGGGCTCCAGCGCCGACGCGGTCGCCGCGCTCTGCGCCGCCGCGCCCACGTCGCCCAGTAGCAGCCGGGCCGAGGTCCTGACGATCGCCGCGCTTGACTCGACGGAGCTCGAGCCGTCAGCCAACGGCCCCGACACTGCCCCGCGCTCAGCGGCGCGGACCTCGGCCTCCACCTCGGCCGGGCGCCCCAGGACCAATAGCATCCAAGCGCGGGCGAGGCACAGTCGTGGGTCGAACTGGGCCACTTCTGGGGGGAGCCCCTTGGCCCAGGCCTCGAGCTTCACAAGCTCTCCCCGGTTGACAAAGTCCAGCCAGCTGGCGGCGATCAACTCGGCGGCGCGGCCGTAGTCGCCGGCGGTGATGGCGTGGTCGATCGCCTCGGCCACCAGCCCCTCCCGCAGGTGCCACTCGTACGCCCGGCGGTGCAGCGCCACGACGTCATCGGGCAGCGCCAGCGAGAGCTCGTGGGCCAGCAGGTCACCGAACAGGTTATGGTAGCGGTACCACTCCCGGCGCTCGTCGAGCGAGACCAAGAACAAGTTGGTGCCGGCTGCGATCCCAGACTGGGCCTGGGTCACGCTGCCGAGCAGGGCGGAGATGATGGCGGTGACGACCGGGCCGGCTCGTTTTCCCGTGGCACGATGCACGCACGTGAACGTCCCGACCGAGATGACGGTGTTGTTTTCCGCGCTGATGAACTCGCCTGGCTCCGGCAAGAAGCTTGCCCATTCGTCCATTAGCGAGGCGAGGACCTTGTCGATGATCGGCTGTGGTCCGCGTTCGTCGAGGCCGAAGCCGAGTATCGTCTCCCATTCGATGTCGTCGGTCATCAGCTCGACGAGTCCTGGAACGTCACCCGCCTTCAGGCGGTCGTAAAAGCGCTTCACGGTCTCAAATGGCCCGCCCATTTGCCGTTCCTTTCTTGGGTTCTCAAGGCGGTCAGATCCGCCGTCCTCAATAGGTGCCGGGAGCGGCCCGACTCTTACCGGGGGAGCCGAGAAATCCGTCCGCGTCGACAGCTACCAGTTAGATGGCTCCGTTGCGAACGGTCCTCCTTGTAGCGCGCGAGTCGTGCGAAGCAGCGGCGACGAGACGCAGGGGCTGATCACCAAGCGACCACCATCGTCTAGTTGACGGAAACTCCGGCTGCTGTGGCGCCGGCCGGCAGGACGACCGGCGAGTTTTGTAGTTCGGTCAGGTCTCCGCCCTGCACCGCGAACACTCCGACCGCGTGGGCAGCACTCTCGTTGACCTACAGCGTCCGTCCGTCGGGGCTGACCTCCGTGTCCAGCGGTACGGGGTCGGCGCCTTTGACCGGGGTCGTGCCTAGCACCGTCAGCGTCCCGTCCGGAGCGACCTCGTAACGCGAAATGGTCTGCGAACCGGCGTTGACCGCGAACAGGTAGCCCCAGTCGGGAGTGATCGCAAGCCAGCACGGCGCCGTCTGGCCGTCGGCGTAAGGGAGGCCCGGATCGATGACAGGGTCCCGTCGAAGCGGTCGTGGAAGGCCAAACGGTTCCCAGATCCGTGCCGTTGCGGGGGTTTGAGGCGAATAGCTGGTCAGGGTTGACCGGGCTGAACTGGCTGCCGAACGCACGCTTGTTAGCGACCAATCGCCAATCCTCATCCAATAGCGTCCACGTCGTGGATGCTCAGTCGCGACCAATCGTACTTCGATAGTGGGAAGGGACCGCTGAACTACGGGGAGCGGCGAGCGCCCAGGAGAGCCTTATCGAGGTCGTCAAGCCGGCCACGGTAACGATTAGAGCCATGAGCTCGTCTGGTGGTGGAACTCCGTTGATCACCCGGGTGAACTCGCCAGAGGGGTGGTGACCACTCACCCGGGTCGGCCGCAAGCTGGGACGTAACCCAACGCGACACGAAAAAGCGTGAGAAAGGAACCTACCATGAGCACGAACTTGCAGGACCATCCCTCAGGGCAGCCAGAGCAGCAGCACTCCACGGCTGATTTCAGCGGCCAGAAACTGGTCGTGGTCGGCGGCACTAGCGGGATGGGCCTGGAGACAGCGGCCGAGGTGGTGGCGGCCGGCGGCAGTGCCGTGGTCATCGGCCTAGACCAGACCAAGGTCGACGACGCGGTCAAGACGTTGGCCAAGGACGGCCCCGCCTACGGCATCGCCGCCGACCTGTCCGACCGGGACCAGGTGGAGCGGGCCCGACGGGAACTGGCGTCCGAGCACGCCGACGCCACCTTGCTCGTGAACGCGGCCGGGATCTTTATCCCCCAGCCCTTCTTGGACCACGACGGCAGCTCCTACGACTCCTACCTGGAACTGGACCGGGCCATCTTCTTCATCACCCAGACCGTGGTCCGGGCCATGGTCGACGCCGGCCGGGGCGGGTCCATCGTCAACATCGGCAGCATATGGGCCCATCAGGCCGTGGCCGCCACGCCGTCTTCGGCCTACTCCGTGGCCAAGGCCGGGCTGCACGCCCTCACCCACAACCTGGCCATCGAGCTGGCCCCCTACCACATCCGGGTCAACG
>DATJUH010000305.1:0-17124 GCA_035502515.1 Acidimicrobiales bacterium
CACGACCAGCCCCAGAGCGCGACAGGAGGCTCGGCTGGTTATGCAACCGGATGCCGGAAGCTCGGCCGGCCCGGCCCGAGTGGGCACAGGGACGGCAGCGGCGCCCTGAGGGCGAGGTTGGCTATATGGCCGGCGTTGGCTCGACGGCAACTGGGTCGACGGCAACTGGGTCGACGGCAACTGGCTTGACGGGAACCGGGTCGACGGCAACTGGGTCTTGACAGGCAGTGGTTACAGCACTCTCCAGGCCCCGTCGGGGGCCCGGGCTAGACGGCTCGAGGGCGCACGGGTGTCGAGGTGAGGCCCGGCCCGTCGCCCCCGTTCTCCTCGGTCTCTTCCCCGTAAACGGCGTAGCCCGATTCCTCGAGCTCCTGAGCCAGCTCCGGCCCCCCGGTGGCTACCACGCGGCCGCCGGAGAGGACGTGGACCCGGTCGACCGGGAGCTCAGAAAGCAAGCGGTAATAGTGGGTTATGGCCAGGATCCCGATGCCCGAGCCACGCGCCAGTTCGGCCACCCGCCGCGCCACTGCCCGCAAGGCATCGATGTCCAGGCCGGAATCGATCTCGTCGAGGACGGCGATGCGGGGCCGCAACACGCCGAGCTGAAGGACCTCGTTCCGTTTACGTTCGCCACCCGAAAGGTCGACATTGAGAGGCCGCGAAAGGAAACTTTCGTCGAGGCCGACCCGGGCCGCCTCGGCCGCCAACAGGGCCGGCATCTGCTTGGCGTCGCGGCCAGAAGCCTTGAAGGCCTCCCCCAGCGCGTCTACCAGGCTCACCCCCGGCACCTCGATGGGGTACTGCAGGGCCAGGAACAGGCCGGCCCGGGCGCGCTCCCACGCCGGCATGGCGAGCAGGTCGGCTCCGTCCAGCAGGATCGACCCCGCCGTCACGTCGTAACCGGGCCGGCCGGCGATGACATGGGAAAGGGTGGACTTGCCCGAGCCGTTCGGCCCCATCACGGCGTGCACTTCGCCGCTCGCCACCCTGAGGTCCACGCCTCGCAGTATTTCTTTCCCGCTGACGGAGGCGTGCAACCCACTTACGATCAGCTCGCTCACGGCACACTCACAATGACTTCGTCACCTTCTATCCTCACCGGGTAAACCGGTACGGGCGTAGTGGCGGGCAGGCATTCCGGCGCGCCGTCTTTCAAGGAGAACGTGCTGCCGTGCTTGGTGCATTCGATGCTGCAGCCATACGGTTCCACCTCGCCGTCCGAAAGGGGCCACTCCTGATGACTGCACCGGTCGGACAGGGCATATACGTCGTCGCCGATGCGCGCCAGGCAAATACCGTACGGCCCCCCTTCGACACGGGTGGCTTCGCCGTCGGGCAAATCCGCCAACTTGACCCGTATTTCCCGGCTCAAAATTGGGAGCCTCGAGCCTGACCGCCCCCGCCCTCGTCGGACATCCCCGGCTCCCCGTAGGCGCCAAAACCAGCCGACTCGAGTTTGCTGGCAAATGCCTGCCGCAGCCATGGCAGCACGCCCGTGACCGGGAACCGCTCGAGCACGTCCTCCATAAACCCGAGCGCGATCAACCTTTCGGCGACGTGCGGCGGTACGCCCCGGCTTTCCAGGTAAAAATGCTGGGCTTCATCGATCGGCCCCACGGCCGAGGCATGCGAACAACGCACGTCATTGTCCTCGATCTCGAGATTCGGGACCGAGTAGGCCCGCGCCCCCTCCGATAGGACGAGGTTGCGGTTCGTCTGGAACGCGTTCGTGCCCTTGGCGCCTTTTTCGACCCGGATCAGCCCCGAATAGACCGAACTCGCCCTGTTGGCCACTGCGCCTTTGAACAGGAGGTCCGAACGGGTCTGAGGAGCGGCATGGTGCTGGACGGTCCGCAGGTCGTGCATCTGGTCGCCGGCGCCGAAGTAAGCAGCCAGGAGCTGGCTGTCCCCGCCCGGCCCCTCGAGCACCGAGTCGGTCCGGGCCCGGGCGTAGTCACCTCCCAGAGCCACGGTCATGGAACGCAAGGTGGCGTCCCGGCTGACCCGGCTCACCTGGTTGCCGAGTTGCCAGGCCCGCCTTCCGAGCAACTGGACCTGCCCGAAGCCGAGCCTGGCGCCCCGCTGCAGGGACAGCTCCGTTACGGGAACGGCCAGAAGGTCGGTGTCGCCGGAGGCAACCACCTCGAGCACCTGGGCTGAGGCGTTCTCGCCCACTTCGACCTCCAGCCGGGGAAAAACGGCCACCCCTTCGCCGTCGAGCCAGTGCACCACCACCAGCGGGTCGTCGACCACTGCTCCGGCGGCCACCGTGACCCTCCAGGCTGCCCTTACGAAAGCACCGTTCATAGCCCGCCACACGTCCGCTCTTGGCCCGGACAGGCTGGCCACCGGTTGCGTGCCATCGCCGAGAGGGCCGTACCCCGCGGGCATGAGGTCAAGGCCCGGTTGGGGCCGGGCCACAGCCGCTTCGGCGCCATTGTGGCTGACCACCACCGTCGCCGGCCCAACCGCGTCGAGCAGTTTCTGCACCGGCGCGGGCAGCTCGTCGACACCGACTTGGCCGAGCGGCAGCACCGGCGCGTAGCGGCTCAGGTCGAGGTCGTCGATGCGGCTGTAGCGCCAGATCTCCTCGGACTCTTTCGGCCACTCGAGCCCCGAGAACAGCTCCCAGGAAGCCCGGCGCTCGTCCAGAAGCCACGCCGGCCCCGGGAGAGCAGCTACGGCGTCCGCGTTGAAATCAGAAGATAGAGGAACGGGCACGATGGTTGAACAGTTTACGGTATGCCGTGAACGAGTTGTCCCGCTCCTCTCCCGATGGCACGCTGAGGACGTGCCGCCGGCCGACGAGAATGTCGTGACAGGCGCCAGCCGTCGTGGCCGCCCGGCTTCTCGAACGGGTACCGCACCGGGTGACCAATCGGGTGGCCCGGCCGGCCGTCGGTCGTCGCCGGCCGGGACCACCCGGGCCAGCGCCGGCTTCGTGAGTGTTTCTCTGGTGGCTGCCGTCCTGACCGCGGCTTCAGGGGCCCACACGGCGGCCCGGCCCATTACCAGGGGCAAGTTGCCCTCCGCCTTGGTGGAGATCGTCGTCGGCCCCAAAGTGCTCGGCCGGATCAGCCGGCGGTTGTTCGGCTCCAACCTGCTCTGGCCGTACGACGCAGAGGGGGCTTTCAACCCGAGTACGGACAGCTTCTACCCCGCATTCGTCAAGGAAGTCCGCCAGCTGGGCGTGACCTCCCTGCGCTACCCGGCCGGGATCACCGCCGACAGTTTCGACTGGCTGCACGCCATCGGGCCCCAGCCGCAAAGATTGCCCAACGAACCCTACGGCATGCAAAGCGCAGAACTGTCGAAGATCTGCTGCACGCTGGACGGGCCGGCGCCGTCCACGGTCGGGCCCGACGAGTTCGGGGAACTGCTTGACGAAACCGGGTCGGTCGGCGACGTGGTCGTGAACTTCGCCACTGGCACGGCCGACGAAGCCGCCGACTTCGTCGCCTACATGACCGCTCCTTATGGTGAGCAACCTTCCTCCGCACCATCGGACCCCGGCTTCTGGGCCGCACTCCGGGCCAAAAACGGCCATCCTGCCCCCTATAACGTCCCCTTCTGGGAAGTGGGCAACGAACAGGACGGGTACGGGCAAAACGGCTGGCGCTCGGGGACGCTCATAAACATCGGGCCCCACAAGACCGTTTGCCCGCCGACCGTGGTCCAAATTTGCCTGTACGCCTTTGGCGGAACGACCGCCTTTTCCGACCAGCCGGTCGGCCTGATGGCCGACGAACTCCCGTCGGCCTCGTACTCCAACGGGCTGGCCGGTCAAACCTTTTTCGTTTATTTCCCCCCTGTCGTCCCCGGCAGCGAGAGCATCGAGGTGGGGGGCGTGCCCTGGGAGGCCGTCCCCAACATTTCGAACGCACTCCCGGACGAAGACGTTTACCAGTTCATAGCGTCAAAAGGGGAGATCATCTTCGGGAATGGAGCGCACGGCGCCATCCCGCCCGAAGGGTTGCCCATTACGGCCAGCTACGAATCCGGGCCGCACGGCGGGTTTGTCGAGTTCTACCGGGCCATGAAGGCCATGGACCCGCGTGCCCAAATTTGCGAGACGGAGGAAGAGAGGACGGTTTTCCTCCAGGTCATGGGCCGAACCTACCCTTACGACTGCGTCGAGCTGCACAAGTACGCCAAGCCACTGGACCTGAAGGCGCCCATGACCACGTACGAGCAGAACCTCATGGATACGCCTTATGTCGAGGGCGAGAAAGTGGCCGCCCTGCAACGGTTGATCCGCCGTTATTCCGGCCGCGACGTCCCCATCGTCTTGACGGAGTACGGCCAACTGGTGAGGCCGATGCCATACGCCGACCCCGACTTCAACCTGTCCCTCGACGAGGGGCTACTGGTGGCGTCGCAATTGCGGCAATGGATAGAGCACGGGATATTACTGGCCGAAAAGTACCTCTTGGTGTCCACACCCTTCCTCAGTGACAACCCGGTCGACCTGAGCGTCGACCCCGTGGGGCTGAGCATAGACAGCGCCATGCTCGCCGGCCCGGGCCCGGCGTTCGTAACGGAGCCGTCGGGCGAAGTGCTCGGCCTGATGGCCCATCTGTCCGGGACCGAGAGGTTGGTTTCGACCGTCGTAGGCGGTCCCGTGATGCAGACGACGTCCAGCGGCCCGACCACGCCTGGCGGCCCGGTGCCCGTCCTCCAGACGGTGGCCAGCAGTTCCAACGGAAAATTGGACCTGCTCGTCATCAACGTGAGCCCGGACGAGCCGGTTACGGCGGAGGTCAGCCCGTGGCAGTTGGCGGCGCCGCACGAGGTCACCGCCACCCTGCTCGACGGGCCCACCCCGCTGGCCTACAACACCTACGCCCACCCCGACCGGGTGCGGGCCCGGACCTGGGCGGTCCAGGTCGCCCATCGCTATTTCACGTGGGATTTCCCCGCCCACTCGATCACGTTGCTCCAGCTGTCCTTGCTCAAGCCCGGCGTCTATCGCGTCTAGCGCCGCCGAGGCCGAGAGGCTACCCGCAGCGGGAGAACTCGGCCAAAAGAGTGGTCACTTCGGCGTCGGTGGTCTGGCTGAAGTCCGCGTACCAGGCGCCCACAGCCTGCATGCGCGCCGGCCGGACGGTGCAGATCTCCTCGTCCACCAGGGGGGCCAGCTGAGCGAGCGCTTCGGGAGGAGCCACCGGGACGGCGAGGACCAGGCGCAGCGGGCGCTGCGCTCTGACTGCCGTCAATGCCGCCGACATCGATGCCCCCGTGGCCAACCCGTCGTCCACGACGACAACGGTGCTGTCGCTCAGCGAGGGCATGGCGCCGGCCCGGTTGTACGTTTCCGTCTGCCGGGCCACTTTCTCGGCTGCCCTGGCCACCAGTTGCGCCACCTGTTCGTCCCTCAGGCGGAGGGCGGAGATGACGTCATGATTGAGCACCGTTACCCCGCCGGGAGCCACCGCGCCGATGGCCAGTTCCTCGCGGCCGGGGGCGCCCACCTTGCTGACCGGCAACGCCACTAGGGGGGCACCGATCTTCCGGGCCACCTCGGCGCCCACAGGCACGCCGCCTCTAGGTAAGGCCACCACTACTGCCCGCACTAATTCCCCCAGACGGGCCACCTGCTCGCCGAGGACCTTGCCAGCGTCTGACCGGTCGGCGAACAGGCCTTCGAACAACGGCTTCTCAGCCCCCCGTCTCTTGCTCCGGGTCCACGACCACCCGGCGGTGGTCGTAAGAATCGTAACGGACGGGGATCGTCCCTCCCACCTTGACCCGGGCCCGGTCTTCCGGCGTGGGGAAGGCCACCCGGGTTGTCACCTCGAACGGTTCCCCCTCCGTGGGCTGGACCTTCAAGGTCAGGCGGCTACGTGTCACCGGGCCCAATGTCCGTTCGTCCACCACGGACATGACCAGCGCCTGGGCCTGGGTGTTGAGAGGGCGGAGGTCCCCGAACGGCTGGTCCTGCTCCGCCGGAGGCTGGGGCTCGCCGGCCGGCTGACCCTGCGCCGCGCCGGCCTGGCGTTCCCGGCGCTCACTGCGCTCCCGTGCGGGCCGGCGGGGCGCCTTAGCCGGAGGTGGCGTGGCCGTCCCCGGATGGCCGGCACGGGTGGACCGAGCCTGGGCGCCACCTGCCCCCGTACCCTGAAAAGGCCCTTGTGCATTTACGGCCAGGCTCAATACTCCCACCACCACCACCAGCATGATGGCCAAAGCCAACGCCGCTCCCACACCTGGATCTTAGGGCACGCCAGGAGCGCATTTGCCGCCGGCCGGGACGCCGGCGACGGGCCACCCACCTGGGCGGTCTGTTAGCCGACGCTGCCCTCCATCTGGAGCTCGATCAGCCGGCTCCATTCGACGGCGTACTCCATCGGCAACGTGCGGGTCACCGGCTCGATGAACCCGTTCACGATCATGCTCATCGCCTGCTGCTCGGAGAGGCCCCGGCTCATCAGATAAAAGAGCTGGTCGTCGCCGACCTTCGAGATGGTGGCCTCATGGCCCACTTGAGCGTCGTGCTCGCCGAACTCGATGTACGGGTACGTGTCCGAGCGGGACTTTTCGTCTAGCAGCAACGCATCGCAGCGCACGAAGCTCTTGGACCGCTTGGCCCCCTCCTGGAAACTGACCAGCCCCCGGTAGGAGGTCCGGCCGGCGTCTTTCGATATCGACTTTGACACGATCGTCGACGTCGTCTCCGGGGCGGCGTGGACCATCTTGGCCCCGGCGTCCTGGTGCTGGCCGGCTCCTGCGTACGCCACCGAAAGCACCTCGCCTGACGCCTTCGGCCCCATCAGGTAGACGGATGGGTACTTCATGGTCAGCTGCGAACCTATGTTGCCGTCGATCCACTCCATATGCGCCTCGGCCTCGGCCCGGGCGCGCTTGGTGACCAGGTTGTAGACATTGTTGGACCAGTTTTGGATGGTCGTGTAGGTCACCCGGCTGCCCTGCTTGCATACGATCTCGACCACGGCGGAGTGCAGCGAGTCGGTGGTGTACACGGGGGCCGAGCAACCCTCGATGTAGTGCACCTGAGCGCCCTCGTCGGCGATGATGAGCGTCCGCTCGAACTGGCCCATGTTTTCGGCGTTGATCCGGAAATAAGCCTGGAGCGGCATGTCCACCTTGACGCCGGGCGGCACATAGATGAACGAGCCGCCGGACCACACGGCCGAGTTGAGAGCGGCGAACTTGTTGTCGTTCGGCGGGATTATCTTGCCGAAGTACTGCCTGACGATGTCCGGGTACTCCCGCAGCGCCGTGTCCATGTCGCAGAACAGCACACCCTGGCTGGCCAGCTCGTCGCGGTTGCGGTGATAGACGACCTCGCTCTCGTACTGGGCCGTGACACCGGCCAGGTACTTCCGCTCCGCCTCGGGGATACCCAGCTTGTCGTAGGTCGCCTTCACCGAGTCGGGCAGCTGGTCCCAGGCGCTGACCTGCTTGTCGACCGGCTTGATGTAGTAGAAGATGTCGTTGAAGTCGATGCCCGAGAGGTCGCCGCCCCAGTCCGGCATGGGCCGGCGCTCGAAGTACCGCAGCGCCTTCAGCCGGCGCTGGGTCATCCAATCCGGCTCCCCCTTCATCCAGGACATCTCCCGCACGATGTCCTCGTTGAGGCCTTTCTTGGGCTTGAAGATGTAAAAGTCCTCGACATCGCTCCAGCCCAGCTGGTAACGACCAAGGTCAAGTTCTTGTGCGGCTGTAGCCATGGAGCCTCCTTCCTGGGGGGGATTTGGCCTGGGTGGATTTCTCCTACGTCGATAGTAACAACCCTGGTGGCCTAGCCGGACAGCCGGGTCACCCACTGCCACAGCTCCCCGGCCATCTCCTCGGCCGCCAGCGCAACGGCGGGGTCGGCGGGGTCGCCTACGACCACCGCCAGCAGCCGTTCCCGTCGCCCCTGGTCCGGTGACGACGAGACCGCCGCCCCCAGCGCCTCGGCGTCCACGCCCACCAGGACCACCGGTACCCCCGCTTCTACGGCGCGAACGGCCTCTCCCACGTCGCCGGTCACCAGGGCGCGGCACACGTTTGCACTACCCGAGCCCACGGAGTAAGAACGGCGTGCCACAGTTGGTTCTAACCCCATGCCCCTTTCCCACGTTCCCCAACCCCCGGTAGCGGCGCGCCGCCCGGCCGCACACGTCGCTCACGGCGATATCAGGCCGGACGACTGGCAGTGGCTGGCGAACCGTGACGACCCCGAAGCCATCACCTACCTCGAGGCCGAAAACGCTTATAGCGACGCCGTCTTCGAGCCCACCGGCCTGGTGCGCCAGCACCTCTTCGAACAGATCCGCTGCAGGGTGGCCGAGACGGACATCTCGACGCCCGTGTTCCACCGAGGCTGGTGGTACTGGTCCCGGTCGCTGGCCGGGAAGCAGTACCCCGTGCACTGCCGGCGGGCCGACCCGGCCAAGGCCCTTTCGGTGGCAGAAGTACTGGCTGCGGCCATAGCCGCCCTCCCCGGAGCCGGTGTGGCCGGCGACGGCACTCCTGCTCCCATGGGCACCGGCCTGGCGCCGGAGGATGTACGACCGCATGCGGGCGAGGTCATCCTGGACGAGAACGTGCTGGCCGGAACGGGCGACTATTTCGCCCTGGGGGTGTTCGATATCCGGCCCGACCACGAGGTCCTGGCCTACGCCGTCGACCGCGACGGCTCTGAGCGCTACACCCTGCGCTTTCGCGACCTGGGCTCGGGCGACGACCTGGCCGACGTGGTCGAGGACGTGTACTACAGCTCGGCCTGGTCGCGGACCGGCCAGAGCTTCTACTACGTACGCCCAGACAAGGCCATGCGCCCGTGGCAGGTGTGGCGCCACACTCTCGGTACGCCGGCGGCCCGGGACGAGCTGGTGTTCCAGGAGGACGACGAACGGTTCTTCGTGTCGGTCGACCTCACCCGGAGCACGAGCTTCGTGCTCGTGAAGAGCGAGTCCAAAATGTCGAGCGAGGTCCGCTACCTGCGGGCGGGCGCCGACCGTGGTCCGCTCTCCGTCCTTCTCCCCCGCCGCGAGGGCGTCGAGTACAGCGTTGACCACGCCGTCCACCCCCTGAACGGCGACATCTGGCTGGTGCGCTCCAACCGCGGCCCGGGCGGCGAAGAGCTCGAGAACTTCGGCCTCTTCGAACTGACCGTGGGCCAGGACGACCCGTCGGCGCTGCGGCCCTTGCTCCCGTACCGGCCGGCGGTGAAAGTGGAGTCCGTCGACGCCTTCGCCCGCTACGCCGTTGTCGTCGAGCGCTTCGACGGCCTGGAGCAATTGAGAGTGCTACGGCTGGCGGACGGCGCCGACCACGTCGTCGCTCAACCTGAGCCGGCTTACACATTGGGCCACCAACCCAGCTGGGAGTGGGACAGCGACATCGCCCGGTTTGGCTACAGCTCGCTCACCAGCCCGCCTTCGAGCGTGGAGTACGACATGGGGACGGGCCGGCGGTCCACGGTCAAGCAGGCAACAGTAGGGGGCGGCTACCACGCCGGCGATTACCGCAGTGAACGGGTATGGGCCGAATCGGCGGACGGCACCAAAGTGCCCATCTCTTTGGTGTGCCGGCGGGACCAGGATCTCGACGGTTCGGCGCCCTGCCTGCTTTATGGTTACGGGAGCTACGAGTACCCCATCGACCCGTCTTTTTCCCACACCCGTCTCAACCTTTTGGAGCGTGGTTTCGTCTTTGCCATTGCCCACGTGCGCGGCGGCGGCGAACTGGGCCGGCCCTGGTACGAGCAGGGGCGGTTGATGCACAAGCGCAACACGTTCGACGATTTCATCGCCTGCGCCGAGCGCCTGATAGCCGGCGGCTGGACCAGCGCTGACCGTCTCGTCATTCGGGGAGGGAGCGCCGGCGGGTTGCTTATGGGTGCGGTCACGAACATGCGGCCCGAACTGTTCCGTGCGGTGGTGGCAGAAGTCCCATTTGTGGACGTCGTAACCACCATGTCGGACGACAGCCTCCCTCTCACCATCACGGAATGGGAGGAATGGGGCAACCCGCGTGACGACGTCGAGGCCTACGCATATATGAAGTCGTATTCTCCGTACGACAACGTCCACGCCGCCGATTACCCGGCCATGTACGTCACCGCCGGCCTCAACGATCCCCGGGTCGGTTACTGGGAACCGGCCAAATGGGTGGCGAAACTGCGGGCGACGAAGACCGATGAAAACCCGCTTCTGTTACGGACCGAAATGGGCGCCGGCCATCGCGGGCCGTCCGGCCGGTACGACGCCTGGCACGACGAGGCCCGCGTCCACGCCTTTATCCTGGCCGTGCTGGGCCTCGAAAGCTGATACCCGGCCCTCTGACAAGGACCGTTCGTGCCCAAAAACGGTCAAGAACGGGGCGCGCCGTCCGCTCAGGCCCTGATGTCCACAACGGGCGCCGGCAGATCGGCGGTCCCGGGGTGCCCGGTCGTCCCCGTAGGCTGCTGGCGGCGCGCCTTCGAAATTACGGCAGTTATCTCGTCGCCCACCAGCTCGTCACGTTGCAGCAGGGCGTCGCGGAGGGCCACCACCACATGCTGGTTCGAAGTGAGCACCTCGAGCGCCCGGGACCGGGCCGACGCCAGGACCTTTTCCAGCGACTGGCGGCTGGCCTCGTCGGATAGGACCTTGCTCACGATGTCGGTCGGAGCACTCGACGCGTCGAGGGAGATCAAGCTGCCCGCCATGCCGTAGGACCCGACCATCTGAGCGGCCAGGCGGGTGGCACCGGCCAGGTCGCCGGCCGGGCCCGTGCTGGGTTCTCCGAAGAAAATCTCCTCCGCCACCATCCCGCCCATGGCTATCTGCACGAGCTCCTCGCACTCGCCCCTGGTGCGCGTAAACCGCTCCTCCCGGTCCGAGTGGGCCAGGAGACCGAGGGCGGCGCTCCGTTTGATTATCGACAAGACGTCGAGGTGACGGCCGGGCGCCGCGAAATGAGCCACGGTGGCGTGCCCGGCTTCATGGGTGGCGATGACGCTCCGCTCGCTCTCGGTGTACGTGGCCGGCTGGGCCAAGCCCAGCTCCTCTGTCATGCGAGCCCGCTGCACGTCGCCCCAGCTCATGCGGTCTCGCCCGCCGCGAAGTGCCCAGACAAGGGCCTCGTCCAGAACGTGCTCGAGCATTACCGGCGAATAACCAAAGGTCGAACCGGCCAGCGCGTCGCGCTTGGCCGGGTCGTCCAGGCCGGCGTCGTGAGCTTTGCGGGCCAGGTAATAGTCGATGATCTCGCGCCGGCCGGAGCGGCTCGGGATGTCCACCCTTATGCTCTTGTCGAAGCGGCCCGGCCGGAGTAGCGCCGGGTCGAGGTCGGCGGCCCGGTTGGTGGCCCCGATCACAAGGAAATTAGCCGGTTTCACCACCCGCTTGCGCAAGACGTGGGCCGGCGGTAGCCAGCGGTTGGCGACGTCGATGGCGGCATTGGCTGTCCGCGTCGAAAAGGGAGGGACGTCAAAAGACTGCAACTGAATGAGCAACTCGTTCACCACGCCGGCAATACCTTCCCGGCCCGGCCCGGCCCCTAGACCGCCTCGGGCGGCGCCGATGGCGTCTATCTCCTCGATGAAGCCGATGGCCCCGCCTTCGCGCCGGGCGTAATCGCGCAGCGCCCGGAAATAGGAGCGAATTTTGCGGTTCGTCTGCCCGTAGTACATGGACTGGAACGCCGACGACGAAACGAACAGGAACGGCACCCCGGCTTCGGCCGCCATCGCTTTGGCAATATACGTTTTGCCCGTCCCCGGTGGGCCCTCGAACAGCACCGCCCGGCGGGGCGTCCCGCCCATGCGTTCCTCGAACGTGCGGTGGCCCAGGAAAAGGTTGAGCGTCTTCACGACTTCTTCGACCACCGCGGCATTACCCACTACATCGGCCAGCGTTATGCCCACTTCCTCGGGGCGGTAAAGGACGTGGGGGGACCGGCCCGCCATCAGCAGTGGCCCCGCCATGACTGCACCGAGGATGACGATCAAAAGCAGCCCGGGCAAGTAGGGCAGGAAGGACGAGGGTATTCCGGGGTGGGGCCAATGAAAGTCAGCCGCGGCGGCCAGGTAATTGCCCTGAAGGTACCGGACCACTCCGGCCGCGGTCCGCCCGATGACAGGGACGCCGACGACCAGGAGGACTATGAGCAGGCGGCGGAGGCGGGCCTGGCGGGCCTTCTCCCGGGAAGTTACGACGTCCGCATCACGAAGAACACTGCCTGACCCGAGCGCCGCCAGTTCCATTGTTCGTCCTCTCTCTTTCGTCCCGATCTCTTCCGTCCGGCTGGCGGAGGTGAGTGGAACTGCCCGCCGAGAAGAGAGCCAGTTCCGCATCGGTGATTGAAGTCTAAAAACCGCCGCTGGCCGCGCGCTGACAACCGCACGTGCCGCGCGCTCGTACCCACGTGGAGTGGGCGAAGGAGTTTCGCTCTCTGCGGGTTCCTCGTGTCTTGCCTTCGGCCGGCCAGTGCCGACCGGGAATTCCACAGTCCCCTGATGGCCGCTTTGACTAGCGTTTGGCCCACGAATGCCCGAGCTTGACCTCCGTAACGACGTCTACCGCCGCCCTCTGCAGACGGCCCTCGAACGGCTCGGGCTGGCGCCCGGGTGGACGTGTGCGGACATAGGGGCGGGCGCCGGCGACGTGACCGTGGCGCTGGCCGGCATCGTCGGCCACGAGGGCAGGGTGTACGCCGTCGACATCGACCCGAGCCGCCGGGACGAGGTGGCGCAAGCGGCCGCTGACGCGGGTGAGGCCCAGGTCGTGGCCATAACTCAGGCCGCCGAGGACCTCGTCCTGCCGGAGAAGGTCGACCTGGCCTACTGCCGCTTCCTGCTCATGCACGTCGTCGACCCGCTCGCCGTGCTCAGGCGGATGGCGTCGATAACGCGACCGGGGGGCTGGCTCCTGGCCCAGGAACCGATCACCTCGGCCGGGCGGGTCGACGGCGCCGCCATGTCGATGCCCTCCGCCCGGCACGCCGACGTTGGCGCACTGCTGCCGGCGCTCGCCACCCGGGCCGGCCTCGACCTGGTCGACGCCTGGGCCGAGGCCCAGGCCGGCGCCGGCCCCGGCCCCGTGGCCGGCTATCTGGAAGACCTCACAGGGGTGGACCCGGGGAATGACCCCGTGGTGCTGCCCCCGCTGGTCACGGTGATGGCCCGCCGGCCGGCGGCCGGCTACTAGCCCGGCGGCGGCTACTAGCCCGGCGGCGGCTACTGGCCGGCCGGCAGCGGCGCCGGCTGGCCGGCAGTGGCGCCGGCGGCGGGCCGCAGCGCGCGCTGGGCGGCGCTGCAAAGCCTTCCACCAGCGGCTTGTGCGCGCTGGGGTAACGATAAGAGCACCTGGCGCGCACAAGTCGGGCGGGAAGGAGCCCCGGCCGACACCCAGGGCGCGGGTGTCGTCGTGTCAGGGGCCGGCGCCGGTGTCGTGGTAGCCGGAGGGGTGGCCGAGTGGACCGTATTGGGGTTGGCGTCGGAGCCCGGGTTCGGTGCCGTCGTGGTGTCGTAGACGGGGTCTGTCCAGTAGGCGAACGACCCGGCGGTATCGGTAGTGCCGTTTGGGTTGAAGACGTTGTAATCGTTGGCGATCGGCATGCCCTGACGGTCGCCGTAGAGCCCCGTGAGGGTGGTCAGGATGTCGTCGGCAGTGTGCGCGATCGACGGGGGGTGGTTGTTGGCAAGGACAGTCCCGTTGCCTTCCAGGAAATTGAGCAGGTTGGGCAGCATTTCCAGGTCGGACGGGACGTCCGGGTTGTCCCGGGAAAAGTGCACGTTGTCAAAGGTGAGCTCGACAACGTGCCGGATCCCGTTGCCCAGCTGGCAGCTGTTTGGGCCGCTACCCGGCCCGAAGGAGCCGCCGGCGGCCCCGGAGTCGTTCTCGCCCGAGCCCGGTGGCGAAGCGCTTGACGTGCCCGTCACCCCGAGGCTCAATAGCGCCACCAGGCTGGCCGCGAACACGGGGCCCGTTTCCGTCCTCGTCCCATGAATCCCTCCCTCTCTGGTGCTGCAGGAATGCTGCTGGTCAAGGCGGATGGTAGGAGCCGCCGTTGAAGCCAGCGTGAAGGGCAACCGGGCCGAAGGTTAACCCTAAATTATGGCTTGGTTACAACTCGCTGAGTGGTCGCCCCAACTCAGTTTTTCCAGCCGAGCAGCTCGGCTACAGGCGCGCACGTGGGCTTGGACAGGGCCGCTTCGGGGTCCTCCCGCCCATGTTCGCTCACGATGGCCACAAGGTCATCGGCGTTCGCCACCTCGATCGCCGCCCCGCCGCTGAGCGCTCGCTCGAGAAGCTGTTGCCAGAGCTCCTCCGGGAGAAGAGTGCCCCGCTCGACCACCGCCCACACCGGGACCCCGGTTTGGGCGGCGGCTGCCAGTGGGCCGCTGGAACTGCGGGCGAACAACAGGCCGGCCGGACCGGCCGCCCGGGCCCGCAGCAGCAGCACGTCCGTCCTCCTCGACGTGCGGTGCGAAACCTCGACGTCTTTTCGCTGGCGCAACGCCCGCACCACAGTTGGCGTGGGACCGGGGAAGGCCACCCGCGCATCAGCCGGAAGAGACTGCGCGCACAGTTCGGCAGTCGGGTCGGAGGAAAGCTCTTCCGCTGCCTCCCAGATCCCTTCTACGGCGCCCGCGGCGCTCAGCGTTCGAGCCGATAGCCACCAGGCCGCGCCCGTCGAGGGGTAGTACTCGATCAGACGCCGGCAAGCCTGGAGCAGGCTGGCCGGGTTGTCGTCGGCCAACTCGGCGAGGACGGCGGCTATCTCCTGGGCCGGGAAGTCGTCCCCGTTTTCCCATTGTCTTGCTATGTAACGCAACTGCTCCAGGGGGTGCACGCTCATCGTCTCATGTCGTGTAGTCAGCGTTGATGTGCACGTACTCGGCGGACAGGTCGCAACCCCACACTGTCGCCGTGGCTTCGCCGGCCCCGAGGGCTACATCGATGTGCACCATATCAGAGCGCATTATCTCGGACAGCTTGTCGAGGTCGTCGCCATCCAGTGGCCGAGGGTAGACCTCGAGGTCGCCAAAGGCTACCCGAACTTGTTCGGGGACGATGTCGTTTTCCTCCGAGCATTTCCCGATAGCCATTATTACCCGTCCCCAATTGGGGTCGGCTCCGTGCACGGCGCACTTCAACAGCGGAGAGTTGACCACTGCCTTGGCCACCCGTTTGGCCTGGGCGGGATGGCGGGCCGCGCCCACAGTGACCTCGATCACCTTGGTGGCGCCCTCGCCGTCGGCGGCCAGCTGCAAGACGAGGGAGCCGCACACACGGCGAAGGGCGGCCTCGAACTCATCTTCCGCCACCGGCCCGGCGGCGCCGTTCGCCAGCAGCAGGGCCGTGTCCGAGGTGGACGTGTCCGTGTCGATCGAAAGCGAGTTGAACGTGGCATCGACCACTCGCCTGAAGGCCCGTTCCAGCTGGTCCGGCGCCACTTCGGCGTCGGTGACGACGTAGGCGAGCAGAGTGGCCATGTCGGGCTCGATCATGCCTGATCCTTTGGCCACCCCGGTCACTGTCGCCCGGCCGGCCCGGGTGCTGGCCAGCTTCGGTACCGTATCGGTGGTCATGATGGCTCTGGCCACCGATGGGAAGTCGGCCGTCTTTGGGACCTGGAGACCACGGCAGTGGTCCCGGATCCGGTCCATCGGGTAAGCCTTCCCGATCACGCCGGTGGAACCGACGAGGACCTCGCTTGGCTGACATCCAACCGCCGTAGCGGCGAGGGCGGCCAGCTCGGCCGCGTCCCGCTCCCCCTGGGCGCCGGTGGCCACATTGGCGTTCTTCGAGACGGTGACGATGGCCCTGGCCGACCTGTCCTCCAGGTGCCGGCGAGAGAGGACAACACTGGGCCCGGCGAAAAGCGACTGGGTGAACACACCGGCGGCCACGCACGGTGTACTGCTGGCTACGATTGAGAAATCGAGGGTCTCGTCTTTGATGCCGGCGTTCCCGGCATAGGTGACAAACCCGAGCGGTGCGCTCACCGCGTCGCCCCTGGTCACCGCGGTCTCGTTGGCGTAGTCAGGCACGGGTACCAATGATCGCGCGCTCTGGGGGCACGGTTCGAAGCATGCCTTTCGGCGCGGACGGGAAAGAATGCCGTGTGAGGCGAAGCAGCGACGCCAGGGGCCCGGTGCGGCCAGCCATCATGGGGGCCGGGAAGTGAACGTTATCGAGCGCACCTTGCGCAAGGTAGACGCCTTCCAGCAGCGCCACACCGCGACCGCTTTCATTTATGCCGTCATCAAGAAATACGGCGACGACAACGCCAGCACTCTCGTGGCCAACCTGGCCTATACCGCGTTTGGCTCCGTCTTCGTGCTTCTTTTGTTGTTGGTCACGATCCTCGGTATGGTCCTGAGCGGTAACCCTCACCTGGAAAAGCAGGTGCTGGACTCGACCTTCGGCCAGTTCCCGATAATAGGTACCGACCTCCAGAAAAATATCAAGGCCCTCCACCGCAACAGCGTCATCAGCCTCGTGATAGCCATCCTCGGCCTGATATGGGGCTCCCTTGGGCTGGCCCAGAACGGCATTTTTACCATGTCGCAGGTCTGGAACCTCCCCGGCCCCGACCGTCCCAACTACGTGAAGCGGCTGGCGCGCAGCCTGGCCTTCCTTTTGGTGCTGGCATTGGGGTTGGCCGTCAGCACCTTCCTGGCCGCCACCGTACCCGCCGTGCACGGACAGTCACGCTTTTTGGCCGTCGCCGGCGGGGCGGCCTCGGCCATCGTGAACTTCGGCATTTACCTTTTTGCCTTCGCCGTCCTCACGCCGGCCAAGATCCCCTTACGCCGTTTGGCGCCGGGGGCAGCATTGGCCGCCGTCGGATGGACCGTCCTGCAGGCGGTCGGGGGTTTCGTCGTCGGGCACTACCTTAAGAACGACAGCTCCGTCTACGGTTTGTTCGCCATTGTGCTCGGGCTTTTTGCGTGGATTTATTTGATCACCGAGCTCACGGTCTATTCCGCCGAGCTCAACGTCGTCCTGGCCCGGCGCCTGTGGCCGCGAGGCATATTGCAACCTCCCCTGACCGAGGCGGACCGGAGGTCGCTGGCCGCCCAGGCCATACAGAACAGGCGCCGGCCGGAGCAGCTGGTCGAGGTTTCTTTCGACGGCGAACCGGTCACAGAAGCCGACCTCCTCGGTACCGGCAACGGCC
>DATJUH010000306.1:0-5583 GCA_035502515.1 Acidimicrobiales bacterium
ACAAAGCGTTCTTCGAGTCGTAGTACTCGTAAAGCGACGGCTGGCGCATCCCCACCTCGCGTGCCAGCGCGTGCAGGGATACCCCGGCGATCCCCTGCTCGCGGGCCAGCTTCCACGCGCACGCCAGGATCCCGGTCATTCTCTCCTCACGTCGCTTCGCGACCTTGCTTTCCACGTCCAGACGGTCAAGCACGCGGCCGATGACGCTCCGCCACCTGCATGAGTTCTCGCTGCCGGTTCTTCATCGAAGCGCAAGCAATGTCGGGCTGCACACCAATTCTCTCCTTAATACTCCTATCGATGATAGGAGTATTACCTATCAGCGATAGGATGTCAAGGGCCTTCTTACACCGCTTGTGCCGTTACGGTCGCAACCGCCGGGCGCCGGATTTTGCTTGTGGCGGGCGAATCCCAGTAACACCGAGCGGTCGGACTGGTCGAGGGGGCAAACGTGAGGCGGGGGAGGGTGCAGGCGTCGTGGACCAGGCACCCGGCGCCACTTGACCGGCAGGTCGTGGGAATCGGGCAGCCGCGTCCCAGGGGGCGGGGCTGGCGGCGCGAGGAGTACGTCATATTGGCGGACGGGCGCGGCGCCCACCATGCCGACGTGTTGGGAGAGCGGACGGCAACATCGCCCTGGCCGGCCAGCCGGGACACGGCGTCGAGCGTGCGGATGTCACCGATCCCGGGCAGCAGCACCTTGGTCCCAAAGAGCCCTTACAGTGTAAGGACTTTTGACGATGAGAGCCGCGGGGCGTGTACACGCGCCGTTGGCACGGGCCCGCATGGGCGTAAGAGGTTTCCCCGTTTGGCCACCACTCAGCAAAAAAACGAGCTTCCCCATACCTGACAAGCCTCCCGGGATAAGGCCAGCGACCGAGTTTCGGAGGCTAGTGGCCGCCGTTGCGCAGAACTTCTGAGCCAACGGCCATCTTCAGGGCCATGGCGTCGAAGGTACCGGGTTCCGAGCCAAACGGAACATAGCCTTTTCCGGCTCCACTCCCACCCCCTGACACCACGACGCCGAAAATCGCGCCCTCGGTATCCCCCAATGCCGGTTCGTAGGCGCTTATCCCCGGGGAGGCGTCGTTTTCCGAGACGAAGGCGACTTGCTGAGCCCAAAGATCTCGGCTTGTCTCGGCTGCGTTCATGTGGCGGCAGCGATCACAAGCCGGGACGGGACTCCCCAGGACTCGATTACGACGTCGGCAAGCACATCCCACTCTGTTTCGTCGTTTCCAATCCCGGCCCGGCGCAAAGCTCGGCAACCCCGCTTGGTCGAGTTCATCGTCGCTGTCTCTAAAGGCGCGGAGCACCAGGAGGTCCTCGGGGAATCCCCCGACGCAGAGCAGATGCGGGACCCGAGCGCTCGCTCGCCCCTAAGTTGGCGGACCGGCTCGGCGGAGAACTCAAACGGGCTGCACTCCGTTCCAGTTTGACAAACCAGGTGCCTCGGTGCAGGCTTTTCGTGGCCGTCGAGGTATGGCCCTTCGACGCCAAGTAGTACTTGGCCGGCCCCGCAAAACGGCGGTGCGGCCGCAACTCATAAGGAGGGGTGACTGCAAATGAAGTTACGAGGTCCTCACTGGCGTCCTTTGACCGCTACCGCTGTTGGCGTAACAGCGGCCCTTCCCTTTCTGCTCCCCGGAGTAGCGGATGCCTCGGCGCCGGGTTCTAGCCCAGGCCCGAACACCCCGGTCCCGGTGCAGCCCGGCATCACTGCAAATGCCCTCCCCGGAGCTGTGCCGTTCGGTAACACGCCACCCAGTACGCCGGAAACAGTGTCGTTCGTTCTGAGAGCGCAGGACCTTCCGCAACTAGAGGCGGCGGCTCAGAGCCGAGCAGGCAACTCTTACCTGTCGGTGGCGCAGTTCGCTCAGCTTTACGGCCAGAGCCAGCAAAACATTTCCCAGCTCGAGACCTACTTGGCCCAATACGGGATCAACACTGAGGAATACCCTGATCATCTCGACGTCGTCGCCACCGGTACGGCGGGGGACTTCGACCAGGCCCTCTCAGTGCAGCAGCAGCAGTACTCGGTGCCGGGACGCCCGGGCCGCGACGGTGGGATGGGCGTGCCTGCACAGGACGTACATGGCACCTCACAGTCGCCGATGTTGCCATACCGGATCGCGCAGTACGTGCTGGCCGTCCTCGGCTTGACGAACTACGGCCCGTTCACGAGCCAGGTGGCCCATGTGACCAGTTCCGTCAAAGGGCCCCAGACGGCCGGCTCAGGCTGCTACGAGCCAGCCGGCATCGTTGACCCCTTCGCCTGCAGCCTGCCGTCCAGCTTTGCCGCCGACTACGGGCTCGAGCCGCTGTACCGTGCCGGCGCAGAGGGCCAGGGCCAGACCATCGCCATCGTCACGCTGGCTGCGCTCGACCCGGGGGCGCCACAGTACTTCTGGCGAAACGTGGCCCACGTCCCGCCGAGCGGCCGCACCCTCACAGTGCTCAACGTCGACGGCGGCCCGGGCACCCCGAGCGACGCCTCGGGGTCGGGGGAGACCGACCTCGACGTCGAGCAGTCCGGGTCGTTAGCGCCGTACGCCAACGTCATTGTCTACCAGGCGCCCAACACGGACTTCGGCTTCGCCGACGCCTTTTTCGACGCCGCCAGCCAGGACATCGCCAGCACCGTGTCCGCTAGTTGGCTCGAGTCCGAGACCTACCTCCAGGCCAGTATCGCCTCCGGCGAAGAGTCGCCCGGTTATGAGGCCGCCTTCGACGAGGCGTTTATGGAAATGGCGGTGCAAGGCCAATCCGGTTTCATCGCCTCGGGGGACTGGGGCGCGTACACGGCGACAGCCGACATCGGCACGACGAACCTGTCCATCGGCAGTTCGCCCGACAGCCCGTTCATCACGGCTGCGGGCGGCACGACACTCCCGTGGACCGGCTCACTCTCGGGCCCGGACGGCACCGTGACGGTCTCTGTACCTGCCCAGCGGACGTGGGGCTGGGACTACCTGTGGCAGCCAATAGCACAAGTCAACGGGCTGCCGTTGGCCACGGCGGCCGAGGCCGACGTGGTCGGGAGCGGCGGCGGTTTCAGCTCCATTGAACCCACGCCGCCGTACCAGAACGGCGTCCCGGGGACCAACACCTTCAGTGCCGTCCCGTACCTGACCCCCACCGACTATCAGCAAGTGGACGGACTGGTGGAGCCGACGGCATGGAGCTTCAACCCCTCACCGCCCGTCATCCGGGGCTTCGCTTCGGGGCGGGCCGACCCAGACGTGTCGGCTGACGCCGACCCGTTCTCGGGCTACCTGCTGTACGAGCCTTCCTTCGCCGGCGTTGACGAACCATTGCTCCAAGGTGGCTGGGGCGGTACCAGCTTCGTCGCCCCTCAGCTCAACGGGTCGACAGCGGTGATCGACTCTTATCTCGGGCACCGGGTCGGGTTCTGGAACCCGGCCATCTACTCGTTCGCTACGGGCCCCAACTCGCCCTTCACCCCGTTGGAGCAGAGTGGGACGAGCAATGACAACATCTACTTCACCGGCACGCCGGGCCAGTTGTACAACGAGGGCAGCGGGCTCGGCTACCCGGACCTGAGCCAGCTGGCCAACGACATGCGGTAGGGCGCTCGGGACGAGGCCCACAGTCGACACCCGCCGGGCCAGCTAGCAAACGTGCGTGGTACCCCGGAGGGAGCGGCTCGGGCCCCATGGCCAGCATCGCCGCCATCAAAGGTCGCTTTCACGCGACCTACGCCCGGCCGACCCACCAGCACGGTGGCGGCGGCGGGCCTCTGTTTGGCCGCCAGTGCTGGTGCTGAACCCGAAGAGGGATAACGAGACCCTGGCCCTCGCCTGCGGCGGGGGCTCCGCAACCGCGCTGCCTCCTTGCCGGGCCAAGACCGAGCGACAGCCGACTCGGCTAGCCTGCCCGGCTTGGTGCCCCGAGCTCCTGTTGGCAATGCAAAGCTGGCCAGCGTCTTACCGGCGCCGGCATCTGCTTAGCGGCCGGCTTATCGGGTGAAGAACTCGAAAACGTGGCTGAAGTACCACGGCGGCTGCGCAATGCCCGAGCACGTGCCGGCGCCCTTGGTGCCAGGGCAACCGCCGTTGTCTCGTTGCAACGCCCAGAAGGACAAGGTACCGATGCCCATGCGGTCGGCCCAGAACAACAGGCTTATGGCGTCCGCCTGGGTAAAGGTCTCGTCCGGGCCGAAGTCGTCGATGCCGGGCATTTCAGTGACGCCCACCATCTGCCAGAGCTGCCAGGACGGGGTGCGCGGGTAAAGCGACTGCAACTGGCTGACGAGTGCGGCAGCGGCGGTCTCTGTATCGGTCAGCATGTTCTGCTCGGTGCCGATGTAGTAGTCGAAGGTCAGCAGGTTGACGGTGCTGATCCTGGCGCCGTCGGCCACCGCGTTCTGGAGCACGCTCAACTCGGCCGACGGCAGCCCGGTGGGGTTGGTGGGCAGGGTATAGGAGAACTGGATGCTGCGCCCGTGGGCCGCCGCCCAGGCTTCCACCATGGCGATGGCCTCGTTGCGGCGGTTGATCCCGGCGGTGTCGGTCACCGAGTCCCCCTCCACGTCGAGGTCGATACGCGGGACGTTGTAAGTGGTGATCACGTCCTCGTAGACCGCGGCTATCCCCGGGACGCTCGTGCAGCTGTCAGCGATGTCGGTACCGGTGGTGTCGGCGGTGTAGCCGCCGAAAGACGGTATGACGTTGCCGCCTGCGGCCTGGATGGCCGAGATGTCGCTGCCGAAGCTGGACGGGGCGATCGGGTCGCTCGTGTCGCCGTTCCAAAACGCCGTGCACGAGCCGGGCTCAGCGGTCTGAAGGAAGGCGAGCGACAGGTACTTGGCCCCGGATTCCTGGGACAGGGCGGCTGGGCCGGCGCTGGTGTCGTAGGTCTCGAAGTACGGGGCGAAGACGTGTTGCGGCAAGCTGGGCCCGGGCCAGCCGTCGGCGCTGGCTGTAGGGGCGGTAAATCCAATCGTCGTAACGGTCGCGACGGCTAAGGCAGCTAGGCGGGCGTATCGCTTCATGATTATTGCCTCCTTTTTGGCGCAGGCGACTTCGTCGCCACGCGGGCGTGCCAATTGGATGTAGGTGGGAAGTAGAAGAAGTGGTGGATGTTGTGGCCAGAAGTTGTAGGTATGGCCGTCAACGCGGGCTGCCGGTCCCCCTTGGTGCGGTTTAAACCATCGGTCTTTCTGGCCTGGAGCCTACGTGGTCTAAACCACTCTGTCAACTGGTCTAGACCAGCCTTTTTCCGATGGGCCGGGATCCCGGAGAGGGCGGGGGACCTTCCACCCTCCGTTGCGTGAGTACGGCGCCGCGGAACTCGCCTAGCGCGGAGATCGGACGGCGTGACGATGACCATGACCGCATCGGCTGCCACCCCCTGCAACGGTGACACGACGGGGCCGCCGCGGCGCGGGAGGAGATTGCCGGAGCTCCCAGGGCCTCCACCAAGAGCCAATGAGCGAGCGCTAAAACCGTAACCGGCAGAGCAGAGCGCAGAATTACTACGTGATGCGATGCAAGCTGATAAACCCTGCTTCTTTTCGACCCAAGAGCATTACCGCCGGCACTTTCACCATTTACGATGGCT
>DATJUH010000307.1:0-17915 GCA_035502515.1 Acidimicrobiales bacterium
CCCGAGGGTAAACCGCCGTGTCCTCGCCTGCTGGCGGGGAAAGGAGGGAGCCGGGCCGTCCGCACTGCTACCACCGGTCGTCATACGAGCGGGAGCCGGAGGTTGGGGTTGACCGCAGCAGAAAGGGGCGTCGGGCCGTCCACCCGCAGCCGGTAACAGGCGGCGGCGCCGATCATGGCCGCATTGTCGGTGCACATAGCCCGCGAAGGGATGTAGGCGGTATAGCCGTTTTCCTCGCAGACACGCGCCACCCGTTCCCGCAGGGCAGTATTGGCCGCCACCCCACCACCCAGAGATATCGCTTTCGCGCCTACTTCGGCGGCCGCCTTTTTCGTCTTGGTCACGAGCACGTCCACCACCGCTTCCTGAAAACTGGCGGCCACGTCAGGCCTCGGGGCACGCGGGTTGGCCCGCATATAGCGGATAACTGATGTTTTCAGCCCACTGAACGAGAAATCGTAACCCTGGTTGGCCAGGCCCCGCGGAAAAGCAATTGAGCTCGGGTCGCCGTCGCGGGCAATGCGCTCGATGGCCGGCCCGCCCGGGTACCCGAGGCCGAGGAAACGGGCCACCTTGTCGAACGCTTCACCCGCAGCGTCGTCCACGGTCTGGCCCAGCAACCGGTACTCGACGCGCGGGTATTCGATTTGCCCGTCCTCGATTTGCCCGTCCTCGAGCCGCTTGACCCCGCCACCGGAGTTGGAGCCGGAGGCAGCCTGCATGCAGATGAGCATGGTATGGCCACCGGATACCAGCAGCACCACAGCCGGCAGCGAAAGCCCCGGATCTTCAAGGAAAGCGGCGTGCAGGTGACCTTCCATGTGGTCCACGCCCACAAACGGCAAACCCCACGACCAGGCGTACGCCTTTGCCGAACTCACCCCGATCAGCAAGGAGCCCATGAGCCCAGGGCCTATGGTCGCTGCCACCGCCCCGAGATCCCCGGGCGCCGTCCCGGCCCGCCTCATGGCCTCCGTCACCACCGGGCCGATCAGCTCGAGATGCGCCCGGCTGGCGATTTCCGGTACCACTCCGCCGAAATCTGCGTGGATATCGGTCTGGCTGCTGACCACCGAAGAGAGCAATCGCCGGCCGTCTTCGACAACCGCCGCCGCCGTTTCGTCGCAGGAGGTCTCTATGGCGAGGACCCTCACGACAGCTCGTCGACAACTTTCAACCGGGCCTGCACCTCGAGAGAGCGAAGCTCGCGCAGCCACATTATGTAGGCGTCTTCGCCGGTTTCCGGGTAGTAGTTCCGTCGTACGCCCGCCACCACGAACCCGAACTTCCGGTACAGGTTTTGGGCGGTGGCGTTGCCCGTGCGGACTTCGAGCGTCATCGCTTCACATTGGCGGCGCGTGCTTTCGTGCGCCAGCTCGGCCAGCAGGTGCGCGCCCAGGCCTTGGCGGCGGACCGATGGAGCTACCGCGATGTTGGTCACGTGCGCCTCGTCGGCCGCGAACATCAGGCCTCCGTAGCCGGCCACCTTCCCATCAACCCTGACCACGACGTAGTACCGGGCGTCGCCTTGGGCCAGCTCGCTCGTGAAAACGCCTAGCGACCACGGCTTTGGGTGAGCCCGGCGCTCAATCCGCATGACTGCCGGCAGGTGCCGCCGGCGCATCTGTTCGAACGCGACCTGCCCGCTGTCGACCCGCGGCGACCCAGTCCTCATGGGGCCAGCTTGGGCGCTTCGGGTGCCGAAGCGGCAGCACCCCCGCCAGATGCCCCGGCAGGAGTTCTCTGCCCGGCCGGCCGTCGCGGCTGGCCGGCAGGCTCTGGCGTCTGATCGGGAGGTGGGCGGGGACCGCCGACGCGGCCGCCAACCTCTTCCCAGCCGATGCGAACGTCCGCCGGCCGCAAGTACAGCGGCTCAGGCAGGCGCCGCCCGCCTCGACTGCCGCCCGGCGCAAGGTCTACCGACACAGGGCGCTCGGGCGCAGGGCTTTCCAAAAGGCGCAGCCACCCGAGCTCGGCGACGGCCAGGGCTGAAGGCCACATCTCACCCACGCCTCCCACCTCGACACCCGCCGCCACCAGCTCCTCCCTGTACCGCCAGGCGCCGTCCCCCACGGCCAGCACCGTCCCGCCCAGCCCTGCCAGTTCGCCGCCCAGCGCTGCCAGTACGCCAGCCAGCTTTTCGGGTTCGGCGACCGCCGGAGGCCGCCGCTCTTTGACGGATGGGCCGCCCGTCTCGTAGAGCGCCCAAAACACCTGCCCTCGCCTGGCATCCACAATGGGAGCCAGCAGTCCGGCGCGGCGACGGTGCGGGTACGCCAGAGCCTCCAGGCTGGTCACGCCGGCAGCCGGGATACCGCGCGCCATGGCAATCGCCCTGGCTGTGGCCAGCCCGACACGAAGCCCGGTGAACAACCCGGGCCCCCTGTCCACCACCACCCCGGTCAGGTCTCCGACCGACCACCCGGCCCCGCGGCACAAATCGTCGATGGCCGGCATGAGGACCTCGGCATGGCGCTGGCGGCCGGTCAACATGAACGAAGCCACCGGCCCTCCCTCGTCCCAGAGGGCACACCCGGCGCACGGCGTGGCCGTCTCGATGCCGAGGACCCTCAACGACCTGGACCGGTCCTGGTATTGGTCACCCCGGTCAGCGTCCGGGACAACTCCGCCATCCGGCCGGCCCAGCTCGGTCCGGTGGCCCGGAAGACCAGGCGGCGAGGGCCACTCGCGGCAACTTCGGAACCGGGGCCTCCCTGCACGGGTGGCGAGGTGGTTGCGGTCTCACTCGACGATGGGCCGGGCGCGTAACTGATGCTCACCTGGAGCCAGTCAGGGGCGAGAGCGGGGGCGGCCATCTCCCCCCACTCGACCACCGCCGCCGCGCCGTCCTCGAGGAGCTCCGGCAGGGCGAGGTCTATGACCTCGTGGAGGTGTTCCAGGCGCCAGACGTCGGCGTGCAGGAGATCCCAGCCGGCGTTCGTCTTGTAGCTGTGTAGCAGAACGAACGTCGGGCTCGTCACCGGCGCCGTCACCCCTAGCTCGGCGGCCAGGCCCTGGGTGAGGGTTGTTTTCCCGGCCCCGAGCTCGCCTCCCAGGAGGACAGTATCGCCCGGATGGAGCAGGTGGGCCAGCGCCGCTCCGATCCGTTTCATCTCGTCGGGCGAAGCGGCATGGACGACGAGAGTGTTCTCGGGCCGTCCGCCCGGTGAGCCGCCCGTCTCCTCGGTGCCAGGCTCCTCGGTGCCAGGCTCCTCGGTGCCAGGCTCCTCGGTGCCAGGCTGTTCGCTGGCAGGCTCTTCGCTGCCAGGCTCTTCGGTGCCAGGCTCTTCGCTAACTGGCTTGGTGCTTCTGGCCTCGTTGCCTCTGGCCCGGCTCGTACCCGGGGCAGCCGGCGAATTTTGCGCGTCCTGCGTCATTGGCATCACAGAGGGCTAGAGGAGCGGCTCAGCCCCACGCCCGCCGTACTCGCCCGTCAGCGCCGCTCCTGCCGCCGCAGCACCTTCCGCCGGCTCCTCCCCGTGCCCCACGGACAGGGCCTGTGCTGTCCGAGACGCCTTTGGCTGCGAGCCCTGCGCCGAGTGGAGGGCCTCCTTTGCCCGCACAAAGTCGGCCCGCATCTGGGCCACCACCTGGCCCCCACCCCGGAGCGCGGCGGAGGGGTGGAACGTGGGGACGAGGTAGCCGGACCGGTAAGGGTAGGTGCGGCCGCGCAGACGGCTGATACCTTCAGTGGTCCCCAACAGGCGTTTGGTAGCAAAGTTGCCCAGTGTGACGACCACCTTGGGGTTGATGAGCTCCAGTTGGGCCTCGAGGTAGGGCCCGCATGCCTCGAGTTCCTCCGGCAAGGGGTCCCGGTTGCCCGGCGGCCGGCACTTGATCGTGTTGGCGATGTACACGCTGTCCCTGGTGAGGCCCATCTCCTCGAGTATCAGGCGGTCCAGCAGTTGCCCCGAACGGCCGACGAAGGGCAGCCCCTGCCGGTCCTCCTGTTCTCCTGGCCCCTCTCCCACGAACATCAGCTGAGCGGTGGGGCTCCCCATGCCGAACACGACGTTCGTCCTTGTCCCCGCCAACCGGCAGCGCGTACATGTAGAGGCGTCCTTGGCTACCCGGGACAGCTCGGCGACCGCGCTCTCACGGCCGGCCGCCGGCTCATGGCCTTCGCCCACCGGTCGAGGCTATATCAGGCGCCGGCCGGCGCCGGGCCTGGTGCCGGCCGGACCAGATGCCGGCCAGATCAGACGCCGGCCAGGGCCACGGCGTCGAGGATCCCGGGTGCCCCGGCCAGCTCGTTGACCACCCCGGGAGGGACGGGCTCGTCGAGCGAGATGACCATTATCGCGGTGCGGCCGTCCGCCGACCGCCCGAGGCGCAGGTCCACGATGTTGATGCCGGCCTTGGCCAACGCCGAGCTGACCAGGGCGACCATGCCCACGCGGTTGTCGTTGCGCACAACGAACAAGTACCGGGCGAACGGCAGCTCGATCTCGTGCTCGTCGATGAGCACGATCCGCGGCTCGTCGTTGGCGAACAGTGTGGCTCCGACAGCCCGCCCGCCGCCCCGGATGTTGACCAGGTTGACGTACTCGTGCGTGGCGCTGGCGGTGGTTGTCCGCACTTCGAGCCCTCGTTCGATAGCGAGCTGGGGCGCGTTCACATATGAGACGGGCTCTTCCGTAGCCACATTGAGGAGGCCTTTTTGGGCGGCCAGGGTGAGCAGGCGGGTGTCGTGGTCCGCCAACCCGCCCTGGTAGCCGACTTCGATGACCGGTGGCAGTTCCCGGGCCAGGGCGGCGAAGAGCCGGCCCAAGCGCTCGGCCAGGGGGACGAACGACCTGACCACCTCGTCCGCTTCGGTGGCGGGCAGGTTGACGGCAAAGGGCACCAGGTCGCCGTCGAGGGCAAGGACGACCTGCTCGGCAATGGCCACGCCGGCTTTGTCCTGGGCTTCCCGGGTGCTGGCGCCGAGGTGGGGAGTGACCACGACTTGCTCGAGCTCGAGCAGGCCCGAGGGGCCCGGAGGCTCGGTAGCGAAGACGTCGAGGGCGGCGCCGGCTATCCAACCGAGCGAGACGGCTTTGGCCAGGGCGGCCTCGTCGACTATTCCACCGCGCGCGGCGTTGACCAGCCGGAGGCCGGGCTTGGCGTTGGCCAACAGTTCTTCGCCGATGAGGCCGGTCGTCTCGGCTGTCTTCGGGATATGAACGGTCAGGAAGTCAGCCTGCCGGACCAGGTCGTCCAGGCTGACCAGTTCGGCGCCCATGGCCCGGGCCCGTTCCGGGGAAAGGTACGGGTCATAAGCAACCAGCCGCATCCCGAACGCCAGTGCCCGCTGGGCCACCAACGCCCCGACACGGCCGAGGCCGACGATCCCGAGGGTCTTGCCGTGGAGTTCGACGCCTTCCCAGCGGGAGCGTTCCCAGCGGCCCGCCTTCAGGGCCGCGTGGGCCTGCGGGATGTTGCGGGCCTGCGCCAGCAGCAGGGCAATGGTGTGCTCGGCGGCAGAGAGGATGTTCGATTGCGGAGCGTTGACAACTATCACGCCCCGCCGCGTCGCGGCCGCGACATCGACGTTGTCGAGCCCGATGCCGGCCCGGCCCACTACCTCCAAATCGCGCCCGGCGGCCAGTACATCGTCGTCGACCTTGGTGGCCGAACGGACGATGAGCGCCGCTGCTCCCGGGACCACCTGGAGGAGGTCGCCCGGCGACAGGCCCAGCCGGACGTCGACATCGTGGCCGGCTTCGGCCAGGAGGTCGAGGCCGGGCTGGGCAATTTCTTCGGTCACCAGGACTCGGGGCATGGCGGCCATGGTCCCACGAAAGGGATAGGCGGTCCAGTGGCCGGTCCCCCCGTCGAACCCGGGATGCTCCGGCAGTACTGAAGGCCTTATCGGAGTGCACCGGCATGGCCCTTCAGGCAAACTGGCTTTATGGCTGACACCGAGCGACCCGCGATCACCATCCCTACCGGCATGCTGCCCACCGACGGCAGGTTCGGGAGTGGACCGTCGAAGGTCCGCTCGATTGACTCCCTGATCGCCGCGGCCAAAGGACCTCTCGGGACGAGCCACCGCCAGGCGCCGGTGAAGTCCATCGTCGGCCGGCTCCGCTCCGGTCTTGGCGAATTGTTCCGGCTACCGGAAGGCTACGAAGTGGTGCTCGGGAACGGGGGCTCGACGGCCTTCTGGGACATCGCCACGTTCTGCCTGATAGAACAACGCAGCCAGCACCTGTCCTTCGGGGAGTTCTCGTCGAAGTTCGCCGGCGCGGCCAAGGCGGCGCCGTGGCTGTCGGCGCCGGAGATTATCGAAAGCCCGGTCGGGACCCACCCTTCGGCCGAGGGGCGCGCCGGCATCGACCTTTACGGGTTCACCCATAATGAGACTTCGACCGGGGTGATGATGGAAATTCGCCGGCCCGACGGCGCAGATGCGGAGGCTCTGGTCGCCGTCGACGCGACATCGGGGGCGGCGGCCCTGCGGGTCGATCCTTCAGAGTTCGACGCTTACTATTTCGCCCCCCAGAAGGGTTTTGCCTCCGACGGCGGGTTGTGGATCGCCCTTCTCTCGCCCGCGGCGGTGGCCCGGGTGGAGCGGGTGAAGGCGTCGGGACGCTTCGTGCCCGCGTTCCTCGACCTGTCGATTGCCATCGAGAACAGCCGCCTGGACCAGACCTACAACACGCCCGCCATTGCCACTCTGCTGCTGGCCGTTGAGCAACTCGAATGGATATTGGGCCACGGTGGAATGGAGTTTTCCGCCGGCCGCTGCGACCGTTCGGCGGAAATCCTTTACGGTTGGGCCGAGTCCACGGCCTACGTAGCCCCATTCGTGGCCAAGCCTGACGAACGGTCCCATGTGGTCGGCACCATCGATTTCGACGAGCAAGTCGATGCCGCCCGGGTGGCCAAAGTGCTGCGGGCAAACGGGATAGTCGACACCGAGCCGTACCGGAAATTGGGCCGCAACCAACTTCGTATCGCCATGTTCCCCGCGGTCGAGCCCGACGACGTCGAAGCGCTGACCCACTGCATCGACCATGTGGTGAGCGCCCTGTCGTAAATGTGGGCGGACGGCGGCGGTCGTCTAAAAGTGCGTACTAACCTCCCTTCCCGAAGCCGAGTAAACGGGGACTTTTATCCGGCGGGCCGCGCCTGGTGGGACTTTTGTCTGAAATCCGGGCAAAACTGCGACTAGTGCGGCCCGCGCCTCTCCACCGGGCCGAGCACGGCACCAGTACAGCCCACCACGAGTACAGGAGTTACGTATATATCCGGGGCAGGCGGGGGGACAGCGCGCAGGTAACTTCGTAGGCGATGGTCCCCAGCCGCCCGGCCCATTCCCAGGCGGTTATTTCTTCGTCACCCTGGCGGCCGATAAAGACCACCTCGTCGCCTGCCATCACGCCGGCGCCCGGCCCACAGTCGACCAGGACCTGGTCCATCGTCACCGTGCCGGCCAGCGGACGGCGACGACCTCCCAGCAGTACCTCGCCCCCGGCCTCGGACAAGCGGCGAGGGACCCCATCGGCGTAGCCGAGCGGGACAGTGGCCACGGTGGAAGCCTCTTGCAGCCGGTACCGCAGGCCATAGGACAGAGCCTCGCCGGCGGCCACCTCCTTCACATAGGAGACTCTCGCCTTCAAGGACAACGCGGGGACGAGGGCGCGAACATTGGGTTCGTTCTCCATCGAAGCGGCCGGCGCCAGCCCGTAGACGGCTATGCCGGGCCTCACCATCTGGTACCGGGACCCCGGATGGGCCAGGGCGCCGGCCGAGTTGGCTGCGTGCAATAGGGGCGGCACGATACCCTCGGCGGCCAGGCCGGCCACCACCTGGTCGAAGATGTGCAGCTGTTCGCCCGTGAAGGCACGGGCGGGCTCGTCCGCCACGGCGAAGTGCGTGAACAAGCCCTCCAGGCTCAGTTGCGGGTGGGCGGCCACCGCGCGGGCAAGATGAGCGGCGTCCTCCGGGCACGCTCCGACCCGGTGCATCCCGGTGTCGACCTTAATGTGGACGGCGAAAGGGGCGGCGCCATTGCCGCCATGCGCGTCGAGGGCGGCCAGCAGCGAACGCAGGCCGGGCTCGGTGTAGATGGCCGGCGTGAGGCGGTCGTCGACGACCAGCTGCATCGCCGCGCCCGGCGGCTCGGACAGTACAAGCACCGGGACGTCGATCCCGGCCTGGCGCAGCTGGCGCCCCTCTTCGGCCAGGGCCACGCCCAGGTGTGTGGCTCCGCCGGCGACGGCGGCGGACGCCACCTGGACAGCGCCGTGGCCATAGCCGTCGGCCTTGACGATGGCGCAGACCGTGGCCGGCGCCACCACCCTTCTGACCTGAGCCACGTTGTCACGTATGGCGGCCAGATCGACCTCGACCCAGGCCGGCCGCAGCCAGCCTGTTACGCGAGCCGAGCTCGCCGGGGCCCTGCCGGGGCCATGCACGTCCGGAGCGCGCCCGCCAAGCGCCCCGTTGTGAGCCGCCGCTCCGTTCCCCCCGGCGTCATGAGCGGCGGGGACGAGCGCGGGCCGGTCAAACGGGCCGGCCACCAGCGGGACCGGCCCCCTGTAGGGCTTCGGCCCGCTCACTTATGGAGGCTTTCCGACAGCCAGGTCGCCACCAGGTCCGGCAAGTCGCCGGCGACGAGGCCCTCGGCTAACCCGGTCCGCGCCGCCCGCCCGTGGACGTGAGCCCCGAGCGCGGCCGCCTCGAAGGCCGGGACGCCCCGGGCGATGAAGGCGCCGATAACGCCGGAAAGAATGTCGCCGGTACCCGCCGTGGCCAACCGGGAGTCGCCCGCTGTGCTGAGGAGGACTCTGGCCGCAGCCGGGTCAGGACCGCGACCGCCGGCACCGGCACGGGTACCAGCCCCGGACCCGGGCCCGCCAGCAACCACCGACCCACCCGCGCCGGCGCCCTCGCCACTGGACGGCGAGGCCACCACCGTCGTAGACCCTTTCAACAACACGATGGCGCCGCTGCGGGTGGCGGCGCCACGGGCGGCGGCGACGTGGTCGGCACCCGGAGGGTGACCGGCGAGGCGGGTCAGCTCGCCGGCGTGGGGGGTGATGACGGTGGGAAGTGAACGCCTGGACACGATCACCTGCAGGGCGTCCAGGGAGCCGATGGCATTGAGCCCGTCGGCGTCTATGACCACCGGTACGGGGGCGTTGGCTACTAAGGCCCCCACCTCGCCGCCGGGCAGCCCGGGATCACCGCCGGAGGCGGCCGCAGGCCCCAGGCCCGGGCCCACAACCAGGGCTTTCACCCGGGACAGGCCTTCGAGCACCTGGCTCGACCAGCCGGCGGCCGGGACCGGCAGGTGCACCACCTCGCTCGGGGGCAGAACGGTCGGTTCGACACCGGGCATGGAGAGACGCACATAGCCGGAACCGGCCCGGAGAGCGGCCCGGCTGACGAACCAGGGAGCGCCCGTCATCCCCGGCGACCCGGCTACCACCTGCACGGCGGTGAGCCACTTATGGGAGTCGTGAGGCCGGCGCGGGACCATGTCCACAACGTCCCGGTCCTCTACTACCCAGCACGTGGCAGTGGCATCGACCAGCTGGCCGAGCCCTATGTCGGCAAGGTCGACGTCGCCGGCCAGCGTGGGCCCGGCGCCGAGCAACAGCCCCGGCTTCAGGGAGGCAAAGGTGACGGTGGCCGCCGCCGCCATGGCTCCTCCGCCGGACAGGACTTCGCCGGTCAGGCCGGACAAGCCCGAGGGGATGTCAACCGCCAGGACCGTCGCCCGGCCGGGGTCGGGAGGAGAATAGGGACGCTCCAGGCCGGTCCCGTAGGCGGCGTCGACCACCAGATCGGCCTCCGGCAGCGGAGCACCAGGGGCCAAGGCTGCCGCCTCCAGCACGGTGACCCGGGCCCCGTCGGCAGCCAGCAATTTGGCCGCCACCCGGCCATCGGCGCCGTTGTTCCCCTTGCCGGCAACCACCACTACCTCCCTGCCGTAGGTGCCGCCCAGCAGCCGGGCGGCGCGCCGGGCCACGGCCGCACCGGCCCGGCCGACGAGCACGTCCACGGGCGTGGTGGCCTGGCGGTCCACTCCGGCCATCTCTGCGGGCGTCAGTACGGGGATCACGCCAGCGCCAACACCACTGCGGCGGCGCTGCTCGTGGTGTGCGTAAGTGAGACCATCCAGGACCGGACCTGACGCTCAGACGCGAGCCGGGCCGCCCGGCCTGACAGGACGATGTCCGGCCCGCCGTTCGGCTGCCTTTGCACCTCGACATCTCCGAAGGCGAACGCGCCCAGGCCGACGCCGAGAGCTTTCATTACCGCCTCCTTCGCCGCGAACCGGGCCGCCAGCGATGGCGCCGGGTTGGCGAGGCCGCCGGCATAAGCCCGCTCTTGCACGGTGAAGAGCCGCTCGGCCAGGCGGGGCCGGCGGGCCAGGACCTCGGCGAAGCGGGCCACGTCGACGAGGTCGATGCCCAGACCGACGAGTGAAGGCCCGGCTAGTGAAGGCCCGGCTAGTGAAGGCCCGCCGAGTGGAGACCCGCCGTGCGCAGGGCGGGCGGGGAAGGCACCGGCGCCGGCCGGGGCCGTACTAATGAGCGGCTCCTGCCGCGGGTTCGGGCTCGGACCAATGCCGGGCGAGCACCGCCACTGGTTCGGTCAAAAGGTCGATCATGGGGACCTGCCCGAGAACGGCGTCGGCGAAACGAGGTTCGCTCTCCGTCACGGCGTCCATCAGCGCCCGGTAACGGCCCTGGTACGCCTCCAGGACGGCCTTCGCCGGGGCCGGTGCGAGCAGCCCGGCGAACCGGGCGTGCAGCAGCGTGATGCCCGTGACCTGGCCGTCTTTTACTTCGGGCACCATCACGCCGGTCCGGCCGTCGCGCAGACCTTTGAAAACGGTGACCTCCCGCTTGTCGGCGGCCCGGTGCTTGGTGCCGCGGAGGCGGTTGTCCGAGGCCGTACGGGACGGTATCGAGCGGGCAATCCCACCCTGCCCGACCACGCTGATGGTGGCGTCCTCGAGGGTGCCGGCGGTGGCCGGCGCCAACGGCGTTGTGACCTGGTAGCGGGTAAAACCGAGGACCTCTTCGACGGCGGGCCCGAGAGCAGCCAGGGTGCGCAGGGCGCGGTAGCCGAGCGTCTCCACCGCCGCTCCCGCCCTCAGCGCCTCGGCCACCAGCCTGGCGCTCAGGAGCTCCTCTTCACTCCTCGAAATACCTACAGTCACGGTCTTGGCCTGGTGCTTGATGGCATCCACCGGGCGTGTCAACTCATCGATGGCGGCGCCCAGGGCCACGACCAGGTCACCGGCGATGGCGCTGGGCACGCCCACCTTGCCCATCTCGGCTTCGTAGCTGTCGACCGGTTGGGCGCCGGTGGCGTAACGGAGCAGCGAGGTCACACGGGCCGCAGTAGAAGCGTTGAGAGGGCCGTCGTAGGCGCCGGCGCGAAGACCGGCCAGGGCGGGCGCTGTGACGCTCTCGAGAGCGGGCGCCAGGTCGTCGAACCAAGGGCCGGCGTCTGCGTCCCTGGTGGCGCCTTCGAGCAGGGCCCGCGCCTCCCGGAAGGGGAGGGCCAGGGCGTCGATAGCGAGGGCCGCCTCGTAGCCGAACAAATGGCCCGTCATGGCGGCCAGCACGAAGGCCAGTTCCGGGTGGCACCGCGGCACGCTCAGGACGTCGACGCCGGCGTTGAACAATTCCGGGCAACCTTCCGCCGCTACCACCACCGGGGCCGCCTTGTGGGCGCGGAATATGTCAATTTCCTTGGCTATATCCCTGGCGTTGGGACCGGTAGCGCTGGGGGCGCAAACGATCACCAACGGTTCAGCAGAAAGGTCGATGTGCTTTTTGTCCTCGATGGAATCGAGGGCTATGGCCTTGTAACAGAGTTCCGAAAGCTTGATCCTCACTTCGGCCGCCGCGATGTGGTCCGGCCCGCTCCCCACCACGGCCCACGAACGGCGGGGCGGCGCCACCGCCCAAGCCACCCTGGCGATTTCGGCCCGGTTGGCCAGGACCTTTTCCATCAGTGCGGGGAGCTCGCGGAGAACCCCGAGGATCTCGTCGGCCCGGGCCGGGCTGGGTTGGCCGGCGACCGAGGCCAGGCCCAGAGCCAGCAGGTGGCCGGCGGCAACCTGCGAATAGAACGCTTTGGTCGATGCCACGCTCATCTCCACGTCGCGGCCATCCGACGTGTACAGCACGCCGTGGGCCTTTTGGACGAGGTCGCTGCTCCTCCGGTTGACGATGGCGACAACGTGGGCGCCCCGCGCCCGCAACAGGTCGACCGTGCGGTTCGTGTCCGTCGTGGTCCCGGACTGGCTGATCGCTACTACCAGCGTCCCGGACATGTCGTCGGGCAGCCCGGCGCCAGCCGGCCCCCAGCCGGAAACCTCCGTGGCCGGCAGCGCCGTCACCGTGGCGTCCGGGACCGCTCTCGATATGGCCGCGGCCACGGCCTGCCCGGCCACCGCCGCCGTGCCCTGGCCGATAACGACAATGTTATGGATACGGCCTTCCGCCAGCGCCTGCCCTAAAGCCACCGGAATGACGTCTTCCCCCAAACGGGCAAAGAGGAGGCCATTTTCGGCCGTGGCAATTTTCCCGCGCAGAGTTTTGCGCACCGATAGAGGCGATTCGGAGATCTCTTTCAAGAAAAAATGCCTGAACCCGTGGCGGTCCACGTCCCGCGTCGTTATTTCGGCTTCCATGACCTCGGCCGGCAGCACGGGGAGCTCGCTCCCGTCGTAGCGCCAGCGAGAAATCCCCCCGAGGGTCCCGGCCCCGAGGGTCGAGCAGGCAATAACCTGGCCGCCTTTTTCCCCGTCCATGCGCAGGTAGCGGTTCGTTTCCTCCACCAGGCCGTAAGGCTCGCTGGCGACCACGAAGGCGTCTTCGGCCAAACCAATGTTGAGGCTCTGGCCGCTGCCGCGGAGAGCCAGGTACAGCTCGCCCGGCGAACCGGCCGAATTGGCCGCGATCCCGACGGAGCCGTCGAAGCGGCCGACCGCCTTTCGGAATGCCTCCGCTACGGTTTCGCCTGTGGCCAGGTAACGGGAGAAAAGGGCAGGCACGAGTTTGGCGTCGGTGGTGACCTCGGCGGGCACGGCCACAGATTCGCTGATGATTAGTGCGGCATGGTTGTCGATATCGCCGTTCAACGCCCCGACTGCGTACGGGCCAGTCCCAGCCGGACGGCCGGCGCCGGCAAAAGCTTCGTCTGAATTGAGAGGGTGGGCGTTCGCCTCCGATATGAGCCCGACGCTGGCCCAGCGGGTGTGCCCTATTACCGTGGCCCGCACATCCGGAGACGTGAGCGCCCGCGCCAACAATGGGTCGCGGCTCAGAGCCTGGCGCAGGGCGGCCACGTTGTCACCCAGCTCGCCGATCTCGGCGGCCGCCTTGTACACGAGCGACAGACACCCTTCCTCCGCCCGGACGGCCAGCGATTTGAAGTGGGTGTCGGTTGATCTCGGCCCGGAGAGGTCCTTCACTTCCTCTGATGCGGGGTCGAGGTTGTGGCCCCAGACCATAAGGTGCAGCCCGGCCGAATCGCGGCCCCGGACTTCGAGACGGTCGAGGGACCGGAGGGCGACATGGACGGCCCAGAGGACGCCGAGAGCAGCTGGCGGGGGAGCTCCCCCACCAGCCGGCTCGAGCCCGAGAGCGCTGGCCATGGTTGAGACCCTCCTGGCCGCTTCGAGCCGGTCCCGGCCCAGAGCCCAGATGACATCCCGGAACTTCACCAACGCCGCGTTCAGTTCCTCCAGTTGAGCTGTCCCCACCTTGAAATGGCCGGCGTCAAGAGCCGACTCCAGACCGCCCGCCAGCGCCTCCATCTGGGTCGTTCCCCGTTCGAGTGCTTCCACGGCCGGTGGGCTCCCGAGCAGGCATGTGAGCCCGGGTACGCCCTTGAGCGAGGAGTTGAGCGCGCTCAAGGCGCCAGTGGCAGCGGACAGGGCCGCCAGCTGTGGACCGGCGTCATCGGTGCCGGCCAGGCCGCCGGCGGGCCCGCCACCCAGTGGTGTGAGTTCCCGGAGGACGATCGCAAAAGTGGCGCCAACCTGGCCGGCCTCAGGAGGTGGCCGGAGGGAGGGACGCGCCTCCACGGCGACGATGCCGCACATGTAGGAAAGGGTAGCGGTGCCCGCCTTCGGCGGTGAACCTTCGGGTGGCCCGAAGAAAGCCGTCAGGGCGAGACAAACAGCCCGTCAGCCCCGGCAACTACCCCCGGAACAGGCCTGCCAACAGGCATCCTGTCCTGCGGTTGGGAGGGTGCGGGCGGGGCCGGAGCTGACGAAGTTCCGGAACCCGCCTACCGGGTAGGCCTACCCAAAGTGGCCTCCAGCGCGCTGACGATGCGCTCCACGGCCGCTTCGGCCTCCTCTTCGGTCGGGGCCTCCACCATCACCCGGACCAAGGGTTCGGTCCCGCTTGGGCGCAGCAGTACCCGGCCTCGTCCACCGAGCTCTTCTTCGAGCAGGCGCACCTCTTTCCACACCGCTTCGGCGCCGGCCAGCCCGTCGAGGTCGGCCACGGTCACGTTGCGCAGCACTTGCGGGCAACGCTGGAGAACGGCACCGGCCAGCTCGCTCAGCCGGGCCCCCCGCCTCACCAGGAGGTCGGCCAGCAACAGCCCGGAGAGAACGCCGTCGCCCGTCGTGGCCAGCGAGCGAAAGATTATGTGGCCCGACTGCTCGCCTCCGAGGGACCAGTGGTTGGCGTCGAGCGCCTCCAGCACGTAACGGTCACCGACGCTGACCGTGTGGACACTCACCCCGGCCGTCGCCATCGCCTGATGAAAACCAAGGTTGGTCATAACCGTCACAACCACGGTCTCGCCCGCTAGCTGCTTTCGATGCGATAAGTCGGTGGCGAACAGAGCCACCAGCCGGTCGCCGTCGACGATGCTGCCGGTGTGGTCCACGGCGATAACCCGGTCGGCGTCGCCGTCAAAGGCCAGCCCCAGGTCCGCTCCTTCTCTGACGACGGCCTCGGCCAGCCCGCGGGGGTGAGTAGAGCCGCAGTTGTCGTTGATGTTCGTGCCGTCGGGTTCGGTGGCCAAAACGGCGACCAGCTCGGCGCCGGCCGCCTCGAACACTGCCGGTGCGCACTGGAACGCGGCCCCGTTGGCACAATCGAGCGCCACCCGGAGACCCCCCAGCCGGCGCCCCTCCAGGCAAGACACCAGGTACTGGTCGTAGCGACCGACGGCGGCAGGGTCGGGAGCGATCTGCCCGATGGCGGCCCGGGTGGGCGCCCAGGGCCGTTCCGGTTTGGCGAACAAGGCAGCCAGTTCGGCCTCGAGGGCCTCCTCGCTCTCGTCGAGTAGCTTGGTGCCCCCGGCCGAGAAAAACTTGACGCCATTGTCCCAAAACGGGTTATGCGACGCCGAGATGACGGCGGCCGGGGCCCTCTGCTCGGCGGAGAGGTAGGCCACGGCCGGGGTGGCGATAATGCCCGCGTCCACCACGTCGATGCCTTCGCCGGCCAGGCCGGCGGAAAGGGCCGCCTGCAGCAACGAACTCGAAAGGCGGGTATCTCGCCCGACTATAAAGCGCTGGCGGTGGTTGGCCCCGCCTCCCGGCATGGTGCGGCCGGGTGCCTCCCCGTCCCCGGAGATAGGTGCCGTAGCAGCACCGATGAGGACACGGCCGGCCGCCCTCCCGAGGGCCATGACGTACTCGGGGGTCAGCTCGGCGTTGGCCAGGCCCCTTACGCCGTCAGTGCCGAAACGAAGCATGCTGCCCCGGGCCTGGGGTGCTCAGCGCTTCGAGTACTGCGGCGCCTTGCGGGCCTTCTTCAGCCCGTACTTCTTCTGTTCCTTCTCGCGCGGGTCCCGGGTGAGAAAACCGGCCCGCTTCAATGTGGCCCGCAGTTCGGGCTCGAGCTCGGCCAGAGAGCGGGCGATGCCGAGCCGGAGCGCTCCGGCCTGGCCCGAAACGCCGCCGCCGTCCAGGCTGGCATCTATGTCGTAGTCCTCTGCCTTCTCGACCAGACGCAGCGGCTCGGTGAGGATCATCCGGTGGGTGGCAGAAGGGAAGTAGTCGTCCACGGGCCGGCGGTTGACGACTATGGTCCCGTTGCCAGGGCGCAGGCGAACGCGCGCGATAGCGGCTTTGCGCCTGCCTGTGGACTGGGTCAGGGGTCTGGGCACTACGAAGTTCTCCTTGTCACCTTAAATATCTGGGTCACCTTGGATATCTGGGCCCTCTGGGCTGTGTTGCTGATCAAAGTCGCTGCCAGGGTGGCTGTTCGGGCACCCGCCCCGATCGTCCAGTCTGCCCCGTCGCTCAGGCCCGTCGCTCAGGCGACCCGATGGACTGAATGGTCGAGCGAGAGAGGCTTGGGGCCCTGAGCGGCATGGGGGTGCTCCGGGCCGGCGTAAACCTTGAGCTTGCGCAGCATCTGGCGCCCAAGGGGGCCTTTGGGCAACATGCCTTTCACGGACAGCCGGACCACTTCCTCGGGCCGTTTGGCCAGCATCTCGGCGTACGACCGGGACCTGATGCCCCCCGGGTAGCCCGAATAGCGGTAGTGGAACTTCCTGTCGCCCTTCCCGGCCGAGAGGACCACCTTGGCCGCATTGACGACGATTACGTAGTCACCTGTGTCGAGGTGCGGGGTGAAAGTGGCCTTGTGCTTGCCTCGCAGCACCCGGGCCACTTCGGACGCCAGCCGGCCAAGGACGGCGCCTGAAGCGTCGACCTCATGCCAGTCACGGCGGATCTCAGCAGCTTTAGGGGAGTAGGTACGCACGGCCCGCCCAGTATAGACGGCGGTGGCCGTAACGACCAGCCAGGATGCCAACCCCAACGGCAACCACGATGCCGGACCGGAGGCGCGGCGGAGGCGCGGCGGAGGCGCGGCGGAGGCGCGGCGGAGCCGAGACGGCCAGGTCGGGGGGTAAGGCGGGCGTGGGTTTGTTTGGCGCGCCACGGCCGACTTAATGTGGTCCCAGTGCACGGTCCGCTCCTCGCCCTCGTAGTCCATTGGGGTTCGCCCAATGGTGTCACCGAGCAGTCGGACCAGGTCTACCAACTGTGGAACATCGTCTACTGGATAGGGATCCCGCTCGGCGCCATCGTGATCGGCCTGATCGTCTGGTGCGCCATCCGCTACCGGGAAAGGCCCGGAGAAGAACGCATTCCCCCTCAGGTCCAGTACCACATCCCTCTGGAATGGTTCTACACGATCGTGCCGATCATCCTGGTCAGCATCCTGTTCTTCTACACCTACAAAGCTGAAGACAAAGAAGACAACGTCGCTCCCAACCCGGCGCTGGTCGTGCGGGTGGACGCTTTCCAGTGGGGTTGGCGCTTCACGTACCCGAACGGCTACCAGGTGCTCGGGAGCGTCTCAGCCGAGCCGAGCATCAACTCCGTCAACCTCCCGGTGCTCACCCTCCCGGCGGGTGAGACGGTGCAGATCAACCTCTTCTCTGATGACGTGAACCACTCGTTTTACGTACCCGCTTTCCTGTTCAAGCGAGACGCCATCCAGGGCATCAACAACTCGTTCGACCTCAACATTGACAACAGCGTGGCTGGGCAACGGTTCATCGGTGAGTGCACGCAGTTCTGCGGCACGTACCACCCCTTCATGCGCTTCTGGCTCCAGGTAATGGCGAAGGACAACTTCAACACGTGGCTGGCCGCTCATCACGGCCTCAGCACGCAACTTTCAGCGGGGTAGCGAGCATATGACGCTTCTAGAGGAACGGCCCCAACGGTACGAAGGGCCCGAGCGGGTCCTCACCGAGGTCGTCCCGGCGCCGAAGTTAAAAGGCTTTTTCTCGTACCTGACGAGCACCGACCACAAGCAGATCGGCATCAACTACATGGTGACCAGCTTCACCATGTTCCTGATCGCGGGCGCAATGGCGATCCTCATGCGGGTCCAGCTGGCCGTGCCCAACAACAACTTCGTCAGCCTGGAGACGTTCAACGAGCTGTTCACCATCCATGGCACGATCAT
>DATJUH010000308.1:0-12837 GCA_035502515.1 Acidimicrobiales bacterium
ACCGGTCCGGAGCGGGCGCGGCGCCGGTGAGAGGCTCAGTGGCGCCGGCGCGGCCTGGCCGGGAGACGAGAACCCTGACTGGATGCACGATACGCGGCCGGCCGCGGCCAGCATCCCGGGCGAGCTCTTCCCCGAACAGCACGCCCGCGCCGTCCAAGCAGCCAGCCCCGTGGACGTGGGCCTGGCGGCCATCAAAGCCCACGACCCGGCCTTCGACCTGGAACAGTTCACCGAGCAAGTGCAGCGGTCGTTCTTCATCGTCGAAGAGGCCTGGAGCGAGCGCAAGCCGGAGATGAGCCGGCAGGTGATGGCCGACAGCCTCTGGCTACAACACCGGGACCAGATCCAGGGCTACGTCAACGGTCACAAACGCAACATGCTCGATTACCTGGCCGTCTCCAACATCTGGCCGGTGGCCGCCCACTCTGACAGCCGCTATGACACCATCACCGTGCGGATAGTGGCGGCCTGTGCCGACTACGACGTCGACGACAAGACCGGGCGCGTGGTGCGCGGGGACCAGCAGGTGAAGCAGTGGGCGGAGGACTGGACCTTCGAGCGCTCATCTCAAGCTGTAACCAAAGAGGGTGGTACTTCCCTTGGTGCCAAGTGCCCCAACTGCGGCGCTCCTCTGGACGTGGACCTGGCCGGCACGTGCCGCTATTGCAAGGCGCCCATCATGTCGGGGGAGTACGACTGGGTGCTGGCGAGGATTTCGCAGGTCGGGTAGTGGCCGTAACGGCGGGCCGGGTGGCCAGGGGCAGCGACGTCAACAACCCGGCGCCGAGCAGGTCCCGCGGGAGTGCCCACGCCAACATCTGGTTGTAGATGTTCAGGATGTCGTACCCGTAGGTCCCGGCGCTGGCCCAGGTGCCGGCCAGCGACATCCAGGTCGAACAACACCCTGCGATGCCGAAGGCTGGGTTCGGTCTGCCATACGTCGTCGCCTCGGGAGGGGTGGCATAAACCTGCAGCAGCTCCTCCTGGCTGAGTACGCCGGACATGGCCGAGGGGAAGCGCCAACCGTGCTGGCACGTGTCGCAGGCCCCTATGCCGGCGAAGTTGTTGAAGCCGGGGGCGTCCTGTCCGTAGGAGGGGAAGGAAAAGTAGCCCGTCTCGATCACGGACTGGGCGAAAGCTATATCAGCCCGCACCCCTGTGATCTGGCCGGCTTTGAAATAGTCGTCCACGAGCTGGCCGAACGGCACCGTGATATGCGCGTGGTACCCCGTGGCCTCGAACCAATCCGTCACCTGAGAAGCAGACAGCACCGGCGACCCGAGGATGCTCGGCCCGTAACCTGCCATGGCTTGCAAGGAAGCCGGGTGGGCGCCGGCCGGCGCCGTGGGGAACTGCGCCGTTTCAGTTGACGACGCCAGAGCGGTCATCGTGGTCACCGTCGGCCCGGACGGGCCCGTTCCGCCGCCCTGACGGTCATGAGGCGGGTCGCGAGGAGCGAACTCCCCCTCCAGGAGCGCCAAGGACTGGACGGGCTGGAGGGGAGCGGCGCCGGGGACGGTGGCCCATAGCTTGACGACCGACACGTCCTTGCGGGAGAGGGCCACCTGGGCAACGGCCGCCTTCTCTGCCACCTTCGCCTGCAGGACCTTGCCCCAGTCGACCCGAACGGTGGCCCGGGCTGTGCCCACGTTGACGATGCTTTGGGCCAGACCCCGTTCGGAACGGTGGAGGCCGTTTGTCGTGGCCCCGGCGGCCACGCCGGCCAGTTGGGCCTCGGCCAGTTGCGTTTCCTGGCTCCCCACGTAGTTCAGGTTTGTGATGGCCGCCCCGGTGTAGACGGCCAGGCCCAGTTCCCGGAGGGCTTCCCTGTAAAGGGCGACCGTGGCCCGGGCCCTTTTCACCGCGGCCAGGGCCTTCAGCACGTCGACCTTGGAGGTTTCCCAGACGCCAATTTCATCCTGGACGAAGTCGGCGGCCGCCCTGGAGCCCGCTTGGGCCCGCCGGACGTAGGCCTGGGCGGCGGCGTAGGCGTCAAGCGACGAGAACTGCCGTTGCTCGGTGGCCAACGTGTTGAGGAGGCGTTCCGCCTCCGCCGCTTGCTCGGCCTCGAGGGCAGCCAGGGCGGCGGCGGCGGCAGCCGCGGCTGCCTCGGCCTTCTCCTTTTTCTCCTCAGCTGCCTTGGCGGCCAGCGCCACCTTGGCCATCTGTGGGGCCGAGCTCTTGTTCCATCCCAGCTGGATGGCACCGGCCGGGCCGGCGGTACCTACGAGTGCGCCTCCGGTAAGTACCAGCGCCAGCGTAACGCCCTTCGCCGCCGCTCTCTTGCCCGTCCGACCAGGCCAAAACCCGATGCGAGGCCAGGACCGGGGGCGAGGCCAGGACCGGGGGCGAGCGTGCCACCGGGCGCCGCCGCAATTGCCGCCGGCGACCTTGGCCCGGATGGCGTTCCGGGGAACAGCATCGTGAGCACACAAAGGGGTGCCGACAACCGGCCCCATGCCACCTGTCGTGCCACCTGAAACTGCCGAAACTGCTGCTCGCTCCACTGCCTGCAACTCGCTCCCAGTTGTCGTCAGTAGGACCCCGGGATCGTTAGCTACCCCTTCCCAGGCTTGTCCATGCTGGGGAGGGGCACAAGCCGGGGCGCGCCCATGAAACCCATACTTGCGCTATCGGGCGGCGCAAACCAGCAGCGCACAAGCGGGCCGGGTGCGGGCATGAAAAAAACTGAGGGCGCTATTCGCAGCCCAGGGGCCACCGGGCCTGTGGGCTAAGGCTGCACCAGCTCGTCGTGGAGGCCGCACTCGGTTTTCTCGAGACCGGCCCACCGGCCAGCCCGAACGTGCTCTCCGGGAGCGACCGGACGGGTGCACGGCCAGCAGCCGATCGAGGGATAGCCCTTGTTGACCAGGGGGTTGACGGGGACATCGTGGTCGGCGATATAGCCATCGACGTCGAGGTCCGTCCAGTTGGCCAACGGGTTGACCTTCACCAGTCCGCGGCGGTCGCGGCTCACAATCGACGCTTCACGGCGCGTGTCCGACTCCTGCCGGCGCAGCCCGCTCATCCAGGCCAGCTTGCCCAGCAGCGCTCGCTCGAGTTGAGCGACCTTGGCGGAGGTGCAGCAATTGGCCGGGTCTGACTGCCACAGAGGGACCGGGTAGTGCGGGACGGTCATGATCCGCAGGTTGAGCCCGTAACGCCGCCTGACCAGCTCCACGGTCGCCAGGGTCTCAGGAAAGTGGTAGCCCGTGTCGATGAACACGACCTCGATAGCGGGCTCGACCTTGGTGGCGATGTCGATCAGCACCGCGTCCGTCATGGACGCGGTCAGGCACAGGTGGGGGTGGAAGCGCTCCACCGCCCACTCGATTATCTGTCCTGCCGAGGCGGTCTCGAACTTGGCGTCGAGGTCCGAAAGGGCCTCGTCGGTCAGGTCATCCGTGCTGGGGACATCAAGCAAAGTCACAACACTACCTTTCTCGGCCGGACGACTGGGCCATCCCCACCTCGGGCCACTTCCACCTGGGCCACTCCCAAGTTGGATCGGTCCCGCTAGGGTCATACCCCCGCGCACTCGCCGACACCCACCTCAGCTGAGTACGGCCCCGTCTCGTCGAAGTCTATGTAGTAATCAGGCCGTTCGTCGGGAGTGGGCCAATTGTCGAGGTCAGCCAGGTCTTCGGCCACCACCTTGGCGCCGCCCGAACGGGACAGCCAGCCGCTGAAGTCCTCTCCAGCCTGCCTCTCTTCGGCGAACCGGCCGACGATGCGCACGGTCGCCTCTGCGCACGCCTTGGCCGGCAAGCGCATGGCCCGTTGCCCGAACTCGATCTCGGTCTGGCCTACGTGGCCGCCGAGCAGGAGCTGATAACCGGGGGCAGGCCGCCCGTGCGCCCGCCGCTCGGCCCCGTTGAAACCAATGTCGGCAATGTGGTGCTGGCCGCAGCTGTTGGTGCACCCCGAGATATTGATGCGGACCCCGCCCACATCGGCCAGACCGGCCTTTTCGAGGGCTTTACCGATGTCGTCGGCCAGGCCCCGGCTCTGTGTAACGGCCAGGTTGCAGGTGTCGGCGCCCGGGCAGGAGACGACGTCCCGGGCCAGCTCGGCGCCCGGCTCGGCCATGCCGATGGCTTCCAGGCGGCTGTACAGCAAAGGCAACTGGTCGGCGCTCAGGTCCCGGAAGGCGAGGTTTTGGCGGTTGGTTATCCTGACGCTGGCGCCCAGCTCCCGCTGGATGGCGGCCAGCTCCCGGAACTGCGACGAGGTGATGTCGCCCAGCCTGGCGTAAGCAATGGCGGAGACGGTGCCCTTGGCCACCCCGATGACCACGTTGGCCGCCTCCCAGCGCTTGTAGGGGTGGCCCGGCCCGAGGCGGAGGCTGACCGGGGTACCCACGGGGGTGGGCGAAACGCCGGCGCCGACTCCAGCAGGTGCGTCGCCCAGCTCCTCGACCACCGCCGGTACCCCTCCCGGCCACGAACTCGAGGCCAGCAGCAACCGGCGTTCCTTCAGCACTCGCTCCCGCAACTCGTCGATGCCCATGGTGTCGACGACCCACTTCAGCCTGGCCCGCAGCTTGTTGTCGCGGTTGCCGTAGTGGTCGAAGGTCCGCAGCACGGCCTCGAGCGTGGCCAGCAATTGCTCCCGGGGAGTGAACTCCTCGAGCGCCTGGGCGGGGTGGGGGTTGGCGCCCAGCCCACCGGCCATAAAGACCCGGAACCCGGCCTCGGTCCCTCCGTCAGGCAGCGGCCGCGAGACGGCGATGACGCCAACGTCGTTGAACATAGCCTGGCCGCAGTCGGTGACGCAGCCGGAGAAGTTGATCTTGAACTTGCGGGGCAGGCGCTGTGCGTACGGGTGATGGAGAAAGTGCCGGAAGGCTGCCTCCGCCCACGGGCTGATATCGAGCACCTCGAAGGGGCAGGCCCCGGCCAGGTGGCAACCCGTAATGTTGCGGACCGTGTCACCGCACGCCTCGCGGGTGGTCATCCCGACGCCAGCCAGGTCCCGAAGCAGCGATGGGACCCGCTCGAGCTCAACGAAGTGGAACTGGATGTTCTGCCGGGTCGTGAGATGCCCCCAACCACGGCTGTAACGATCGGCCACCTCGGCCAGCATCTCCAGCTGCTCGGGGCTGATGGAGCCGTACGGGGCCTTCACCCGGACCATCTGGTGGTGGCCGCCCTGGCGCTGCCCGTAGATGCCGTTGTTGAGGCGGAAGATCCTGAACGGGTCCTCCTCCAGGTTGCCGGCGAGGTAATCCTCCAGCATCCTGTCGAATTTGGCGATGTCGGCTTCGAGTTCGGCCGCTATCTCCCTGGTGACGAATGCGGCAGTCATGACCCTCTATTCTTATCATTCCTGATCGCATTAGTCAACTTTTCCGGGAAAGCTGACGGCATCCGGATGAGCCCACGCCCGCAGCTGCAGGGAGGCCCGCGCCGCCCGAGTTGGGCCAGGGGGAACTAGCCCGCGCGCAGCAGTTCGGCGACGCGAAAGGCCAGGTCGAGAGACTGGCGGCCGTTGAGCCTGGGGTCGCAGGTGGTGGTGTACCGCAGTTCGAGGTCGTCCTCGACGATTTCCTCCGCCCCCCCGAGGCATTCCGTGACGCTGTCCCCTGTCAGCTCCACATGGACCCCGCCCGGCCATGTCCCCGTCTTCCGGCAGGCGGCGAAGAAGCCGGAGATCTCGTTCAGCACGTCGTCGAAGTGGCGGGTCTTGCGCCCACCCTCCGAGACGAACGTGTTCCCGTGCATCGGGTCGCACGTCCACACCACGGGGTGACCTGACTCGCGCACGGCCAACTGGAGCGGCGGGAGCAGGTCCTGTGCCTTCTTCGAACCCATCCGGCTGATGAGGGTCAAGCGCCCCGGCTCACGCTCGGGGTCCAGGATGTCGCAGAGGGCCACCAGGTCGTCCGGCGTGGCCCCCGGGCCAACCTTGGCGGCGACCGGGTTGTTGAGACCCGACAGGAAGTGGAGGTGGGCGCCATCGAGTTGGCGGGTCCGCTCGCCGCACCAGACCAAATGGGCTGACGTGTCGTACCAGCCGCCGGTGAGGGAGTCTCGCCGCGTCAGCGCCTCCTCGTACCCGAGGATCAAGGCCTCATGGCTGGTGTAGAAGTCGACCTGGTGCAGGCTTTCCTCCGACCCGAGGTCGATCCCGCAGGCCGACATGAAGCGCAGCGCCCGGTCGATCTCGGCCGCGATCGCCTCGTAGCGCTCGCCTTCGAGGCTGGAGGCGACGAACTGCTGGTTCCACATGTGGACCTGGGAGAGGTCGGCGAAACCTCCCTTGGTAAAGGCCCGCAACAGGTTGAGCGTCGAGGCCGACTGGTGGTAGGCGGAGATGAGACGGCCGGGGTCGGGCCGCCGGGCGCTCAGGGTGGGGGCGTCATCGTTGACCATGTGGCCCCGGAACACCGGGATCTGCTCGCCGCCGATCGTCTCGTACGGCGCCGTACGGGGCTTGGCGAACTGGCCGGCAATGCGGCCCACCTTCACCACCGGGGTGCCTGTCCCGTACGTGAGCACCACCGCCATCTGCAGGATGACCTTTCGCTTGTCCCTGATGCTGTCGGCCGTGAAATCATAAAACGACTCGGCGCAGTCCCCCGCCTGCAGCAAGAAGGCCTTGCCCTCGGCCACGGCGGCCAGCGATCTGCGCAGGGCGCGGGCCTCGCCGGCAAACACGAGCGGAGGCAGCGTAGACAGCACTTTCAGCGCCTGCTCGAGGGCGTGCTCGTCCGGCCATTCCGGTTGCTGCTCCGCCGGCAGGCCGCGCCAGGAGGTGGGCGTCCAGTCGTTCACAGCGCTTAACGGTGTCAGGCCGCGCCCCTCAGAGCAAGTCGTTTAGCCGCCGGCGACCGGCCCCTGGTAGTGGGGCTCGCCAAGTTGCCTCGAGCCGGTCCTGCGCCGGCCCGCCGCAGCTCCTATGGTGCAGGTCAGATGGCAGAACGGATCGGCATATTCGGGGGCACGTTCGACCCTATCCACGTGGGCCACCTGGTGGCCGCCGTCAATGCTCATCATGACCTCGCGCTCGACCGGGTCGTGCTCGTCGTCGCCAATGTGCCGTGGCAGAAGGCGGGCGCCCGTCAGGTGACGCCGGCCGAGGACCGGTTCGCCATGGTCAAGGCAGCCGTCGGCCGGGTACCTGGCCTGGAGGCCAGCCGGCTGGAGATCGACCGGGGCGGGCCCTCTTATACGGCGGACACCATCGCCGAACTTTCGAAGCTGCACCCCGGGTCGGAACTGTTCGTCATCGTGGGGTGGGACGTCAGTGCGGAACTGGGCACGTGGGAGCGGATCGAGGAGATCCGGGACCTGGCCACCCTGGTGGTAGTGAACCGGCCGGGTACTCCTCCCCCCGTCGGGCTGCGGCAAGAGGGCTGGCGCACCAAGGAAGTGACCGTGCCCAACCTCGAGATATCAAGCACGGACCTGCGCGCCCGGGCGGCCAGCGGCCGGCCCCTCGACTACCTAGTCCCTGCCGAGGCTGTCCGCGTCATCAGGGAGCGCGGGCTGTATTCTTTAAGCGGATGACCAGTGCCCTCGGGGCCCGCCAGGAGCCAGCCTTCACTACCCCGGCCGATCCTCCTGACCTGCGTACGAGGAGCCAGAGGCGCTCAGACCGGCACAAGCGCCGGACGGAGAAGATCGTTGCCGTTCTCGTGCTGTTGATTGCGTTCCTCATCACGGTCGTCCTGCTCGGGTTGCAGTGGCTCGGCAACCAGGGCCAAGCGAGCCTCGCCCCCATATCCACGAGCCACACGTTCCTTAGTGAGGTGCAACCTTCTTGACCTTCGCTCCCAACGCTCCTGGAGCTTGGGAGGGCAATGGTGCCACTGTTGGCAGCTCCAACGCTGACCAGACGCGCGACCGTGTCGTGCTGGCAGCCAGAGCGGCCTCTTCGAAGTTTGGTCGCGAAACGGTCGTGCTCGGCGTCGAGAACCTTCTTGGGCTGACCGACGCGTTCGTGATCACCAGCGGCACCAACCCTCGCCAAGTACACACCATCAGTGACGAAGTCGAGCGCCAGCTGAAACTGGCCGGCGCCGGCGGCCCGCGGTCTGTGGAGGGCCTCGACGACCTCCGCTGGGTCCTCATGGACTACGGCGACTTCGTAGTACACGTGTTCCTGGAGGAGGCGCGTCTTTTCTACGACCTCGAGCACCTGTGGGGCGACGCCCCGCGTTGGGAGTGGGACGAGCAAACCGAAGAACTGGTGACTTCTTAGGGCAACCGGCCGTCGGGGCCCGGCGCCGGCGCTGAGCCGGGCCGGGCCCCTTTGAGCCGCGTCGTCACCGAACAAGCTCCGGCTCAGTCGCCGGACGGTTACCTTTTCCCGGGCGCCACCGGGGTCAGAAGAACCGACCAAGTAACCGGCGGCCGAGGTACCCGTCGTGCCCGGTGTTGGCGGGGAACAGGACAACTCCGGTGGTGCATCCAGGTCGGCGCGTCTCAGAGTGCCGGCGCCACCTCCGAAAGTCGGTTACACGGCGATCACTTTTGCCGGGGGTTAGCGCGAAATTCCAACAGACGTAATGGTAAGGGGCCGAGCCATTCGGCAAATGACTGATCACGAAGGCGCGGTAAGGCTCGATTTTGTCGTCCGCCTAAAAACGTTGCCAAGGTTGACGTATAAGACTTAAATAAAAAATGGCCGGGCCTGGCTGGACGTTCCCTTACCGCTCTTTCAAGCAACGGAACGGGCAGCCAGGCCGGCCATGGTTTTTGAGCTCTAGGCGCTCTGGACTTTTATTTCGATTTCGACCCCGGCGGGGAGCTCGATCCGCTGCAGGGAATCGACAGTTTTGGACGTGTGCTCGACGATATCGAGGAGGCGCTTGTGCACCCGCATCTCGAAATGCTCGCGGCTGTCCTTGTACTTATGAGGGCTCCGGATCACCGTGTAGCGGTTGATCTCGGTGGGTAGCGGGACGGGGCCGCGCACCTTGGCCTGGGTGCGCAGCACCGTCTCTACAATCTTCTTGGTCGACTGATCTATGACCTCGTGGTCGTAAGCCTTCAGCCGGATACGTATGCGTTGCCTGGCTGCGTCAGCCACGAGATCTCTCCGTCCTCAACCGTTACTTGATGATCTTGGTGACGGCGCCGGCACCAACGGTGCGGCCGCCCTCGCGGATGGCGAAGCGCAAGCCCTCTTCCATGGCGATGGACTTCTGCAGCTCCACCGTCATCACAATGTTGTCGCCGGGCATAACCATCTCCGTACCCTCCGGCAACGTGATCGTGCCGGTCACGTCGGTCGTCCGGAAATAGAACTGAGGGCGGTAATTGGTGAAGAACGGCTTGTGCCGGCCACCTTCGTCCTTGGTCAGAACATAGACGTTGGCCTCGAAATTGGAGTGCGGCGTTATCGAACCGGGCTTACAGAGGACCTGGCCTCGCTCGACCTCTTCCTTCTTCGTACCACGGAGCAGGACGCCGATATTGTCGCCGGCCTGGCCCTGGTCCAGCAGCTTGTGGAACATCTCGACTCCAGTGCAAACCGTCCGGGCCGTCGGCCGGAGACCGACGATCTCGACAGGGTCATTGACCTTGATGATGCCCTGCTCCACCTTGCCCGTGGCCACAGTGCCACGACCGGAAATGGTGAAGACGTCCTCGACGGGCATCAAGAACGGCTTGTCGATCTCGCGCTCAGGCTCGGGCACAAACGAGTCCACCGCGTCCATGAGGGTCAGGATCCCCTGGACGGCGTCGGCATCGCCATCGAGAGCCTTGAGGGCGGACACCCGGACCACGGGGGTCTCGTCGCCCGGGAACTCATAGAAGTTGAGCAGCTCCCTGACCTCGAGCTCCACCAGGTCGAGCAGTTCCTCGTCGTCCATGGCGTCGGCCTTGTTGAGGGCGACGACGATCGACGGCACGCCTACCTGGCGAGCCAGCAGGACGTGCTCGCGGGTCTGGGCCATCGGGCCGTCGGGCGCCGAGACGACCAGGATGGCGCCGTCGACCTGAGCCGCGCCGGTGATCATGTTTTTGATGTAGTCGGCATGGCCAGGCATGTCCACGTGGGCATAGTGGCGCTTGTCAGTCTGGTACTCGACGTGGGCGATGTTGATGGTGATCCCGCGCTGCTTTTCCTCCGGGGCCTTGTCGATCTGCTCGAAGGCATAAAAGGAATTGTGCTGCGGGTCTTTGCTGGCGAGGACCTTGGTGATCGCCGCGGTCAAAGTCGTCTTGCCGTGGTCGATATGCCCCATCGTGCCAATATTGAGGTGGGGCTTGTTCCTCTCGAACTTTTGCTTGGCCATAAGAAGTGCTCCCTATGCAAATCCGGCTTCCGGCCGGAGGCGGTCTAGTACCCTAGCAGGAATCTGTGCGGAATTATTCACCGCGCACCCTGGCCACTATCTCCTTGGCCACCTGGTCGGGCACCTCCTGATAACTACTGAACTGCATCGTGTAAGTCGCTCTGCCCTGGGTGCGGCTGCGCAGGTCGGTCGCGTACCCGAACATCTCGGCCAGCGGGACTTCAGCCCGGACCACCTGGTTGTTCGCCCGCTGGTCCATGCCTTCAACCCGACCGCGCCGTGACGCGAGGTCACCTATCACATCTCCAAGGTAGTCCTCGGGTGTCACGACCTCGACTGCCATTATCGGCTCCAGCAGGACCGGGGCAGCTCGGCGGCAGGCTTCCTTGAAGCACATCGACCCGGCGATCTTGAAGGCCATTTCCGAGGAGTCCACGTCGTGGTACGACCCGTAGACGAGCGTGGCCCGTAGGTCGACGACCGGGTAGCCGGCCAGCACACCTGATTGCATGGCGTCCTGGATGCCGGCGTCCACGGCCGGTATGTACTCCTTGGGGATGACCCCACCGGTGATCTTGTCGACGAACTCGTAACCGCTACCCGGGCCCGTCGGTTCGAGGTTGAGCACGACGTGGCCGTACTGGCCACGGCCACCGGTCTGGCGCACATAGCGGTGCTCGACCTTGTCGACGCTCTTGCTGATCGTCTCCCGGTACGCGACCTGCGGTTTGCCGACGTTGGCGTCGACCCGGAACTCCCGGAGCATCCGGTCGACCAGGACCTCGAGGTGGAGCTCACCCATGCCCCCGATGACCGTCTGGCCCGTCTCCTCGTCGCCGTGGACCTGGAAGGTGGGGTCCTCTTCGGACAGCATCTGCAGCGCACGCGACAGCTTGTCCTGGTCCGCTTTGGTCTTCGGTTCCACGGCGACGTGGATCACCGGCTCGGGGAAGTCCAGCGACTCGAGGACGATCGGGTCACCCGGGTCGCACAGAGTGTCGCCGGTGGTCGTGTTCTTCAGGCCGACGAGGGCGATGATGTCCCCCGCGTACGCCACTTCGCGTGGCTCACGGTGGTTGGCGTGCATCTGGACGATACGGCCGATGCGCTCCTTGCGGTCACGGGTCGAATTGAGGACGGCGTCCCCCTGAGCGGCCATGCCCGAGTAGACGCGAGCGAACACGAGCTTACCCAGGTGCTGGTCGGACATGATTTTAAACGCCAGGGCCGAGAAGGGCGCCTTGTCGTCGGCCGCCCGCTCCAGCTCCCGCTCGCCCTTCAGGTCGGTGCCCTTGGTGGGCGGGACGTCAAGGGGGCTGGGGAGGTAAGCGAGGACGGCATCGAGCATCGGCTGGACGCCTTTGTTCTTGAAGGCGGCGCCGCAGAGCACCGGCACGGCCTGGTTGGAAATGGTGGCCCGGCGCAGGGCAGCGCGAAGGTCGGAGGCCGTGATCTCCTGGTCGTTCAAGAACTTCTCGGTGATGGTGTCGTCGAACGTCGATGCGGTGTCGACCAGGTCCGCTCGCCAGCGGGCCGCTTCTTCCTGGAGATCCGCCGGTATCTCCACGACACTGAACGACTCGCCGCGAGGCGAGCTTTCGTCCCAAACGAGGGCGTTCATCTCCAGCAGGTCCACCACTCCGGCAAAGCTGCTCTCCACGCCGATCGGCAGCTGCACCACGGCGACCGTGGCGCCCAGGCGGTCCTGGATCATGTCGACGCAGCGAGCGAAGTTGGCGCCGATGCGGTCCATCTTGTTGATGAAACAGATGCGGGGCACGGCGTACTTGTCGGCCTGCCGCCAGACCGTCTCGGTCTGGGGCTCGACGCCGGCGACCGCGTCGAAGACCGCTATCGCCCCATCGAGCACGCGCAGCGAACGCTCGACTTCCACGGTGAAATCGACGTGTCCCGGCGTATCGATGATGTTGATGCGATGGTCGTTCCACAGGCAGGTAGTGGCGGCCGACGTGATGGTGATGCCGCGCTCTTGCTCCTGGGGCATCCAGTCCATCGTGGCGCTGCCCTCGTGGACCTCGCCCATCTTGTAGTTGACGCCGGTGTAGTACAAGATGCGCTCGGTCGTGGTGGTCTTGCCCGCGTCTATGTGGGCCATGATCCCGATGTTGCGGGTCTTGGCGAGGGGGAACTCTCTCTTGTTGTCAGCGTCAGCCATTGGTTGATTGCCTCGAGGTCTGGTTCGTTAGTGTGTTCGTACCCGCGATCACCCTCCGCCGACCGGCCAGAACATTGCCGGCCGCGGAGCAAAGTATCTTCGAGATGCGATTTTGGTCGGCGCCAGCCTGGCTAGCTGCCTTGGTGGCCTATCCGGCGAGGTTGCCCGAGCGGTTCGACCAGCTAGTTTGTCGACCTGAACGTTGTCAGCTCCTCGGAGGATGTCACCCGGACGGTAACTCGGCCACCAAAGCTGCCGGTCACGTCCCGATGCCCACGCATGGCCTACGGGCCACGCCCCACCGAGCTTCCACAACGCCCGCATGTTGAACGCTGTCCCTAGCAGCGTTTATTCCCTTGCTAGCCCCAGTCTCCGTTACCCAGCGCGTCCTGTCTCTTACCAGCGATAGTGA
>DATJUH010000309.1:0-33280 GCA_035502515.1 Acidimicrobiales bacterium
CGAACACGGTGGACATGGGGACGAATATCGTGTAGTCGTACCTGCAGTCACCGTCCCTGGAGCCACAAACGGAATGCAGCCACACTTCAAGCGTCCTGCGGGGTCTGAAAGGAAATTGACCTTCGACCATCGTAAAGGTCACCCCGGCAAAGAATTGACGATGTCCCAAGCCACAATCTAGGCATTCGACGGTGGGGCCAATGGGGCAATTGGTCACTGTTGCCGGCGGACGATACCGGGTCCGGCCGTGCGCGACAGATGAGGGACTTTTGGCTCTATCGCGCCGGTCGACCTACGGCGTACAGTGATAAAGGGCCGGTCGCCGTCCGGCTGGGGCGGTCCCGTCGAGATCTTCGCCCCAGCCAGGGGCTCGGTACGGGCGGCCGGCCCTGGCGGTTTATGTGGGAATTCGTGGGCAAGGTTGTGCCACCGCATTCGCCTCAGTTGTGGTGGTCCCAGGTTGGGAATTTGGCCCCTACCCCAGCGGCCTTTTGGCCCCTGGTCCATGTCGAGTCACCGCCAGCACGATAACTATAGAGGTGAGCCTCATGGAGTCGTGGCACAGTCGGCGAGGGGTTTGAACAGCCAATGCGCTGCGGACCTTTTCCCCGCGAACCAGGGCGGCGCCTGAACGCGCGCAGGGAGGTGCTGGAGGAAGGAGCCGGAAATGTGCATTTATTGTCGGTGCGCACCAGAAACAGAACTTTGTTCCCTGGCTTATGACCATGCACAGATGAGAGACCTGGCCAACGAGATCGAAGCCAGGGTCGCCGAGAGGCGTTTTGGGCAGGCTTACGCCCTGATGGCCAAGTTGCTCAACCTTTTCGATGCCCACGTGGCAGAGGAGGAACGTGGGCTCTTTGGTCAGCTTACGGACGCGGGCGAGGCCGGCGAGGAAGTCGGCCGGCTGGAAGCAGAACACCGGGTTCTACGCCGGGACCTGTCAATGGCGGTCCTGGAAGGCCTTCGCGACGTGCGGCCACTGCTGAGCCGGCTCTGCCTGCACGCGGACATTGAAGACACCGACCTGTTCCCATTCGCCCATCAGGTTCTCTGCGACGAACGCTGGGCCGGTCTGGCCGGCCACCCCCATCCGCGCACCTGAGCCCGGGAGCAGCTACCGAGCAGTATTGGAGCGCCCTGGACTGCGGCCCGCCCAGTCCGGCTCCGGTCCTTAGTCCGAGAGGGCCACGAATAGTCCTTGAAACACCGTGGCGTCAAGGCCCTTCAGCGGCCTCATCAGCCCAGGTAGTAATCCCCGGGCAGCTGGCCCTGCGGCTCGGTCTGAGGTTGCTGAAGGGTCGGCCCGGAGATGTCCTTGACGACAAGCTCGGCCCACCCCTCGTCGATGACGGGCGGCGCCCTCAGCTCCTGCGCCAGCCACTCGTCCACATCGGTGCGATGTTGCGTGTCAGCCACCATGAGCCTCAATGTAAGCCCGGCCCGGGCCGGCCAACCAGAGGCTTGTGTCACTCTCTCAAAACACTAACCGTCCAGTTCCCGGAGGGTCAGGCTGCCCGGAAGGAGCCTCTTGCACATTCCTCATGCAGGAACAAGCGCCCCCATTCTATTGGGCGCGTTATGACCCGATGCTTTCCCTTTCGGATCGGCCCGGCGCATTCGGCGCATTGAGTGTCGAATGACGCGACAAAGCCGTGGCCGTCCGGCTGCCGGCTGGCTTCAGGCTGCGGGTTGCAGATGATGCAGCCGATCAGCTCGTGCAGCGCGCACTCATCTGTCAGGCTGTCAACGCGGGCCGTGGCAGGACTTGGCGCCGGGGCGCCGCCAAACGGGTGCTCGACCATAGCTACCCCGATTGTGGCCCGCATTTGAGCCGGGAACCGGAGACCAAAGTCATATGCCGCCCGAACGAAAGTCCTTCAGACCGGAAGGACCATGAGATGTAGTGGTCATCAGCTCTTTCCTTCAGGCCTTCAGACGCCCCCCAGTTACCCGCGGTCACGGGCCGGGCCTTAGCTCGACACACCGAGTACTGACCAAAAGGTCCTTATCCCTTGGCACGTTGGGCCTTAAGCAGCCTGCGTACGTGCCGCTCGTCGCTGTACGGTCAACTTCATGTCGGCCATTGTTGAGCACCCCCGAGGCCATATCGCTACGGAGCAATACCTCGTCGCCATATACCTCCTGGAGGCCGACAGGACCGAGGCTATCCAGGCGCGGCTGGCCGAGCGGCTCGGCCACGCCGCCCCCACAGTCTCCGAGATGGTCCACCGTCTCGAAGAAGACGGCTATATAACCGTCAACCGCCGCGTTCTGACGCTGACAACCGCGGGACGGGAACTGGCCGAGAATGTGCTGCGTAAACACTGCCTCGCTGCTCGCCTTCTGGCTGATGTCCTGGGCCTGCCGTGGCACCTGGTCCATGCCGAAGCCGACCGGTGGGAACACATCATCTCTGATGACGTAGCGGCTCGCCTCGTTGCCGTTCTGGGCGACCCGACTACCTGCCCGCACGGTTGCCCGATCCCAGGGTTGTGTGCCGAAGTGAAGCCGACGAGCTGCCTCGCTGATGCCAAGGTCGGCCAGCGCGTGCGGCTCATCCGGCTGATCGACCCAGGCGAGTTTGATGTGGAAGAGCTAGCCTACCTGGAAGAAAACCGCTTCTTGCCGGGATGCGAGGCTACCGTCACCGCCAAAGGCCCTGACGGTAGTCTCGTGCTCGGCGTCGGCGCCGCCACGGTCGTAATCGGGGCCGCTACCGCGAGACGTATCCGCGTCGTTCTTTCGGCCTGACCAAGACCTCCCCCCGGCTCTGCACCGCTGCTGCTCCCCTGGACCACACGGCGGGCCCTTTCCGGCCTCTGTTGTCAATCAGCCCGAAGCGAAGGGACCACGGACGGCAACGTCCAAGCGCCAAAGAGCCTGGTTGACTTCAGGGACGCCTGCATGGGGGGGTTCGGTCCGCCGTCGATAATCAAGTCGCTATGCCAATAATGCCCCTTTAAGACCCTCTCAGAATTAATGCGGAATTCTCTAAGAAATGCATTTAGGTAAGGCAAAAAGTACTTTCTTCTCTAATGGAGCCGCAGCTTGAAGCTTCAAATGTGCGCTAAGATTGCTAATGAAGGGCAATTAAAGAGAGGCCAGTAACGGGGGTCGCCACGACCAATTCCGAAACGACTTGTGCGTCGGAAAATGGGACCTGGTCCAGGCCGAAACCCCTTTCAGCGAGAGGAGTGGGAGATATGAAGACCCTTTTAGCCACAGTAACGATCGGTTTGTGCGCCTTCGCCGGTCTCGGGTTCGGGATATCGGCGTTGACGTCGTCCAGTGCATCGGCCAGTACAGGGGTCGCCGCCGTTGCGCCTGTCAACGCCAATGGTGTCGTGTACACGCTGCCGCAACTGGCCCCTGGCCCAGCCAACCCTGGCGGTCCATATACTTTTGTGAGCGGGCCGTAGTTCCGGACCTTCAGAAGGGGTCAATCCCTTCGAGGGCTCCACCCCTCTCCACATCGCGAAACAACTAGGAAATCCATCTCTTTCCGGCTGCCCGGGGTCTTTCGTGACAGGTTTCGACCAACGCCGGGCGAGGCGTGGCCATCCTCCAGCTGCCTCGAGCGAGACTTTCGGCGCCTCATGGATAGCTGACCGGATTGGAGACGTCACCCAGGTTGTCTGTCACCTGGAAGGTCGAGCCGAACAGCGCGGTGGCCCCCTCGACCTGGACTATGAGCGGGGCGCTTGCTCTAGATTGCGGGAGCCCAGTGGCTGTGTAGCTGTACACGCCTATCGCCGTTTTCTCATCGGCGGTCAGGCTGAAACTGCTGGCTCCTGGCGGTGATGCCCACCATAGGCTCACCACCGTCACTCCGTTGTCCTGGTAGGGGGCCGAAATGTTGAGGTGCAGCGTCGTCGGCGACACCTGCACGGATCCGGCGGTGCAAGCGACGCTCGGCGAGCTGGTCACGCCGCGCTGGTCGGTGACCGGGCACAAGGTGACACGGGTCGCGTCCAGCACCACCGAGGTACCGCTCGGGACTATCTCGATGGCGGGGTTGCCCGCTAGCGGCAATAGTGTCTCGGTCAGGCCGCCGTTTTGAGCCAAGGGCCCGAGAAGCCCATTTGCGCTTAGGCTCGCCCCGTATTTGACGTCGCCGGCCCCGCCGTTCAGGCAGCTGCCGTCGCTGCCGACGTTGTAGCCCCCGTCGCGCCAGGCCCCCATGTTCTGACAGCTCCCGTCGAAGATGTCCGCCGCCGCCCAGACGGTACTCACCGGCGTACCTGCCGCCGCCGCGTTGTCGACCACATTGCTCTGAGAGGCAACATTCCCCGAGAATGTGGACAGAGTTATAGTGACGTCACCGACGTTGTATATCCCGCCGCCATTGGTCGCTATGTTGGCCGCGATCGTGTTGTCCGAAATCGTCGCGCCGAAGGGGCTCGAGAGGTAAATGCCACCACCATCGGTGGCCCTGTTCCCGGTGATGGCGTTACCGGAGATGACGATGTCGGAGGGCAGGCCGGCGCACTCGCAGATGTACATGCCGCCGCCGGCCGGTGCCGTATTGCCCGAGATCGTGTTGCCCGAGATGTTGATGTCGTTGCCCGCCAGAAAGCCGGTGACACCGGCGTTGACGTAAAGTCCTCCCCCTTGGTTGCCCTCGATCATGCTCGCCGAGACCACGGCGCCCTGTTCAGCGTTGATGCCTACCCCGGCATTAGCCGAAATCGTGCTACCGGAAATCGTGGCGCTGGAGGTCGGGTCACCCATCTCCGCGTCAATACCGTCGCCCTTGTTGCCTGTGACCGTGCTATCCGCGACGGTTACGGGGCAGGACACAAAAGGCACCGGCGGGCCGCCCGAGAAAATGTTGTAACAATCGCCCCACGTGATACCGGCGCCGCCATTGTCGGAAACGGTGCTGTTTGTGACCCTCAACGGTCCGTACACTCCTGTGATGCCACCGCCGCCATTGTCGGAGACGGAGCTGTCAGAAACGGAAGTCTCAGAAATGTCGTCTATGCCGAATTCGCCATTCCCCAAGATGGTGCTGTTGGAGACTTCCGCGGTCGAAAAGCCGTACCCGCTGGCTTCACCATGGATGCCGTCGAACTCATTGCCCGAGATGGTGCTGTTGGAGACGGTGAGGTTTGAAGCTTCCAGGTCGATGCCGTCCCCGCCGCCCGAGATGGTGCTGTAGGAGACGGTGACCTCGGCCATCTGCGCATCTATTCCCCCGCCGGAGATGGTGCTGGCGGTCACAGTGAGCCCCTCCTGGGCGGCAATGCCACCCCCGATGACACTGGTCCCGGTCACCGTGTCTGCACCCATCGCCCGCACTCCCCCGTCGACCGTGAGATCGGCCAGAGTAGACGAGTACCACAGCACGACGTCACCACTGATCACGGCCGGAGACGCCGCCGGCGCGTCGGCCCCTGTGACTGTGACCTGGTTGGGGACGGTCGGACTGTCATCGATGGTGCCGGCGACATGGACCGTGTCCCCATATGTGGTCGCATAGGTGAGGGCGTACGAGATGGTGGCACATGGGTTGGCTGACGATGTGCAGTCGTTGCCGGCATTGCTGCCGTCAGCCGCCACATAGAACGTCGTCGGCTGAGCGCCGGCGGGACCGGCGCTAACCAGTGAAAGCCCCAGAGCGGCAAGCAACGCGCCTAGGCCTGCCAGCCCCAGCGTTCCGGCGCGATGGTTGCACGGCCTTTCTCCTGACCTGCCGGGACGAAAAGCGGATGGAGCCATTGCCTCACTCCCGTGTCAGCGTGCAGGTTAGCTCTCCTTCGGCTGCCGACGTTCACCCTCCCGAGAAGGCCGGTCGCCTGTCCCCGACGCACTAGCTGGGGGGCAGGAAGTCGTCGAGAGCGGCCCCAGCGGGACGGCGACCGGCCGTAGAACCATGGTATTTCGCTCGCCGGCCAGCGCGATAGGGCCGAAAGTCCCGGCTACCCTGTCGACCAACCGCTCGTCCCCGCAAGCCGGCTATGCCTGGACCGGCCGGCGTCATGACTGGCCCCAAAATCCCCGTGCGCCCGTGTGGTCTGAAGTCCCCTGCCCCGGTGACCAACGGCCTCGGCCCAAACGGCCGGTGCCGTGTTTCCCTGAAGAGTGAACTTTGGGTGGAGATCCGGATAACCAAAAGGAGGTGCGGCAAGGTGGGTGACTGGACAACAAATACGACAGGGCTGGTGGCTCACTGGGAAGCCGGAGACGGGCTGGACCACGAGGGCCGGATACAGAGGCTGGAGCAAGAGGTCCGCCTCGAGCGCGAAAGCTTGGCGAACACTCTCAAGGCCGCCATCGCTCTAGCAGAGCTGGTCGAGAAGCTCTCCGATACGGTCGCGGCACAGGCACAGGCCATAGAAGGCCTGAAGGAGGGCCACGGTGCCGCCACCGGGCTGCTCGATGAGAGAACAGGCGACATTGTCGGCTTGACGTGGCCGGCATACCGGCATACGCCGGCAAGAGTGGCCGGATGAAAAAGTCGATGGCGTGTCCCGCCACAGTTTGCTCAACCCGGGCGGATGAGCGCTGGCCACCAGCGCCACCACAGCGAGATGAGCTCACAGACGATAAAGCCCGTATGGCACGGCCGGAACTAATGGCAGTGCGGTGGCAACTCGGAGCCCTGAGTTACAGGCGTTCCGTGGCGCCGCTGGAGCCGAGGCAAGAATTACTGTACGAACTGCTCCGGCTGCGGGAAAAGCAACTTGTGAGTATGGCGGTGGATCGGGCAAGTGCCGTCTGAAAAGGTTATTAGTCGAAGCGGGGCCGCCTGATTCTCCCCTGAAGCCCGGTCAAAGTTCGGGCCGCAGGCCGGCGTTCCGGCACCGCGCCGCCGCCTGTTCGCCCGGCTGCCGGGCCAGGTCCAACGGCAACCGGGCGAAACCGTGACGAAACCGGGCTAAGTCAGCAGGGCGTGCGGGCGGGCCGTCGCTTCACGCAGCGCCTTCAGGCCGGGCAGGTCGCCTTTCTCGATGAACTCGAGGGACGCTCCTCCACCGGTGGAGAGGTGGTCAACCCTACCCTCCAGTCCGAACTTCCTCAGAGCGCTGGCGGTGTCCCCCCCGCCCACGACCGAGAATGCGTCCGTCGATGCCACTGCTTTGGCTACGACCCTGGTACCGGCGGCAAAGCGCGGGTCCTCGAAGACACCCATCGGGCCGTTCCAGAACACGCTCCCGGCCAGACGGATCTCACCGGCAAACAACGCCGCCGTCTTATGCCCTATGTCAACGCCCACCCACTCCGCAGGAAGGTCGGTCTCCGCGTAAAGGATGTCACCAGTGCGTTCGTCCCCGGAGCCGAACTTGCTGCCCGGCGACAGAGCCAGGACGTCCACGGGCACCTGGATGCGCTTGCCCGTAGCTTCGGCGGCAGCAAATAGTGACCTGCACGTCTCGACGCGGCCCTTCTCCAGGAGCGAACCGCCGGTGGCACGCCCCTGGGCGGCCAGGAACGTGAAACACATGCCCCCGCCGACCAGCAACGTATCGACTTTGGCCAGCAGCGCCTCGATTACGCCAAGTTTGTCTGACACTTTGGCCCCTCCGAGCACAGCCACGAACGGCCGCTCGGGCCGGTGCATCAGCCGGTCGAGCACCTGCACCTCCCGGGCCAGGACCCGCCCGGCGGCCGAGGGCAGCAGGGCCGGCGGACCGACGATCGATGCGTGGGCGCGGTGAGCCGCACCAAAAGCATCGTCGACGTACAGGTCCTGGCCCTCCACCAGTTCGGCGACAAAGGATGGGTCGTTTTGCTCTTCCCGGGGATCGAAGCGCAGGTTCTCCAGGACCTCGACGCGGCCTATGTCGGCCTCTTTGGCCTCGAGCAGTTCGTACAGGCGCCGGCGTACCGGAGCGATGGCGTACCACGGGTCGGGCCGGCCCTTGGGCCGGCCCAGGTGGCTGCAAACGGTGAGCTTCTCGGCCCCTTGGTCCAGCAGCCAGGTCAGTGTCTCGATTGGCAGGCGAATACGGAGGTCGTCGGTAATGACGCCGGCCGCCATCGGGACGTTGAAGTCACAGCGGACCAAGACGCGCCGGCCCTTCACCGGCCCCAGATCTTCGAGCTGCGGCAGCTGCATGGGGTTGTACCCTTGTGCTGCCATCAGGCTCGCCCCACAATCAACGTGAGGTCCACCAGGCGGTTGCTGTAACCCCACTCGTTGTCATACCAGCCGAAAACCTTGACGAGCGCCCCGTTGGCCAGGGTGAGCTGGGAGTCGAAGGTACAGCTGGCCGGGGAGCCCACTATGTCTGAGCTCACGATCGGCTCATCCGTGTAGACCAGAACCTTGGCCAGCTGGCCCACGGTGGCGGCCGCCTTGAAGGCTTCGTTCACCTCTTCAGCGGTGACCTCGCGCCCCAGCACCCCGGTGAAGTCGGTTATGGAGCCGTCCACCACCGGCACCCGAAGCGCCGAACCATCCAGCCGTCCTTCCATTCTGGGCAGCACGACGCTCGTGGCCCGGGCCGCGCCGGTGCTGGCCGGCACGATGTTGACGGCCGCCGCCCGCGCCCGGCGCAGGTCTTTGTGCACCAGGTCCAGGAGGTTCTGGTCGTTGGTATAAGCATGGACCGTCGTCATAAGCCCCTTCTCGACGCCGAATGCGTCGTCGAGGACTTTGATCATCGGCGCGAAACAGTTCGTGGTGCAACTTGCGTTCGAGATAATGAAGTGTTTGCCCGGCACGAAGGTGTCGTCGTTGACGCCGACCACGAACGTGGCATCAACGTCGGTGCCAGGGGCGGAAATAATGACCCGCTTGGCCCCCGCATCGATGTGCGCCCGGGCCTTCTCCCCGCTCCTGAACTTGCCGGTGGACTCGATGACTATGTCGGCACCCAGACTTCCCCACGGGATCTCCCTCGGGTCCTTCTCCGAAAACACCCTGAAGCTTTGAGTACCCACGGCCAGCGTGTCGCCCGACACCTTGAGCTCGTGCCCGAGCCGGCCGAACGTCGAGTCGTACTTCAACAAATGGGCACTGCTGGCCGGAGGGGCCAGGTCGTTGGCCGCCACCACCTCGATATCCGCGTCCTGCTCGAGGACGGCTCGCAAGTAATTCCGGCCGATGCGGCCAAACCCGTTTATGCCAACCCTTACTGTCATTTCGGTCACTCCTGGGTGATTAGGGGTCCTCAACACCAAAACTATGGAGGTTCCACGCCAGCATGACGGGGCACGTGGTCACAAGCCCTCAGGCCTTCCGGCCCTAGGAGACAGCCGGTACGGCTGGCGACCGGAGGACGGCTTCGACCTGGTCGCAAGTAGCCCGCACCTGCCCGGCCGTCACCAGGTCGCATCCCTCCATGGCCCACAGCAACGCCTCCACCGGCTTGGCCGCGGCGGGGTCCACGTTCGCCGCCAGCGCCCAGACATCGATCATTTGCTCGACTATCTGGCCCACCCGCAAGATCGGGCTGTCAAGCGCCGTCCGTAGGTCCGCCAATGCCGAGGCCAGCTCGTCGCCGGCATTCGTTGCCGGGCCCAGATTGTTGGCTTTCTTGTCCGCCAGGAGCCGGACGACGCCACCCGAATCTTGCGCCCGGAACAGAGCTTCTTTGGCCATGCCAAGATCTTTGCGGGCGACGTACCGTTGTTGGCTGGCGGACTGGCCGGCGGCGGCGCGGTGCCAGTGCCCCCGAAGGCCCGTCCGCTCTGACGATGTTGCATGTATGAAGTGGAGCATGTAACCAGGATCTCCAACCAGGGCGGCCACGGACCAGGGCACAAGGTCATGGTGGCCAAGACCTTTTAGCACCCATCAAGTCGGCTCCGTTATGGCCAGTCCGGCTGGCGGGCGTCCTCAACCGTTGTTGGCGCGCCAACTGGCGCAGGAGCAACTCGCTCGGTAATGATGAGAACATGAGCGCAGGTTCATCTGAGCAGACTGACTTGGAGCCACGGACCGACCGTCCGATCGTCGTCGGCGTGGACGGTTCGGAAAACTCGGTGGGGGCGTTGGGCTGGGCCGCTGGCCAAGCGGTGTTAACGGGAGCCCGCCTGAAAGTCATCACGACCTGGGAGTGGCCGACGACCTACGGCGGGCCCTTGCCATACCCCAGCGACTGGGATCCGACTGCGGATGCTCAGAAGGTACTGGCACAGGCGGTCGAACTGGTGCGCAAGGACCACCCGCGCATCGAGGTAGACACGAGCGTGGTCGAAGGGCATCCGGCACCCGTACTGGTGGAGGCCTCGCGGGGGGCGGAATTGCTCGTGGTCGGGAGCCGGGGTCACGGCGAATTCGTCGGCATGCTCTTGGGATCGGTCAGCGAGCACTGCGTCACCAACGCTCACTGCCCGGTCCTCGTGCACCGCCGTGACGGCTGAGCCCATTTCTCCTCAGCGCCACGCCGTAAAGATCACCATATGATGAGCCGAAGGCGGCATTGCGAAAAAGTCTTCGCCTATCATTGGCGGGGCGGCAGTGCCGCCCCGCCAACTACTTCCCGGCCATTCAGCGCGAGGCGCTGACCGACCCGGCCACCGTCTTGGGCAGCGCCGCCCTGCCTGCTTCCAGCCGGGCAATGGGGACCCTGAAGGGCGAGCACGACACGTAGTCGAGGCCGACATCGTGGAAGAAGTGGATACTGCGCGGGTCTCCTCCGTGCTCGCCGCACACACCTACCTCGATGTCCGGGTTGACCACCCGGGCTGTCTTCGTCGCCAGCTGCACGAGGGCGCCGACTCCTTCCTGGTCGATCGTTTCGAATGGCGAGGTCCCGAAAATGCCCATGTCTATGTAACGAGGGAAGAACGAGGCCTCACAGTCGTCACGAGAGAAGCCCCAGGTCGTCTGGGTCAGGTCGTTGGTCCCGAAGGAAAAGAAGTCGGCCGCCCCGGCAATCTGCCGGGCTGTCAAGCAGGCTCTGGGCAGCTCGATCATCGTCCCTATGACCTTTTCCAGGTGAACTCCCGATTCTTCAGCCACGGCATCGATCACAGCCTCGGCTATCTCCCGGACGTGCTCGAGCTCCTGGACGGAGCTAACCACCGGGACCATGACCTCAACGACGGGGTCGCCACCTTCCTTGCGCCTCTGGGCGGCGGCTTCGGCTATGGCGCGCACCTGGAGTTCGACCAAGCCCGGTATAGCCAGGCAAAGCCGCACGCCGCGCAACCCCAGCATGGGGTTGGCCTCGTGCAGCCGGCGGACGGCCGGCAAGAGCCGCTCGGCTTCCTCGTCATGGCGGTCCTCGGCCTCGGCCACGGCCGCCCGCACTGACAATTCGGTGATGTCCGGCAGGAACTCGTGCAGTGGAGGGTCTATGAGGCGGATGGTGACGGGCAATCCGTCCATTTCTTTCAGAATGGCCGCAAAGTCCGCCCTCTGGAGCGGCAGCAGGGCGTCGAGAGCGGCCTTGCGTTCTGCCTCATCCTCTCCGGCCAGGATGAGCCGCTCGACCAGGCGCCGCCTCTCACCGAGGAACATGTGCTCGGTGCGGCACAGCCCGATCCCGGCTGCCCCGAAGGCGCGGGCCCGTCGAGCGTCATCGGGCATGTCGGCATTGGCCCGCACGAACAGATGACGCCGGGCGTCAGCGTGATGCAGGAGCCGGGTCACCGAGGCAACGAGGTCGCGCGTCTCGAGGTCGGAGGCGGCGGCATCGAAAGTACCTTCGAAGAACTCGACCAGCGGAGAGGCGACCACGGGCACCTCACCCCGATAAACGGCGCCGGTTTTACCATCTATCGAAATCACACCCCCCTCCGGGACGACCGAGCCGTCAGGGGCCGTAAATTGCCTGGCCACGGTGTCGATGCGCAGTCCCTGGGCGGCGACGACGCAGGTCTTCCCCATCCCCCGGGCGACAACGGCGGCGTGGCTCGTCTTGCCCCCTCGCCGGGTCAGGATCCCTTTGGCGGCCACCATCCCGGGCAAATCGTCCGGGTTGGTCTCGGTCCGGACCAGGATGACGGCCTCGCCCTTGGCCGCCCAGGCGGCGGCCGTGGCCGAGTCGAAAACCGCCTTTCCAACCGCCGCTCCCGGGCTGGCCCCCATCCCCGTCGTCAGGCAGGTGGTCGCGGCTGACTCGTCGAAGCGAGGGAACATCAACTCGGCCAACCCGGCCCCACTCACGCGGCCGAGGGCCTCGTCCAACGAGATCACACCCTCATCGACCAGCTGGGTGGCGATGCGGAAGGCGGCCGCCGCCGTACGCTTGCCCACCCTCGTTTGCAGCATCCAGAGCTTGCCGTTCTCGATGGTGAACTCGATATCGCACAGGTCCCGGTAATGGTGCTCGAGCGTGCTCATTATGTCCAGCAGTTGGTTGTATGCCGGCTCGTTCAGCTCCTCGAGGTGCTCGAGAGGCATGGTGTTGCGGATACCGGCGACGACATCCTCGCCCTGCGCATCCTGCAGGTAATCGCCATAGACGCCCCTGTTACCGGTCGCCGGGTCACGGGTGAACGCCACCCCGGTGCCGGAGCTCAGGTTGAGGTTGCCGAAGACCATCGCCACCACGGTCACCGCCGTGCCCAGGTCGTCGGGTATCCGCTCCTGCCGCCGGTAAATACGCGCTCGCTCGCCGTTCCACGAATTGAAAACGCCGAGGATGGCGGCGTCGAGTTGCTCTCGTGGCGATGCAGGGAACTCGTCACCGGTCTGTCGCTCGACGATCGCCTTGTAGATGGTGACCAGTTCCTGCAGGTCGCCCACTTCCAGGTCGAGGTCCGTCGCCGCCTGCTTCTGTTTCTTCAGGTCCGAAAGGGCGGCTTCGAACAGGCTGCCGTCCACGCCGAGCACCGTCTTGGCAAACATCTGCACCAAACGGCGATAGGAGTCCCACGCGAAGCGCTCGTCACAGGCCTGCTTGGCCAGCCCTTGAACGGAGACATCGTTGATGCCGATGTCGAGGACGGTATCCATCATGCCGGGCATGGAGAATTTCGCCCCGCTTCGCACCGATACCAGCAGGGGGTCATCGGGATCCCCCAGCTTCTTACCCCTCTCGTGCTCCAAACGAGCCAGGTGCTCACTAATTTCGTGGTGCAGGCGTGGCGGCGGCGACCCGGTGGTCAGGAACGTCCGGCACGCTTCGGTTGTAATCGTGAACCCGGGTGGGACAGGTAGGCCCAGGTTGGTCATTTCGGCGAGGTTGGCACCCTTGCCTCCCAACAGGTCGACCATCTTTCGGCTGCCCTCGCAAAAGTCATAAACATACTTGGCCATGAGCCTTTCCTCCATTTCTAAGGCATTAGCACCCTGCGGCTCACTAATTCTCTTCCCGGATGTACCTTGCTTTCTTTTGACACAATTATCCCGCCCGCCACGCAGGCGGCCCTAGGGGAAAAGGGCCCATTCGGCCCCGCTACCCCGGGCCTGCAGTCATTCCGACACGTGGATGCATTCGCCGGCGCATTGCGCCTCGGCATCGCGAACGACCTCTTCCAGATCCGGCGGGACGGTGACGGCCGGTATGCCGTCCACCAGTCCTGCGCTTTCGCCCTTTACGTGGGCCAGGCCGTCGTCACCCATCTCGAAGACGTCCGGGCACAGGTCCTCACAAAGGGCGTCCCCGGTGCAGTAATCCTGCTCGATCCAGACTCTCATGGCAGTTCCTCCTGTCTTTGTCCCCAGCTCGACGTGCTATCTCGTCCCTTTTGGCCGGCAGGCCGGTGGCTGCAGGCCTTCCTCATGTCCTTCGGCGTCTTCTTCCGCCTCCGGGGCCTTGCGCTCGACACCGGCCAGCTGGGTGTAGTAATGCCACCGTTCGGCGGTGTCCTCCTCGAGCAACTCGAGCAAGCGGTGAGCGTGTTCGGGGTCTTCCCGAGCCAGAGCGGTATAACGTACCTCCGACCCGACAAAGTCGCTCACCGGGACAGATGGCTCTTTGGAATCGAGCTTGAAGGGGTGGCTCGAGGCCTCCTCTCCTGGGTGGTACCGGTACAACGGCCAGTAGCCGGACTGCACCGCCTGCTTCTGGTGGCCCATCGAAAGAGCCATCTCGATGCCATGTTCGATGCACGTGGCATAAGCGATAATGAGCGACGGCCCGTGATAAGCCTCGGCTTCCAGGAACGCCTTTACCGTCTGGATGTCGTTGGCCCCCAGTGCTACCTGGGCCACATAGACGTTGCCGTACGAACGGGCCACACTGGCCAGGTCCTTCTTCGGCGTGCCCTTGCCGGCGGCAGCAAACCGGGCCACCGCTCCTCGGGGCGTCGACTTCGAGGCCTGCCCGCCAGTGTTGGAGTAAACCTCCGTGTCGAGGACCAGGATGTTGACGTTCGCGCCCGAGGACAGCACCTGGTCCAGCCCGCCAAAACCTATGTCGTAGGCCCACCCGTCGCCGCCCACTATCCATACCGACTTGCGCACCAGGGAGTCGACCAGCACTTCAAGTTGCTCCACTTCGGGAGGGACGTGGCCCTTGTCTTTGATAGCCTGGAGGCGGGATTTCAACCGGCTGATGCGCTGGCGCTGGCCCGCGATCCCTTCCTCGGTACCCTCGGCAACGCCGGCGAGGACCGCCGTCGCCAGATCCTCGCCTAATTGCGGGGCCAACGAGGCCAAAAGGCGACGGGCCAGCCGTTCCTGCGCTTCCAGGCCCACCCTGATACCCAACCCGAACTCGGCGTTGTCCTCGAACAGCGAGTTGGCCCAGGCGGGGCCGCGCCCATCGGCGTTCACGGCCCACGGGGTCGTGGGCAAGTTGCCGCCGTAGATGGACGAGCAACCGGTGGCGTTGGCGATAAGGAGCCTGTCCCCGAAAAGTTGGGACAGCAGGCGCAAGTAAGGGGTTTCGCCGCACCCCGAGCATGCACCGGAAAACTCGAACAGCGGCTCGAGCGTGGCCGCCCCCTTCACAGTGTCGTGCGGCAACGCGCACCGGTCGACGGCCGGGAGGCTCTTGAAAAAGTCCCAGTTCACCAGCTCGGCCGGGCGCTGCGACGCGACGGGGGCCATGTTGATCGACCGGTGCTCCGGCTCCGTCTTGGACTTCGCCGGGCACACTTCGACGCAGAGCCGGCAACCGGTGCAGTCGTCGGGCGACACCTGGATCGACATCAGATGGCCGGTCAGGTCTTTCGACCGGAAGTCCTTCGACTGGAAACTGGCCGGCGCCTCGCCTGCCGCGTTCAGCGCTTCGGGCGAGAAGACCTTCATCCGTAGGGCGGCGTGGGGGCAGACGATGACACATTTTCCGCAGTCGGTGCAAAGCGACGGGTCCCACACCGGGATATCGACCGCCAACCGCCTCTTTTCCAGCTTCGACGTGCCGGCCGGGAACCGTCCATCCGGGGGCAGTGCAGAGGTGGGGAGCTCATCGCCCTCGCCCGCTATCAACGGCAGCGTCACCCGATGGACGAAATCGGCACCACCGGCCTGCTCCGCGGCCCGCGGGCCGAACTCGAAGTCCACGTCGGAGCCGGCCCCGGCTCGCGCTAGCGCCCGTTCGGGGATCTGCACTCGCTGCAGGCCGGCCAAGGCGGCGTCGATGGCGGCGAAGTTGCGGTCGACGATTGCTTGGCCTCGTTTGGCATAGCTCTTTTGGGCTGCATTCTTGATGCTCTCGATGGCCGCGCCGGCCGGTATCACCCCGGACAGAGCAAAAAAGCACACCTGCATGACGGTGTTGATCCGGTTGCCGAGCCCGGCCCCGCCGGCGATGCTGCCGGCGTCCACGACCCACATTTCCAGGTGCTTGGCCAGGATCTCGCCTCGCACCCAGCGGCTCAGGTGCGGCCAGACCTCATCGGGGCCCCAGGAACAGTTGAGCAAGAACTTGGCCCCATCCTTGGCCACGTCTAGGACATCGGCCCGTTCCATTAACCCGAACTGATGGCAGGCCACGAAATCAGCCCCGCTGACCAGGTACGTCGAACGGATTGGCGACGGGCCAAAGCGCAGGTGCGATACCGTCATCGCCCCCGACTTCTTGGAATCGTAGACAAAATAGCCCTGGGCGTACAGCCCGGCGGCGCCCGAAATGATCTTGGCGCTGTTCTTATTGGCCCCCACGGTGCCGTCGGACCCGAGCCCGTAAAACACGGCCTGCAACTCGCGGGACGGACGAGGGAGCTGGTAGGCCGTGTCCCACTCCAAGCTGAGATTGGTCAGGTCGTCCTTTATCCCGACGGTGAAGTGGCGCTTCGGGCGCTCCCGGTCCAGTTCGTCGAAAACCGCTTTTGCCATGGCAGGGTTGAACTCTTTCGAAGACAGCCCATAGCGCCCGCCGATCACCAGCGGGCTCTCCAGGAAAGGAGCCGCCTCGCCCGCGCCGCTCATCGCCTCGTCGATGGCGGCCCGAACATCGAGGTACAACGGTTCGCCCACGCTCCCGGCCTCTTTGCAGCGGTCCAGTACGGCTATGGCCCTGGTCGTCGGCGGCAACGCCTTCACCAGGACCTCAGAGGGGAAAGGCCGGAACAGCCGGACCTTCACCACGCCTACTCGCTCGCCTTCGGCCACCATATGGTCTACAACCTCTTCGATGGCGCCGCACCCCGAACCCATGGCCACGACCACCCGTTCGGCGTCGGGCGCGCCATGGTACTCGACGAGCCCATAGCGACGGCCAGTGCGGGCAAAAAGCCTGTCCATGTAATGAGCCACGATCGAAGGGACGGCCGCGTAATAGCGGTTACCCGCCTCCCGCCCCTGGAAAAACACATCCGGGTTCTGCGCCGTCCCCCGTACATCCGGCCGGTCAGGGCTCATGCCACGTGACCTGAACGCCAGTACGGCGTCGGTGTCAACCAGGGAGCCAATGTCGGCGTCGCTGAGCGGGTCGATCGTGGCAATTTCGTGGGATGTCCGGAAGCCGTCGAAGAAGTGCAGGAAGGGGACACGTGACTCGAGGGCGGCCACATGGGCTACCAGAGCGAAGTCCTGCGCCTCCTGCACCGAGCTCGAGCACAGCATCGACCACCCCGTAGTCCGGGCGGCCATAACGTCCGAATGGTCCCCGAAAATGGACAGGGCGTGAGTGGCGACCGTACGGGCGGCCACGTGGATGACCGTGGGTAACAGCTCCCCCGCCATTTTGAACATATTGGGAAGCATCAAGAGCAAACCCTGTGAGGCGGTGAAGGTGGTGGCCAGTGCCCCTTTTTGGAGCGCCCCGTGCAGTGCCCCCGCCGCCCCCGCCTCCGACTGCATCTCGACGATCTCGGGGATTTCACCCCACAGGTTGGGACGGCCTCTCGCCGCCCAGTCATCGGCGTGCTCGCCCATCGGCGAAGCCGGCGTGATCGGGTAAATGGCGATCACCTCCGCCAGCGAATAAGCGACGCGGGCGGCAGCCTCGTTGCCGTCGACGCAGATCCTGTCAGTCATGGCCGGGCCGACCTCCACTAGTACTTGTGCAGCTGGCTGGTGCCTGCTACTACAACTTCTACTGGTGGTAGCCGTGACCGGCCTAGGGGACTTAGTCCCTCAGGTGGGGCCGAAAGGCTCGACCCCGTTCGAAAAGCTCATGCTGACCAGCTCCAGGCCGGCCTCCGCCTCGCCGACATGACCGCACGCCGGGCAAATGGCCATATGTCCGGCGAGATAGTCTGCCCCGGGCCGGCCTTTGTAACCGCAAGCGCAACTTACGTCGACCGGGACGAGCGTTACTTTCAGCTCCGCTCGCGCCAGGCAGGAGTCACCCGTGCGAGCGGCCAGCTCCTTGGCCGCCAGCGCAAAACCGGAGGTCAATTCTTCAACGTCTAGGCTCTCCGGGCACCGCACTACGACGCGACAGATGGCCTTGCCTCCCGCCCGTTGACGGCAGGCGGCCACCAGCTCCTCTACCAGTGACAGCTCATGCATACAGCACCTTGGTCTTGTCACATGCGAGACAAAGGCGCCAGGATGCGACCACGCGCCGAACGGCCTCCACCGCTACAGGCACGGCGGCCCGGACCGGCGGGGACAAAACCTCCCCGATCTCGGCGGCGCCCACACTCACCGTAACCAACACTGCCGCCGGCGCCTGGCCATAAAGTTGGCGAGACAGAGAGAGCAGCCTTTTCGGGCTGAGGTCGAGCCAACACCCCACAGCACCGGCTCGGCCGGCCGGACCGTCCCCGGCTGTGCTCTCGGGGTCAAGCCGGTGCACGTTTACCGAGCCCGGAGGGTTGCCGTCGTAAGCGGCGTCCACGAATACCGCAAACCTCGACCCGGACAGATCCAGCGCCATCTCGGGCAGCAACTGTGGCGACCAGAAGAAGCCGGCTGGGGCGACAGCGGGCACGGAGTGGCGGCCAAAGCAGAGCGCCTTGGCCACTTCCTGGCCCACGCCGTCGTCCCCACGGAGGTCGTTGCCGTACCCGATAACAATGACACGACCTGGTTTCATCGCCGCCCTCACGTGACGGGGCGGGACAATCGGCGCACGACCTCCCCGCCCGGGGCCACTACATCGATTTCCAGCGGCATTTGCCCGACGGCGTGGGTCGAGCAGGACAGGCACGGGTCGTAGGCCCGGATAACGGCTTCGACCCGGTTCAATGCCCCTTCTCGCACCTGTTCGCCCTTGATGTAATGACGCGCCACCTGCAGGACGGCCTTGTTCATGGCCAGGTTGTTGTGGCCTGTGGCTATGACCAGGTTGACCCATTGCACCACCCCGTCTTCGTCGACGCGGTAGTGGTGGAACAAAGTGCCTCGAGGTGCTTCCGACACCCCGACGCCTTCGCGACAGTTGACCGCCGCCTTCGCCCGCACGTCAGAGCCCAGGATCCCGGGGTCGGCCAGCAGCTCCTCCAGCGTATCGATGCAATGGAGCACTTCTATCAGCCGGGCCCAATGGTATTGAAAAGAACTGCTCGGGTAACGCCCGAGCCGCGAGCGGTACTCCTGCAGCTCGGCGTTGGCGGCCGGCGTCCCCAACTGGTCGACGACATTGAGGCGGGCCAGCGGCCCGACCCGGTATAGACCGGCGGGGTACCCGAGGGGCTTGTAATAAGTGGATTTCAAGTACGACCAGGGCTCTACCGCCTCGCCGATGTAGTCCCAGTACGGTCTGGGGTCCGCCCTGTCAACGAGCCGGTTTCCGTCGGCGTCGACGACCCGGAGGTCACCATCGGAATAAGCGGCGTTGCCGTTGTCATGGACCAGGCCCATATACAGGCTCGGGAAACTCCCGAACACCGACGCTTCTTCCACCCAGGTGGCCAGGTTGGCCTTGAACCAATCGAGCGTCCGCGTGGCCCGCCGGCGGGCGTCGGGCAGCGCGGCCAGAATGGCATCCCGTTGCGCCGGCTCGAGCGGTGCGCTGACCCCCCCCGGTACCACCCATGCAGGGTGGATCCGCTTTCCGCCCAAGCGCTCGATTATCTGCTGCCCGAACTTGCGCACGGCGATGCCGTCTCTGGCCAGCTCCGGCGCCCGCTCTGCCACCACGAAGAGGTTGCGCTCCTGCGGGTCGTGGTCGAAGCCGAGGAGCAAGTCCGGTGACGATAGATGGAAAAAACTGAGGGCGTGCGACTGCACTATCTGAGCCAGGTTCATTACCCGGCGCAGCCGGATGGCGACCGGAGGGATGGATACGCCGAGGATCTCGTCGCACGCCTTGGCTGAAGCTACGAGGTGGCTCACGGGGCAAATACCGCAAATACGGGCCATAAGCGAGGGCATCTCGTGCACCGGGCGGCCTTGCGCGATCCGTTCGAAACCCCGGAACTGCGTGACATGGAAATGGGCGTCCCTCACCTCCCCCGCTTCATTCAGAAAGACGGTGATCTTGGCATGGCCCTCGATCCGGGTAATTGGTTCGATAACGATTTCACTCACAATTAGCCCTCCGCTTCATCCGAACCGCGACACTTTGGCGGCATCTGCCACCGTGCCGTCGAGAAGCCCCACGATCACCTCGAATATGCGGTCAGCCGACGGGGGGCAGCCGGTGATGAACACGTCCACCGGCACCCAGGCGTGTACCGGGAGGGATTCTGAAAGGAGCGCCGGGACCACTTCACAAGGCACCGCCCTATTTAGGGTGGCGTTCTCCAGGTACGCTCGGTCCAGGGCCGGCTGGGGCCCGAACGGGTTGCGCATACCGGGCACGTTGCTCGTCACGGCGCAGTCGCCGAGCGAGACCAGCACCCGTGTCCGGTGGCGGACCAGCCTGATCTTGCGCAGGTCTTCCTCCGAACTGACGGCCCCCTCGACCAGGGTGATGTCCACCCCCTCAGGGAACTCCTTCGTGTCGACCAGCGGGCTGTAAACGAGCTCAGCCCGGCTGGCCAGTTCCAGCAGCCGCTCGTCCATGTCGAGGAACGACATGTGGCAGCCCGAGCAGCCGTCCAGCCAAACAGTGGCCAATTTCGGCTTTTCACTGGTCATGGTTCATGCCTGTCAGCCCTCATGAGGTACGGTAAATATGGCCGGCGCGACTTGGCCTCGGCCACCGAACGGCCCTTCTCGAACAGCGCCCCGGTGGGGCAAACCTGTACGCACTTGCCACAACTCGTGCATGTCGTCGAACTGCCCCAGGGTGCACCAAGGTCGCAAACGAGCCGAGCGTTGGCCCCCCGGCCCTGGATGTCCCAGGTATGCGCCCCCTCTACCTCGTCGCATACCCGCACGCAACGGGTGCACAGGATGCAACGGTTCTGGTCCAACACGAAACGCTCGTGGGTGGCGTCCACTGCCACCTCGGGATGAAGGGGCGGGAGCTCGAAGTGGGTGAGTTCGAGTTGCCGGGCCTGGTCCTGAAGCTCGCAATGGTTGTTGGCTACACAGACCGCACAAACGTGGTTGCGTTCCAGGAAGAACAGCTCGGTTATGCTACGGCGGTAAGCGGCGAGGCGGTCTGAAGCGGTCGTCACTTTCATGCCTTCTTCGACCTTTGTCGTACAGGCGGCCAATAATTTCGGGCTGCCTTCTACCTCGACGACGCACAAGCGACAGGCGCCTACGTCCGAGAGCCCCTCCAGGTGGCACAGCGTGGGGATGTGGATGCCATTTTCCCGGGCCGCCGAGAGCACGGTTTGGTCCGAAGTGGCGGCCACATCTGCGCCGTCGATGACGAGGGTCCGTACATCGCTCATGATGCTCCTCCGCTCCTCCTCGTCCCGGCCAGAGCGCCTTCTACCGGCATCCCCGGGCTCTCCTGGGTGATCGGGCAGACGCCGGCCGGGCATGCACGGTCGTCTACATGGGCCAGGTACTCGTCCCGGAAATAGCGCAACGTGGAGAAGACGGGGTTGGGGGCTCCTTGCCCGAGCCCGCATAGGCTCGTAGCCTTCACCATGCCGGCCAAGCTCTCCAGCTGGGCCAGGTGGGCCCTGGTGGCCTTACCCGTAGTTATGCGCTCGAGCAGCCGGTACATCTCCTCTGTGCCCACCCGGCACGGCAGGCACTTGCCGCACGACTCTTCCCGGCAGAAATCCATGAAAAATTTGGCCACGTCGACCATGCATGTCCGGTCGTCCATCACGATCATCCCGCCCGACCCCATGATGGAGCCGGCCTGGGCCAGCGACTCGTAATCCACGGGCATGTCCAGAAGGCTTTTGGGGATACAACCACCCGAAGGACCGCCCGTCTGGACGGCCTTGAACCGGCGGCCTTCCGCCAAACCTCCGCCGATCTCGAAAACGATCTGGCGCAGGGTCAGGCCCATCGGGACTTCGATGAGGCCTGTGTTGGTGACCGCTCCGGCAAGGGCGAAAACCTTGGTCCCCTTGGACCGTTCGGTGCCAATAGCGTTCAGCCAGTCTCCACCTCGGGTTATCACTGCCGGGATATTGGCGAAGGTCTCGACATTGTTTATCAATGTCGGGCAACCCCACAAGCCCGAAGCGGCCGGGTATGGGGGCCGTGGCCGGGGCGTGCCCCTGCCGCCTTGAATAGACGCGATAAGAGCCGTCTCCTCGCCGCACACAAAGGCGCCGGCGCCGATGCGCACTTCGACCTGGAAATCGAAGCGGGTACCGGCTATGTCCCGCCCGAGATGGCCATCGTGCTCGGCCTGGCGAATGGCGCTGGACAGGCGCTTCACGGCTAACGGGTACTCGGCCCGGACGTAGACGTAGCCCCGGTTGGCACCGACGGCATAACCGGCTATGGCCATGCCTTCGAGGACCTGTTGCGGACAACTCTCCAGCACGCTGCGGTCCATGAAGGCGCCCGGGTCGCCCTCATCTGCATTGCAGACGACGAACCTGCCCTCGGGCGCGGCGGACTTGGCCACCGTCCGCCATTTGAGCCCGGTAGGGTACCCGGCCCCGCCCCGGCCCCGCAGCCCGCTCCGCACCACTTCGGCGATCACGTCGTCGGGCGTCATGGTCCCGACGGCCTGGGCCAGCGCCTCGTAACCGCCGGTGGCCACGTAATCCTCTAGCCTCTCGGGGTCGACGGTGCCGCACCGTTCCAGGACCACCTTCACCTGGTGCGAAAAGAACGGGTCGGTGGCCAGCGGCCGACCGCCGTCACCGTCGCCCGAGAGGCTACGTATAAGCTCGCTTACTCCTTGAGGACCGCCGGGCTGAGCCCGCTCGAACAGCCGGCCCTGCTCGGGGACGAGCACGAGCGGTCCGGCCGCGCACAGCCCGAGGCAACCGACCCGCCTGACGGCCACATCGTCGAGGCCCTTGGCCAGGACTGCTTCTCGGAGGTTTTCGAACAGTTGCTCGGACCCCATCGACAGGCAACCGGCGGCCTGGCACACGTTGGCCGATACCCTTACGTCACCCTCGGGCAGGAGCGGTTCGGGTTGACGGTGGGGCCGGGCCGCACCGGCGCCCTCGGCCGTCTGGTTACTCATAGCTCCTCCAACAGCTTGACCAGTTGTCCCGGCCCCATATGGCCCTGGATGTCCCCGTCGACGACCACCGCCGGCGCCATGCTGCACGCCCCCAAGCAGCGGGCCTTCAGCAGCGAGATCTTCCCGTCCGCCGTCGTGCCCCCCGGCTTTACGGCAAACTTGTCGGCGATGGCGCCCAGAAGGGCGCTGGCCCCGTTGATGTAACACGCCGTACCGGCGCAAACGACGCACGTGTGGAGACCTTGCGGCTTGAGCGTGAAGTGGGTGTAAAAAGTGGCTACACCGTAGACCTTGCTGGGAGGCACGCCCAGGCTCTCACCGATGTACGAGAGCGCCTCGTCATCGAGATAACCGAAAACCTCCTGAGTTGTATGCAGGACCTCGATCAGCCCGTCCGGGCGGTAGCCCAGCCGGCGCATCCGGACGTCCACCTGCCGCCAACGCTTGTCGTCGCTCGGCGCCGGCCGCCCCGCGACTGTAGTCGAAGCCAAATTCGGGCCCTCCCGGCAGTTGACCTGGTGTTTAGGCCAACCTTAGGCCACCGCATCGTGCCCGCGCCGGGGCCAAAAGTCCCAACCAAGGCATTTCGCCACCAAATCCGCCAACGGATCTTCACTGGGGCGGCCTTGGCCGCACCGTTCTAGCCGCCGGGCTGTTCCCGAGGGGCGAGGGCACCGGCGGGCAAGGGCACCGGGGAAGGGCCGTTTGGCCCTGGGCCCAGCCGGCGGGGCCCGATTACCATGGACCATGATGTGCCTCGGGATCCCTGGGCTCGTGACCGAGCTCGACAAAGCCGACGGGCAGTACGCCTGGGTAGACGTGGGCGGGGCTAGGCGCCGGGTAAATGTAGCGTTGCTCACCGATGACGCCGCCGCCCCCGGCGACTGGGTCCTCATCCATGTGGGATTTGCGTTGGCCCGCATCGACGAAGATGAGGCCCAGGCCACATTGCGGATGCTCGAGGGCATGGCCGGCGCATATACAGACGAGCTGGCGGTTATGGCCCAATCGGCGCCCGAGCCCGTGACCCAGCCGTCGACCTCATCTGTGGCGCAGCCGGGCCTTCGAGGCCGCGGCGCTCAGGTACCGGGCGAGCGGTAAGTCCCGGTGCGCTTCGTCACCGAGTACCGCGACCGCGCCAAGGCTACCGCCCTGGCCGGAGCTATCGCAGAGCTGTGCGCGCCCGGTCGCCACTACAAACTGATGGAGGTATGCGGCGGCCATACCCATACCATTTACAAGCACGGGCTCGAGCATTACCTCCCGGAGGCGGTGGAGCTCGTGCACGGCCCGGGATGCCCTGTTTGCGTGATCCCGATGGGCAGGGTGGACGATGCCATATCAATCGCTCATCAGCCGGGCGTCACCCTGGCGAGTTTCGGCGACATGTTGCGGGTCCCCGGTGGCAAAGGCTCGTTCCTCGATGCAAAGGCGGCCGGGGCAGACGTCCGGCTGGTCTATTCCCCCATGGATGCGTTGAAACTGGCGGTCGACGAACCTCGGCGCCAAGTGGTGTTCGTGGCCATTGGTTTCGAGACGACTGCTCCTTCGACGGCGCTGACGTTGTTGCGGGCCCAGGCCGGCGGAGTGGCCAACTTCTCCGTCTTTTGCAACCACGTCACTATTATCCCGCCGCTCAAGGCCATCCTCGATGCCAAAGATGTCGATATCGACGGGTTCATCGGCCCCGGTCACGTCTCTACGGTGATCGGCTGCCGGCCCTATTTGCCGATCGCCAAAGAGTACGGGAAGCCGCTGGTCGTCTCCGGGTTCGAGCCGCTCGACGTCCTGCAGTCCGTATATATGGTGATGCGGCAACTGGCGCAACACCGGGCCGAAGTCGAAAACCAGTACGGCCGGGTGGTCAACTGGGAGGGAAACCGAAAGGCCTTGGCCGTCATCGACGAGACGATGGAGCTGAGGCCTCATTTCGAGTGGCGCGGGCTCGGCTCCATCCCGTCGTCAGCGTTGAAACTGAGGCCCCACCTATCCTGTCACGACGCCGAGGAGCGGTTCGAGGTCCCGGGCGTGCGGGTCGCCGACCCCAGGGCTTGCCAGTGCGGACAGGTTCTACGCGGGCAGATCCGGCCGTGGGAGTGCAGGGTTTTTGGTAAAGCGTGTACGCCCGAAAAGCCCATCGGCACATGCATGGTCTCGAGTGAAGGCGCCTGTGCCGCCTACTACAACTTCGGCCGCCTCACCGTGCCTCACAGCCGGCCGGCACGTCCGGTGACGGCGAAATGACCAGTCAGGCTCGCTCACCGGCAAAGGTGGGGACGCCTTCCGGGCCCATTACACTGTCGCACGGCTCGGGTGGGAAAGCCACCCATGCCCTTATCGAGTCGGTTTTCCTGAAGGCCTTCCACAACCCCCTGTTGGCGCCGCTGGGCGACGGCGCGGTTGTGAACGTGGCCGGCAGAGACCTGGCGTTTACCACCGACTCGTTTGTGGTCTCGCCCATTTTCTTCCCCGGAGGATCCCTGGGCGACCTGGCCGTCAACGGGACGGTGAACGACCTGGCCGCGTGCGGAGCGCAGCCCTTGGCCCTGTCGGCCGGCTTCGTGATAGAAGAGGGCTTCCCGCTGACCGACCTGACCCGCGTCGTTTCGGACATGGCCGGTGCGGCCCGCCGGGCGCGCGTGCATGTCGTCACGGGCGACACCAAAGTGGTGGAGCGGGGCAAAGGGGACGGTTGCTACGTCAATACTTCTGGCATTGGCCTGGTGGACGAGAGAGCCAGTGGGCTGTCAGGGGCGGCCGCCTTGCCTGGTGACAAGGTAATGGTGTCCGGGCCCATCGGTGACCACGGCACCGCCGTCCTGTTGGCCCGAGGCCAGCTCGGGATTTCAGCTGATATCGTTTCCGACACGGCCCCCTTGAACGGGTTGGTGGCCGCCCTCCTGGACGCCGTCGGGCCTCACCTGCACGTGCTGCGCGACGCCACCCGGGGCGGGGTGGCCACGGTGCTCAACGAAGTAGCGGTGGCCAGCGGAGTGGGGGTGGTGCTGGACGAGGAAGCCGTCCCGGTGCGCCCGGAGGTGTTCGGCGTATGTGAAATGCTCGGCATCGACCCGCTTTATGTCGCTTGTGAGGGCCGCATGGTGGCGGTGGTAGACGGCGACCACGTGGCTGACGCCCTCGCCGCCATGCGCGCCCACCCGCTGGGGCCGGAGAGCGCCGTCATCGGCGAGGTCAGGGCGCAACCTGAAGGTCTGGTCCTGGAAGATACCGGGTTCGGGGGTAGCCGGGTGGTGGACATGCTGGTCGGGGACCCGCTCCCGCGCATCTGCTGAACCGCCTTGGTGATAGTGGGCGATGACGACCCAAGCGCGTCTGTCGGTCAGAGTCGAGGGCATAGTCCAGGGCGTCGGTTTCCGCCCTTTCGTCCGCAACCTGGCTGTCGGGCTGGGCTTGACCGGCTTTGTCGGGAACGACACCAAGGGCGTCTTTATCGAAGTACAGGGTGACGGCGCCCAACTGTCGGCTTTCCTGTCCGGCTTGAAGGACAAGGCGCCCCCTCTCAGTGCCGTAGAACGGATAGTCACCGGGTCGCTGCCCGTCGCTCGGACAACCGGGTTCGAGATCGTCCCCAGTGCCACGAAAGGCGAGCGCCAAACCCTGGTCTCGGCGGACACGGCGATTTGTGCGGACTGCACGGCCGAGCTCTTCGACCCCCTAAACCGCCGGTACCTGTACCCCTTTATAAATTGCACTAATTGCGGCCCTCGCTTCACGATCGTATGCAACGTGCCATACGACCGGCCCAATACGACGATGGCCGGCTTTGCCATGTGCGCCGATTGCCGGCGGGAGTACGAAGACCCGGCCGACCGCCGCTATCACGCCCAGCCCACGGCCTGCCCAAAATGCGGCCCAACCGCCGCCCTTGTAGGGCCAACAGGCGACGTCCTGGCGAGGAGCAGCGACGCTCTGGCCGCCGCGGTAGAGCGTCTCCGGGCGGACGAGGTACTTGCCGTAAAGGGCCTCGGCGGGTATCACCTGGCCGTTGCCGCCTCGTCTGAAAATGCCACCGGCCGGCTGCGGGCCCGCAAGCACCGGGTGGACAAACCGTTCGCCGTAATGGTCAACGACCTCGACACGGCCCGGTCGTTATGCGAGCTTTCCCTTGCTGACGAACAGCTCCTGACGAGCCCGGCTCACCCCATCGTGCTGGCCCGGCGCCGGGAGGCGGCGCCGGGGGGCAGTCTCATCGCCGGCCCCGTTGCGCCCGGCAACCGGTACCTCGGGCTGATGCTCCCCTATACCCCTTTGCACGCCCTCCTTGCCGCCGGCATGGCCGAGCCATTCGTCCTTACGAGTGGGAATATCTCCGACGAGCCGATCGCTTACCGGGACCAGGACGCGTTGACGCGCTTGAACGGGATCGCCGACGCCTTCTTGGTGCACGACCGGCCCATCCACATGCGGACCGATGATTCTGTTGCCCGCAGCCTGCGGGGCCAGGGGGCTGTGCTCCGGCGGTCGCGCGGGTATGTCCCCCACCCCTTGCCGGTCCCCCACGATTTTGCCCGCCCGGTGCTGGCCTGCGGCGCCCACCTCAAGAACACGTTCTGCCTGGCCAAAGGGGGCCGGGCCTTCGTTTCCCACCATATTGGCGACCTCGAGAACTACGAGACGCTGCGCTCGTTCCGCGACGGCATCGACCACTTCTGCCGGCTGTTCGACGTCCGGCCCGAGGTTGTCGCCCACGACCTCCACCCGGACTACCTGTCGACCAAATATGCCGTCGAGCGGCAGGGCGTCGACCTCGTTGGAGTACAGCACCACCACGCCCACGTGGCTTCGTGCCTGGCCGACAATAACGAGACCGGCCCGGCAATAGGCGTCGCTTTTGACGGCCTCGGCTACGGCGACGACGGCACCTTGTGGGGAGGCGAATTCCTCGTCGCCAACTTCTCTCACTACGAACGGGTGGGCCACCTCGTCCCCGTACCGCTCCCGGGCGGTACAGCCGCCATAAGACAGCCCTGGCGCATGGCCGCCTCGTACCTCGACCTCGCCTTCGACGGCAGGGCCCCGGCGTGGCTCGATGTTGCCCGGCGCCACGAAGACCAATGGAGCGCCGTTGTCACCCTGGCCCGCACCGGGACGGCCAGCCCCATGACCTCCAGCGCGGGGCGGCTCTTCGACGCCGTGGCTGCGATCGTCTGTGGCCGTGACGTCGTCAGCTACGAGGGCCAGGCCGCGGTCGAACTGGAGCAGCTGGCGGACCCACAAGAGCTGTCTTCTTACCACCTACCGGCTAAAGGTGAGGGTACTGTGCTCGTGCCGGGGGCAGAACTCGTCCGTCAGGTCGCCGACGACCTGAGCGCCGGTGTTGCCGGACCGGTAATAGCGGCGCGGTTCCATAACGCCGTCGCCAAGGCCATTGTTGCCGCCTGTGCCCGAGTGAGGAGTGAGCGCCCCGCCCTCGCCTCGGTCGCGTTATCGGGCGGCGTATTCCAAAATGTGCTGTTAACGGAACGGGCCGCTGAAGGTTTGGAGCGGGCCGGCTTCCGGGTGCTCTTGCATTCCCGTGTGCCCGCCAACGACGGCGGCATCAGCTTGGGGCAGGCAGTTGTCGCCGGCGCCGTCGACCGGGACGGAAAAGGCGGGCAACATCACATCTATGGCCAGGGCCGACGGGCCCCGTTGGGCTGAGGCCAACGCCAAGGCGTGCCCGTCAATACGGCCAGGTCCAGTCCCGGACCCGGGGGTCGTCGTCGCCCTCGGAGCGAGTGAAAGCCCGCGCCTTCACCCTCTCGTCCTCCATGCGCTGGCGAAGGGCCACGGCGTGCGACCCCAGCCACGGTATACGGTCGATTACGTCCATAACTAAATGAAAACGGTCCAAGTCGTTCAGCATTACCATGTCGAACGGCGTGGTCGTGGTGCCCTCTTCCTTATAGCCGCGCACGTGTATGTTGGCGTGGTTGGCCCGGCGGTAGGTGAGACGGTGGATCAGCCACGGGTAGCCGTGGTAGGCGAAAATCACCGGGCGCTCACGGGTAAAAAGGGTGTCGAACTCAGTGTCCGGCAAGCCGTGAGGGTGTTCGCTCTCTGGCTCCAGCCGCATGAGGTCGACGACGTTGACTACGCGGACCTTGAGCGAAGGTACTTCTGCCCGCAAAATGTCAACCGCGGCCAGGGTCTCGAGCGTCGGGACGTCGCCGCAGCACGCCATCACCACGTCTGGGTCGCCCCCGTCGTTGGACGCCCAGTCCCACGTCCCGATACCGCGAGTGCAGTGCAGGACGGCATCCTCCATCGAGAGGTAATTGAGCGACATTTGCTTCCCGGCCACGATCACGTTCACATAGTGGCGGCTACGCAGGCAGTGGTCCATGACGGACAACAGGCAATTGGTGTCGGGAGGCAGGTAGACCCTGATGACTTCGGCCTTCTTGTTGACGACGTGATCGATGAACCCCGGGTCCTGGTGCGAAAAACCGTTGTGGTCCTGGCGCCATACGTGGGAGGACAACAGGTAATTGAGGGAGGCCAGAGGGCGCCGCCACGGGATGTGGCTCGTGGTTTTCAGCCACTTGGCGTGCTGGTTGAACATCGAGTCGACTATGTGGATGAACGCCTCGTAACTCGTGAAAAGGCCGTGCCGGCCCGTCAGCAGGTACCCCTCGAGCCAGCCTTGGCACTGGTGCTCGGACAACATCTCCATTACCCGGCCTTCGGGCGCCAGGTGGTCGTCCGTGCTCAAGCGTTCGCCTTCCCATTGCCGGTTGGTCACATCGAAGACCGCTTGTAGACGGTTGGAACTGACTTCGTCCGGCCCGAACAGCCGGAACTTGGTGGGATTGGCCTTCATGACGTCCCGGAGGTAGCCCCCCAAGACCCTCGTCGCTTCCGAATAGGTCCTCCCCGGAATGGCCACCGGCACGGCGTACTCCCGGAAATCCGGTAACTGGAGGTCTTGTAGCAGCAGCCCGCCGTTCGAATGCGGGTTGGCACTCATGCGACGGTGGCTCTTGGGTGGCAGGTCCGCCAGTTCGGGCACAAGGGCACCCATGTCGTCGAACAGCTCATCCGGGTGGTAACTGCGCATCCACGATTCGAGTTGCGCCAGGTGCGCGGGGTTGGTTCGCACCTCTGCCAACGGCACCTGGTGCGCCCGCCACGTGCCTTCCGAGGGCCAACCGTCAACCATCTTGGGGCCCGTCCAACCTTTGGGCGAGCGCAGCACGATCATGGGCCACTTCGGTCGCGTCCTGTCTCCACTCTCGCGGGCAGTGCGCTGGATGGACGTGATCTGCTCGACCACCATGTCCAAGGTGGCGGCCATCAGTTGGTGCATCTCGGCCGGGTCCTCGCCTGCGACCCAGTGGACCTCGTACCCGTAGCCTTCGAGCAACGAGGTGAGTTCGTCGTGCCCGATCCTGGCCAGCACGGCCGGGTTGGCGATCTTGTAACCGTTCAAATGCAATATCGGGAGCACGGCCCCGTCGGTGGCAGGGTTTAGGAACTTGTTCGAATGCCAGCTTGTGGCGAGCGGGCCCGTCTCCGCCTCACCGTCGCCAACTATGCAGCAAACAAGTAGGTCCGGGTTGTCAAAGGCAGCCCCGTAGGCATGTGACAGGGCGTAGCCGAGTTCACCGCCCTCGTGTAGAGAACCCGGAGTCTCGGGCGCTACGTGCGAAGGGATACCACCGGGGAAACTGAACTGGCGGAACAGCTTGGCCATGCCGGCTTCGTCACGGGTGATATGCGGGTATACCTCGCTGTACGTCCCCTCGAGGTAGGCGTTCGCCACGGCGGCCGGGCCGCCATGGCCCGGGCCGATTACGTAGATGACGTCCAGGTCCCAGTTACGTATGACCCGGTTCATATGGGTGTAGACGAAGTTGATCCCCGGAGTCGTCCCCCAATGCCCGAGCAGCCTGGGCTTTATGTGCTCGGGTTGGAGAGGTTCTCGCAATAGAGGGTTGGCGAGGAGGTAAATCTGGCCGACCGAGAGGTAATTTGCCGCTCGCCAATAAGCGTCGGTCAGGTGGAGCTCTCTGTCCGAAAGGGCCATGCGTTCGCCGACACCGTCGTCTTTTACCATCAACTGCGTCATGCTCGCTCCTTTTTCCTGACGCTGGGAGAACCCTGAGCTGCTCCCTGGTCTCGGGGCTGGGCCGGGCCACGCCGGCCCTAGCGTAAGTGGCGGGTGTCCTCCACCAGATGAGGGGCGGCCGCGGGGTCGATCCGCAAACGGGCGTCTACCACCAGCGCACCGTCAGGGGTGGCGATGACAGGGTTGCAATCGAGTTCGGCTACCTCGGGCATTTCCTCGACCAGGCGGCTCACGCGGTGCAATACCTGGACCAGGCTGTCCACATCGACCGGGGGCCGGCCGCGATAACCGCTCAGCAGAGCCGAGCCCCGCAACCCGGTCACCATTTCCGTCGCGTCTGCATCCGTGAGGGGGGCGAGCCGGGTTATGTGATCTCCCAAAGCCTCGACGGCGATACCGCCCAGGCCGAATACTACGAGCGGCCCGAACGACGGGTCCTGGATGCCCCCGACGATGGTCTCCACCCCCCCGCCCACGATGGGCTGCAGCAAGGCACCGGTCATCTCTTCGCCAAAGGTGGCGGCCATCGACGCGTAGGCATCGGCAACGGCGTCGTGGCCGGCCAGGCCGAGTTGCACTCCCCCGCCCTCGGTCTTGTGCACCGGACCAAGGACCTTGAGAGCCACCGGGGCTCCGATCTCATCCGCCCATTTGCCCGCCTCATCGGCGCTGTGGGCCTCGACAGTGCGCACCACGGGCACACCAAAGGCAGCCAGTACGTCCATGGCCGCGGCACCGGTCACCCAACCGGGGGCCAGACCCGCTTCGGCGCCGCCGACCTCCTGGTGGGGCAGGCGCCGCCGGGCTTCGTTGACGTCGACGTCGGGCAGGGCCGGCACTGACCCGCTCGGCCGGGCCCGCCACGCCGCGTAACGCAAGGCGTGGGCCAGCGCTCTCACCGCCGTCTCGGGATAGGTGTAGCTCGGTACGGGGAACCGGGCCGACCCCAGCGTGGCCCGTTCGCTCTCCTGGCCGCTTTCATCTGCGCCCAGCAAGCTGACCACTACCGGCTTGGCCGGCCGAGGATGCTCGTCGAGGGCGTGGGCGTCGGCCGCCGCCGCGCCGCGGTCAACTGCGGCGGCAATGGCTGCAGCCACCTCGTCGGTCCGCCGGTTGACCAGCGGGGGGGTGAAGATGACCATCACGGCATCGACTTCGTCGGAGGCAAGCAGAAGGTCGAGGACCTCCTCGTACATATGCGCGGTTGCCTCGGCGCCCAGGTCGACGGGGTTGCTGGCGCCGCCGTTGCGGGGGCAGATGTCGACGATCCGGGCTTGCAGGCCGGCCGTGAAACTGGGGACCTGGAGCCCGTTGCTCTCGCACGCGTCCACGGCCAGTACGGCCGGGCCGCCCACGTTGCTGAGCACGGCCACCCTGAGGCCCTGCGCCAGGGGCTGGCCGTCGACGATCTGGGCCACGTCGAACAGCTCTTCGATGGTGTCCACCCGGATCACACCGGTCTGTTGGAACAAGGCGGCGACGGCGTCGTCCGAGCTGGCCAGGGCGGCCGTATGTGACGAGGCCGCCCGCCGTCCCACCGCGCTTCGGCCGCTCTTCACGGCGATGACCGGCTTCGACCGGCTGAGGGCTCGGGCCAGGCGGGCGAACTTGCGGGCGTTGCCCAACGACTCCAGGTACAGCAGGCCGACCTTGGTGGCTTCGTCCTCGGCCCACCACGCCAGGAGGTCGTTACCGCTCACATCCGCCTTGTTGCCCATTGAGACGAAGCTCGACAGGCCAATGCCGCGCTTCCTGGCTTCGGCCAGGATGGCAATGCCCAGTCCACCCGACTGTGAGGCAAAGCTCAGCGTGCCACTCGGCGGGGTGTCCTTGGCGAACGTGGCGTTCATCGAAATGTCCGGGTCGGTGTTGAGCACGCCGAAGCAGTTGGGGCCGACGGCCCGCATTCCGTAGGAGTGCGCCAGCCGGGCTACTTCGCGCTCAAGGTCCGCCCCCTGGGCACCGTCTTCGGCGAAGTGCGACGACACGATCACCAGGCCGCCGACGCCTTTGCGGCCGCATTCGTCCACCACGCCGAGCACGGCCCGGGCAGGCACGGCCACAATGGCCAGGTCCACCTCGCCCGGGATGTCTGTGACGCTGGGGAAGCACGGCAGGCTGGCGATGTGAGGGGCCGTCGGGTTCACGGGGTAGACGGGGCCCTGGAACTCCCCGAACACCAGGTTGCGGACCAGTTCGTGACCGACGGTCCCGGGTGTCCTCGACGCCCCGATGACGGCGACCGAACGGGGGCGCAGCAGGCGTTGCATCGAGCGCGCCGTCGCCTTGCGGTCCCGTTCGTACAGAGCGTGGAGGGCCTCGCTCGTCGGGGAGATGTCCATCACCACCCGGATCACACCGTCTTCCAACCGGGAATGTTGGGTGAACCCGGCATCGCGGAAGACCTGCATCATCTGGGAGTTCTCGAACAGGGTGTCCGCCGCGAAGCGTTTGAACCCGTAGCGTCGCCCTTCGCTGGCCAGGTACTCCAGGAGCAACGTGCCGATACCGAACCCCT
>DATJUH010000310.1:0-8006 GCA_035502515.1 Acidimicrobiales bacterium
TGCCATCGGCTTCAGTGTACCCACCGCCCCGCACCAGCCCCCCAAATGTGCCACGACTCACCGCCCTCCAGGACCGGCGTCGAGGCCGTCCGGCCCACGGCACGGTGTAGACCAGTGGACCCTGAATACTGTAACTTCACTGTAACTAGCAACGGCAACAGGTGGTCGTTAATGGGTAGCTACGGGCAGTGAGGATGGGCCTCTGACCAGCAATTTTACACAGCAGCCATGGTCACAAAAGTGGCTTGAACCAATCTTCCAAGCTGGTGGTGTGGGTTCAATTCCCGTCGCCCGCTCGGACCGAAAGCCCAGCTCACAAGGCTGACTGCGACCCGCCGCCCGGCCCCTCCAAGGCAACTCGCGACATAGCCTCACGATCGGCTCGTAAGGGGCGCGACGAAGATCTCCAGTTCGTGTGCAGCAGCAAGGAGGTGCGCGTCAGCCGCGGCGAGCACAACATCAGGGTCATCGATAAGCCGGGCCGAAGCAAGATGGACGGCATCATGGCCCGGGACGTCGAACTGCTCCGCCAATGCTCCAGCCTGCAGAACCAGGTTTTCGGTTACCTCCACGACATCGATCTGGCGGTTAGTACCTCGAAATCCTCGACTGCCGCCGCAATTGGCGTTCATCGATCCGCTTCAGCCGACAGGCCATAGCCAGGGCTGCTCGCCCTCTGCGTAAAGCCGGCCCGGCTCCTTCATAATCTCGCGAACTTTGGCACTGGAGCCAGCTTTGACGAGGGCATGAGACTGGCCGGCTTTACCGTCAAGGGCGACGCTGATCGTGCGTGAGCCATCGAAGGCACGACGAGAACCCGGGCTACCCTACCCGGCGCCCTGACTTCATCGGCTTAACCGGCGGGGTCAGGCCAGTCTTCGCGGTCGCTCACCGAGCGCTCGTCTGACCAGGTGCCGATTGTGCGGGCCGGCCGGCAACCCTCAACCGTTGTTCGTCAATGCATGCTCGGAACCCGCCGAGGTAATGGACGAAAGGAATTCGAGGGACCGGCACTAACTACGGTGGCTTGGCCGGGACGAGGCCCGGAGTCGTCACGACAGGGTCTCACGGGGCCTCTTCAGGAGCACGGCCGTCCCACCCTCAGCCAGAGAAATTATCCCCACCGCCTCCCACCCGCGCTCGCCTTCTTCGTTGAGGGCGTGAACTGCAGCAGAGGCGCCAGGCGCGTGAGTAGGCGCCTCGAACTGCGGAAGGTCAAGGATCAAGTACTCCCAGGCGGTCATGATCCTCATCATGGCCCGCGCTGCCGCCAGCGCGGGCGGCCCAAAGTGGTAGTCATGGTGCGGTCGCCTAAAGTCCGAGTGACAACAGGCTGGCACAAAAAAGGAGGACAACCTGTGCCCGGGCTCGTCAACAATTTCTCGAGCGAGACGCTTGCCCTCATAGCGTCCCGCTTAGCGGGGCCTCCCGACGTGTCGCTTGTCGACGAATCAGACATAAAGGCCGGTCGCGTCGACTTTTCGGAGCAGCGTGACCTGGCTCAGGTATACGCCACGCTCGCCGTCGCTCAGGCGGTCCGAGAACTGCGCGACGAGATTCACAGCCACAGAAGTGAGCCCCTCTAGTGCGGGTCGCCCGGCTCCCCGGCAGGCGCTCGTCTGCGATGGCCATCCTGCTCCGTGAAATATCAACGGCGCTCAGCAGCGGTAGCTAATCTGTCACGGGCCAGGTTCACTCAAGTTGCCCGGCTAGCGCATCGTCTCCCGCAGCGCCTCGAGCCCGGCTAGGTGGCGTTCCATTTTGGCCGGCTGATCAGCGTCCCGCGTGCGGATACGCACCTCGAGTTGGTCGAGGCGCGCCGACTCCCGTGCCTGTAGCGCCCTGCGCTCCTTTTCAGGCAGGCTACGCATCACCCTGATGAACGCCTCTTGGGCGTTGAGGGCGCGTTTGATACCGAGCGCACCGGCCACAGCAGAATAGCTATGTCCCTGTTCCCTGAGGGCCACAACCTCCGCGTCCAGGCTCCGACGCGGCTGACGCGGCCCCGAGCGCATGGGCCGGTCCTCACGGTCGCCATCAGTCCTCGACGATCTGCTGTCTCTTCCTCTACTGGTCATTACGCCTCGCGGTCATTGGTAAGCCCTCCTGGCCGCGTCAATGACCCCGAACAATCAGCGGTCCGGTCACGCAACGCGCATTGACCGAAGGGAAAGTCGCAGTCTAGCCGCGTGGTGAGCTACAGCGGTTGAGGTGTAGAGCCCGTCTCGGGCCGCTCGCCGGTATCCACCAGGTCCTGCGCCACCTCTCTGAGTTTGACGTTCAGGTTTTGCGACGCTCGCCGCAGGATGCCAAAGGCCTGGTCCGCGGTGATGTGCTCGCGCTCCATAAGGATGCCCTGCGCCTGACCGACCAGTTCGCGGGTGACCAGGGCATGGCGCAGGTTCTCCGCCTGACGCACGTCCTGGTCGCGGGCTTGCGCCAAGGACAGTGCCACGCCGGCCAAGCCGGCCAGGACTACGCCTTTGGCGCGGTCAACGGCGCCAAAAGCCGCAGGGTAGCGAGCGTAGAGGTTGAGCGCGCCGAGCGTCCCGTCCGCCGCCAGCCGCAAAGCCAGCACGCTGCGGACCCCCCTCGCGGCCGCCCCTGGCCCGAAGTCGGGCCACCGAGGGTCGACGGCCAGGTCCTCGGCGTAAACGGGGACGGCTTCGGCGATGACGTCCAGGCAGGGCCCCATATTGGCCGCCAGTTGCCTGTCCTCGACATCAGCTACGAGCGGGTCAGTCCGCACCGAGGTCGTTACCCGGCCCCCCTCCTCGAGCACAAAGATGCCGGCGGAGTCACAGCCCTCGATCGTCCCTACGGCCAGGTCCAAGACGGCCCGCAGCGTGACCTCCACACCTCCAGCCAGGAACAGGGCCTGCGCCTTTTGCACGAAAGCGACGATCAGCTCCGAGGTCGGGTCAGCCCCCGTAGTTGAGAGGTCGTCGGTGTCGGTCATACTGCGGCCAGACCATAGGCTAGCCGACCGACACGCTCCCGAAACGAGGCGCCAGGACCGCAGTTAGCTGGTTGTCGCGTCGTGGTATATACTTGCGTACCTTCGAAAGTGAGGGTACCGGAAGGTGGCGCGACCCGGTCGCGAAGCCTCGGAGGTGCCCGTCGCAGTGGTAACAGCTCTATTGGCCGCCGAAGGCTGTTTGGTTGCGGGCAACCTGCCTCAGGTTTTTGGCTGAGGACGAAGGTTGGCCGGCCGCCCCGGAGCGCTCAGCGCCTCCGTTAGTTTTCGTGGAGGGCCGAGCCGTCCTGGCGGTACGCGGCAAGGTCGACGCGTTTAGCGCCCCGGACCGGGAGGCAATATTGAGAGCGCTGATCGACGGTGGCCATCGGTCGTTTGCGCTCGAGGTGGCGCCAGGTGGGCATCATCGACGTCACCGGGGCAGGCTTCATGGTCAGTACGACCCTGGCGTGGGGTCCGTTGGCAGAGAATTGGAAAGGTTGTCCGAACTGGGGCGCAACCACCCGGTCCGTACTTCACCGTCCCGGGAGGAGTTGACTCATGAAAGGCCATCGGCACAAAACCCTCGCCCGGAGGGGTGGATGTGCATGCGCCCCGGCCCGCCCGGCCGGGCGCGTCCCCACGTCGTCCGGGCTTTGAGCGACCGCCCACCCGCCGTCGCTTCGAGTACCGTCCGGGGCAACCCGTGAGGCCGGGGGCGCTTCGTGAAGCTTTGGAAGAGTACGCCGGAGAGTTGCTGCAACGGCACCTGACGCACGCCAAAGAGTGGTTCCCCCACGAACTGGTCCCTTGGGAACTCGGGCGCCGGTTCCAGCCTGGAGAAACCTTTGCCCCCGAGGGGCCCCCTCTACCGGCCGGCGTGACGTCTGCGCTGTTCGTCAACCTGCTCACCGAGGACAACCTGCCCCATTACTTCCACACGATCGCGCAGGTCGTTGGCATGGACTCCGCCTTGGGCGAGTGGAGCCGTCGGTGGGCAGCCGAGGAGCAGCGTCACGCCATAGTTTTGCGGGATTGGCTTTGCGTTACTCGCAAGCTGGACCTGACGGGGCTCGAACGAGCCCGTATGCGCCAGGTGTCGACGGGGTTCCGTGCCGGCGGCCGAGGCCACAGTCTGACTGATGGCCTTGTCTACCTGGCCCTTCAAGAGCTAGCCACGCGGATTGCCCATTGGAACACCGGGCGTGTCCTCGACGACGTGGGCTCCGTAATACTCAAGCGGGTGGCTGCCGACGAGAACTTGCACTTCCTGTTCTACAGGGAGCTGGCGGCCGCCGCGCTGCGGGCTGACCCGTCGCGAACGGTCGAAGCCATTGACCGCCAGGTCACCTCGTTCGAAATGCCGGGCGCTGAGATCGAGGGCTTCGCGGCGCACGCCGCGTCCATCGCCGCGGCCGGGATCTATGACTTTCGTATCCATTACGAGCAGGTCCTGGTGCCAGTAGTGATGACGCACTGGCGTCTCGAGTCGTTAGAGGGCCTTGACTCCGGCGGCGAGCGGGCCCGCAACCACCTTCTGGCGTGGATGGCCCGGTTGGGGCGGGTCGCGGCGCGGAGGGCTGCTCAGTCCTCTGACGCTGCTCCTCTGCCTGAGAGCGAGGTGGGTGGTTCAGGTCAAGTGGTCGGTGCCTGCCGTCGGATGGCGTAGCTTTTCCATAGCCCTGGCTTCGATCTGGCGGATCCGTTCGCGGGTGAGACCAAAGTGAGCGCCGACTTGCTCGAGAGTTCGCGGCTCGCCGCCGTCGAGACCGAACCGCAGCCGGATGATCTCGCGCTCACGACGGCCGAGGCCGGTCAGCATCCGGGCTACCTCGCAGGACAGCATGGCCAATGCGGCCGCCTCGAACGGTGATACTGCGGTGTGGTCTGCTACGAGGTCACCCAGTTCGGCTTGGCCGTCGTGGTGCAGGGGTTCAGAAAGCGAGACCGGGGTAACGAGGTGCCGGAGGATCTCAGCGATCCTGTCCGGGCTGACTCCGAGGTCGGCGGCGAGCTCGGCGATGGTGGCACGCCTGCCATGTTGGGCCTCGAAGTGGTCTCGCTCTTTGACGACCCGGTTCAACAGGTCACCAGCGTGAACGGGCAGACGAATGGTGCGGCCATTGTTGGTGATCCCCCGGGCGATAGCCTGGCGGATCCACCAACTGGCGTATGTGGAGAACTTGAAGCCTTTGCGCCAGTCGAACTTCTCGACTGCGTGCATCAGCCCGATGTTGCCCTCCTGCACGAGGTCCAACAGCGACAGATCGGCGGCCCGGTACTGCTTGGCGATCGACACGACCAGGCGGAGGTTGCCGTTCGTAAACGTCTCCGCTGCCGCTTCTCCCGCACGTACGGTCCGGCGCAGTTCGAATACATGGGCTGAGCTGGTCCCTCCCCGCGCTGAAAGTTCCGTACATGCTTCGCGCCCGGCTTCGATGACCTGGGCCAGCCGGACCTCCTCGCCCTTAGTCAGCAACCGGTGCCGGCCGACGTCCCTCAGGTACAAACGGACCAGATCCTGCTGTGGCGTCTGCATACGCCTGTTGGGCAATGGGCCCCGTTTCTAAAAGCACAGCCGGAAAGGTGCGGCAGTCAAGCCTGTCGTTCACCTATGCCTCGCCGGCGCCTGTGGTATCTCGTCGACGATACGTGTCGATGGCAGCCTAGCTCGCGGGTCGCTCCGAGGCGCCGGCGGCCCCAGCGACGGTGACGCGCGCACCATCAACCGTTTGCTCCACCACACTCACGAAGCCATCACCGCGGGTAACTCGACCCCCGCCCACAAGGCGGTAAGAGATAATACAGCTGAAACCACAGCGACGCCGGATTGCCACGGCTGCCGGCCGTAAACCGCGGAGAAATGGCTGAGCAGTCATGTTGGCCACGACCGGACAAAGCCTGTGGGCGCTGAGCTAATCAGCCTTCGGGCGCTTGAAGTAGTACCTGGGTTGGTACCCAGATTCACCCAGCGTTATCGTTACGAGTTCCCAGCCATCGGCACCAAAGAAGTTGAGCATTTCATGCTCTATTCCTGACTGTAAATCCAATGGCGTCGCCCGGTTCTCCAAGAACCAGCGTCCCCCCGTGTCCTTCGCGACTACGCAGTACGACCAAAGACCACTCATGTGCTCGAGGCTACGCGGCGCCGTGACGTGGCGTCGAGATCGCACGCTCGACGGTCAAGTGCAGGCAACAGGCCCGCTCGCCATTATCGGGCCAAAACCCTTCTCGTTGTTGAAGACACGTTCACTGTCTCAGTGCGCCATCTAATCTCTTTTCCCAGTTCTTCGGTGTTGGTTGGGGGGCGGATGGCGAGATAGAGGGCCGGGCGAGGCACCGGCCACCCGCGGCGGCCACGATAGCCCGCCCGCCTGTCCGCAGGGTCATCCGTAGAACTGCTCGAACTGCGCGTGCAGCCGGTCCCGTCGCTCCTCGAAATCTTCCAGCGATATGTCCCCGGTCTCCAACGCCCGATGTAGAGCGCCCAGATCCTCGATGAGCTCCGATTCGCTTAGCTGAGACAACGGCCCCGCGGGCACGGCGTCGATCGCCCGCCGCGCCGCCTTGCGTCCTGCCTTGGCCCTGGTCTTTTCCAGCTTCTCTTGCTCCCGCCGTCGCTTGCCCGCCGAACTGCCCATCAGGCCGTCCGCGCGCCGTCCGGGCAACGCGCCAGGTCTGGACAAGCGATGCCACGGTCCGCGCCCCGCCACATCACGGTGGAAAGACCTGAGACAGCGCTTTCCTCAAATACTTGGGGGAAGATCGCAAGCTCCCGTTCACCTCGGGCCAACTCGGGGGAAATCTCGACCAGGCCACGCCGGTTGGAGACCGGCGACCACATCACCCTACAACCTGCCAAAGCCACCTGGTCCGCAGCCGGGAGGTCGCCCAGCGTACACGCCCCGCTTGTCTCTGGGCTTTCCCTATCTGGCGCGCCCTGTCCCTGACGCTCCCTACCCTGGCCGTGCCCAGGCCAGAGCCCGGTCAGCTGGGTCTAGCGATGGACCTCTATCTCGACCCACACCACTTTGCCATACCCCTCCCGGCGGACGCCCCATGACCGAATGAGGCGCTCGGCTATGTGCCAGCCCCGCCTACCGGCAGTTTCCTCGTCGAACGATCGGAGACTGGGGAGGTCATCGGTGGCCGCGTCTCGCACCTCGATGCGCACAGTGGCGGCCTGAACGTCGACGGTGATGCCGAAGGGCTCCGCTCCGTAGGAAAGCAAGTTCCTGCTCATCGCTCACTGTTGAGCACCCGTCCGTACACATCCAAGTAGGCGTCGATCATCCGGTCGCGGCCGAAGCGAGTCACCGCCTGGGCGCGAATGGCCCGGCGATCGAGAATGGCCGCTCGTTTGACGGCGAGGACGGCGTCCTCAACCCCGTCGACCAGGAAACCGGTGCGAGCATTGTCTACGAGCTCCGGCATCGACCCCCGTCGTGAGGCCACTACCGGTGTCCCGCAGGCCATGGCTTCCACGACGCTGAAGCCGAACGGCTCGTCGAAGTTGACCAGGTGGAGGAGGGCATAAGCCCCTCCGAGGAGGGCGTTGCGATCCTCGCCGCCCACTGGCCCGATGTAGCGGACGCGCTTGTCATCGAGGCGGGGCGCAATACCAGCATCGAAGTAAACCTGGTCCTGGATGATGCCAGCCATGACGAGTGGCATCCCGGCACGGGCGGCGACGTCAATGGCCTCGACCGCCCCTTTGTCGGGGTGGATGCGACCAAAGAAAAGCAAGTAACTTCCCGGGGAAGTCCGGGGGGTGAAGGCACCAGTGTCTATCCCGTGATGGATCGTGGCAAGATAATCGAGGTCGGGATGGCGGTCAGCGTCGCTGATTGCGACGTAGCCGGTACGCGCATTGTATTTTCTGAACACGGGGAGGATGCGCGGCGAGGAGAACCCGTGGATTGTAGTGATAACCGGAGTGGGCACGAGCCCGGAATATGTGAGTGGAAGAAAGTCGAAACCGTTGTGGATAATGTCGAACTCAGCGGCCCGCTCGAACGCCTCGGCTATGTGCAGGCATTCGGAGACTTTG
>DATJUH010000311.1:0-6656 GCA_035502515.1 Acidimicrobiales bacterium
GCCTTTTCGAGTTCGATGTCATTGTGGACCATCTCTTCCAGCACTTGTGGGAACTCGACCTTCGGCTCCCAACCGAGCACCGCTCGTGCTTTCGAGGCGTCACCGACGAGATGGTCGACCTCGGCTGGGCGTAGGAAGCGCTCGTCGGTCGCCACGTAGGGTGCCCAGTCCTCGATCCCGACGGTCGCAAACGCGAGGTCCAGCACCTGCCGGACGGACCATGTCGTCCCCGTGGCCACCACGTAGTCGCCCGGTCTGTCGTGCTGGAGCATCCTCCACATGGCTTCGACGAAGTCGCCGGCGTAGCCGAAATCCCTTGACGTGTCTAAGTTGCCGAGTGTCAAAGTCCCCTGGAGGCCGAGGGAGATACGGGCCACGGCATTGGAGATCTTGCGCTCGACGAACTCGAGGCCCCGCCGGGGGCTGGTGTGGTTGAACAGGATGCCGTTGGAGGCATGGATGCCGTAGGCCTCGCGGTAGTTGAGGGTGGTGTAGTAGCCGAACACCTTCGCCGTGCCATAGGGAGAACGGGGGTGGAACGGCGTCGATTCGCATTGGGGCACCTCATGGACTTCGCCGAACATCTCCGAGGTGGCCGCTTGGTAGAAGCGGATGCGGTTGTCGCGCCCTCCGACGATACGGACCGCCTCCAGCATGCGCAGTACCCCCGAGCCGCTCACGTTGGCGGTGAGCTCGGGCTGGCTGAATGACAGCTTGACGAAGCTGATGGCCCCCAGGTTGTACACCTCGTCCGGCTGGACCTGCTCGACGACGGCGATGAGCGACGACAGGTCGGTCAGGTCCCCGTCGATCAGTTCCACCTCGGGGACTTCGTCTTGGACGACCTTGGCTTTCGGGTTGGCCTGGCCCCGCACCATGCCGTGGACCTGGTAGCCCTTCCCAATTAGCAGTTCGGCCAAGTAGCGGCCGTCCTGTCCTGTAATCCCGGTGATCAAGGCGCGTGGCATGTGACCTCCTTGTGGTTGTTCGCCGCTTGCCGGCCGAACCGCGATCGCGGCTTTGAGCGCCGGCGCTTCAGTAGGGCCAGCGCTTGTGTGGGCGAGGAAGGCAGCCCGGAACCGGGAGCGGGCACGCCGGTAGCGGATTTCGAGCGCGTTGGCGGAGCAGCCGAGGCGGGACGCGGCCTCGGCATGGCTGAGCCCGTCCCAGACAATGAGCCGCAGCACTTCGCGCTCGGGCGGGCGCAGTTGCGCCATTGCGGTTTCGACCTGCGACTGGAGCAGCTCAAAGCTGTCGGGCAGGATGGTTGGCGGAGACAGTTCGCCGGCGAGGCGTTGGCGCAGCCTCGTCCGCCTAATGACAGAACGCCGGTGGTCGGCAACCATGCGCCGGGCGACGCCATAGAGCCAAAGGCGGTCTTCGGGCGGGGACGGGACAGCGTCGAAACGCCGCCACGCGAGGCAAAAGACTTGGGCGACGATATCGCTGAACTCGGCGTCGCCCACTCTTCGTCGGACATAGCTGGTGATGGCATTGCGGTGGGCGGCGTACAAGGCCTCGAACGCCTCCGCCCGCTCGGTTCCGGGGCCGTTCCCGTGCACGCCACCACCTCCTTGCTCGCTCACTTATATATGGCCGGACCGATAGCCAAGCCGTCAGGAGCCCGCGCGTATGCCCCTGACTGCGACTTCAGGGTCGGGAGATCGATTGCGACGAGGACTGGCGCGGCCCACTCGTCGGCGAGGTAGCCATTGCAGCCTGGGAGTCTGGCCATGATAACTAACTTAATCTTGTGCCCGACCAGTCCCAACGCTTCATTGGCGCACATCGGGACCGAGCCGGGTACCTATTCATGTGCCAGCCTACAAAAGCGAGGTTCCCAATGTTACTCCGTCTGATCGAATTCTGATTGTAATCAGGCTGTTTTCATTGATGCGGAGCAGGATTATCTGTCGCACCAAGATGCCAGTCTCGTACGGCGAATGCGCGCTGTTATATGGCAGCGCGTCGCCCCAGGGAGCCGTGGAGCAAAACTGGTCCCTCGTCTTACCGGCACACGAATACACCGGTCCTGGTCGTAACCCGGAAGCGGCCCACCTCCTGGACCACCTGTTCCACCCTGACTGCAAGTTCGCCCGTGAACAGGTCGAAATCGAACGGCTCGCCGAGGTATTGCTCGATGGGCTCTCGGACGGTGCTGATGTAGTCGACGACCGGCTGGGCGTCAGGAAAAGAGAGGGCACCTTCCTGGCGAAGAAGGGCCACTTCAGAGAATTCGGTCGCCAGAACTGCCGCTCCGCTCTCAGTCGTAAAGGTCAAAGGCGGTAGCACTCGGACCGACCGGCGCAGGAGTGAGGAGGCAGCCGCGTCCGCTAACTCGAGGAGTTCGGTCATGGAACTGGCGCTGTTCGTCGACGCCAGGACTGTCCCTCCCGGCTTGACCACGCGGCGGAGCTCACGCACTGCGGCCTGCATATCGGGGACGTGGTAAAGCATGTGCATCGCCAGGCCCACATGGGCGGTCTCGTCACGCAGTGGGAGGCACTGCGCGTCGCCCTGGATGAGGGTGAGACGGCCTGAGCCCTGAAGGTCGGCCAGCGATTGAAACATTCCGGCGGACAAATCGATCCCAAAGGCGTGAAAGCAGCGGCCCTGGGGCACCAATTGGCGCAAGTCACGCCCATTACCGCAGCCCACGTCGACAACTACTTGGGTACCGTCCCAGTCGACGGCGGAGGTCCGCCATCGCGGGTCTCCCGGTGTCTCAGCGTAAGCGCCGATCGCCTGGCGGGAGCGGAGGTGGCAGTCGTCGACGTACGCGGACTGGGTCAGCATCCGCCGTCCAGTGACCGGGTCGACCTCGCTGGTGGAGCCGACATCCCCCATGCTTTCGGACGATAGCTCCCCGGAGCAACAGAGCTCTAACCCGTCGTCTAGTCACAGCATGCCCATAGAAACGCCACAAAGAGGCGATAGAACTTGCCACACTGCGGCGGCAAGGATGTTGCCGATGGCCCGAACACATACAGCGGCTGCAACAAGGGGTACTTCTTCTGGCTCCGGCACGGAGGAACTCAACCTGCATTACCTCTCGTTCTTCGTAGCCTGACCTGAGGACCAGGCGCCCGCGTCATAGTCTTCGATCACGCGCGGGCGACGAATGGTTTGTCGCGAATGGGGGATGTCGCGGACAGAACAGTTGCAGCTGCGCCTACCAGTCCTGGGCGGCGAGTAGCAGCGGGGCGATCGGCTCGAGATTGGCCGCGAGCTCATCGAGCTCGTCGGGCTCGAGGTTCTCGTAGGGCTTCGCCGCCAGGTTGTCGGTGAGCGCCTCGACCCGTCGTCGGACGGCGCGGCCCTGTTTGCTGAGCCAACCGTCGTCCCCGACCAGGCCGCGGTCGCGCATCGCGTCGACCACGGTGGCGAGCTGGGCGGCGGGGAGGTGGTGGGTACGTCCGAAGTCCTCCGGGAGCATGCCCATGTCGAGGGCGAACAGGACGTGAGCCTCGAGACCCCCGACACCCTCGGTCATCAAGGCGGCGATGTGCCCGTCGCCACGGTGCTCGCGCAGCAATGAAGCGGCGTGGAAGAGACGGGCCACACCGTCCTCGGGGACCGGCACCGCCCGCAGCGCAGCGTACATGGGCCGGCCTTCGTACGGTGCGCTGGTCGCCGCCTGGAGCAGCAGTTCAGCGGCGCGGGCGAAGGCGGGCGAGCCGACGTGGTCGCCGAGGATGCGCCGCAACGCCTTCACGCAGCCCATCTGACGAGCGGCCATCGCCGCTTCGGGTGTGGTGGTGCGCCACACCTTGGGGATGTGGCGGGCCACCTCGCCGGGCGCAAAGTTGTAGAACAGCGAGTCCACCACCTCTGCCGGTACGAGGCCCAGGGGCGCCGCCCGTCCGGCGAAGTAGGTGTCCCAGTAGTTGGTGAACCCAAGGGCGAACATCGCCTCGTTCGGTTCGTCGGCTGAATAGGGGATGGCGCCAATCGGCTCGACCAGCTCGAACATCCGGCGTGCCATCGAGTTCATGGTCGGCTCCTCCTGATCCAGCCCCGGCGTCCCGTGCGGGCACTCACGACCAGTTGGACGGACGCGGGCCCGGGAACTCATCGGGTACACCGCACCTCGGCGGTCTTGGTCGTTGCTGCCTCCCGAGACGACCGGAGCGAGACCGGGACCGCGTGCTGCTGCCGAGCGCCCAAACCATGCCCCGAAAGTGCCGTTAGACAACGGCCATAACTGCCGGTCTGCCCTCGACCCCGACACCACGGTCCGGGCCTAGACCGACGCCGGCTTCGGCTGTCACGGACTCCTTAACTGAAAGGTGCGGCACAAGTCTCGGGCTAGCGTTCGCCGGCGTCATCGATAGCCACTCCGGGTGACTTCTCTTCGGAGATAAGGACACGTCAAAACAGGCCTAGCGCGACGGCAGCCGATCCTTGCCCGACATCCAGAAGAACTTCGAGGCGATCCACGACAGCACCTCTTCGTGGCCATCGACACGGACAAGACGCGGCGCGGGAAAGCCCGCAACTTCCAAGTGATAGAGCAGGCGGTGGACGGCGGCTGACCAGAACTCGGTGGGGCGACGGACGACGTCACCGTCCCGACGGGCCCAGCCAGTCATCGGAGTCGCTTCCATCGGTGCCAGTGTGGCTCATCGCGGTAGGCCAGCTGCGCGAAGCGAGCCCGGGGTTGACAGCTACGCAACCTCCTCGTCCCATGAGCGTTCTCGGGCTTCGATCTCGTGGCGGCGGGCTAGCTGCGTAGCGCTGAGGCCGGCTCGAGGCCGAGGACTGGTGGCGGTCCGGTGCGGTAGGCTCCCCTTTTCGTGAATGCTGCTGACGGGATCCTGGTTACCGGCGGTGCCGGTTTCGTCGGTGCGACGCTCGTTCGGCGGCTGGAGGCCAGCGGGTACCGGGTCCGGGTATTCGACAACCTGAGCACCGGGGACACCACACACCTGGCCGGCGTGGACGTCCAACTGGTCGAGGGCGACATCCGTGACGCAGAGGCGCTGGACCACGCGCTCGTGGGCGTGGGGGCGGTGGTCCACCTCGCCGCCGCCGGCTCAGTTATCGGTTCCGTGCAGGACCCGGAGACCAACTTCGACGTGAACGTGCTCGGCACGTTCCGCGTGCTTGATGCCGCCCGGCGAGCCGGCGTCGAGCGCGTGGTGCAAGCGTCGACCGGTGGAGCGCTGATCGGCGACGCCACCCCGCCCGTTAGCGAGCGGTCACTGCCCAAGCCGATCTCCCCCTACGGGGCAAGCAAGCTGGCCGGCGAAGGCTATGCGCACGCATTTGCCAAAACGTACGGGCTTCGCACCGTGGCGGTGCGGTTCGGCAATGTGTACGGGCCATGGTGCGCCCGCAAGCGCGGCGTGCTCAATGTCTTCTTCGAGTCGATCCACTCCGGTGTCCCGATGGTTATCTACGGCGACGGCTCCGCGTCACGCGATTATGTGCATGTGGATGACATCTCCAACGCCCTCCAGCTCGCATTGGAGAAAGACGTACCGGGCGGAACAGTGCTGCACGCGGCGTCCGGCGTCGAGACCACAGTCAGCGACTTGGCCGACCTGTGCCGCCGCGCTGCCGGGGCCCCCGGGCACCCCGTCGAGTACCGGCCCAAACGGGCCGGCGAGGTGGGCCGCAACTTCGCCTCGTACGACCTGGCGAAGCGGATGCTCGGCTACACGCCTACGGTCACCATCGAGGCCGGGGTCCCGCGGACCTGGAAGTGGTTCCAGGACGAAGTGTTTCACGACTAGTCAGTACCCCGAACTCGGCCAGCGCCACTTTGCTGCTGGGCCTCGTCGCCGTCGAAGACGGCCTAGCCAGCCAGGTGCTGCGCCGGATGGGGCTCGAACTGCGCACCACCCGACGGGCAGTCATCACCATCTTGGCTGGGTACGCGCGGGGCCGAGAGCAAGTTGACCAGGTTGCTCCCGGGGTCCTCACTGATGCCATGGCCGAGATACTGCGTCGCCTCCAGTCCATTGAGGAGCATCTCGCCGGGTGACCGGCCCAGGCTCCCTTGTAGTTGCAGCGAATGATCGCAGGCACAGCAACCAGGACAACTTTTCTCTCTAGAGCGTACTCAGTGATGGCGCGGCCGTCCGAGTTGGCCGTCATAGACGGCGGCCCGGCCCGTGGAGCTGCGCCGGGCCCGACCGGCAGGGTATTGCTGGTCCTCGGCCGCTTAACCACCCGGCCCGGCCCGGATGACGCTCTCCATGAAGCACTCCACCTCTGCCGGGTTGACCTGAGCCCCACCTGCGGTCGAGACCGTCATCGTCGGCACCTCGAGCGCTACGGGCCCAAAGTCGCTCCAAGCCCAGGTACCGTCCTCGAAGTTCTGCCACACCGCGTCCATGCCCGCCCAGCGTGACACGGCTCGCTGGCGGGCCTCGCCTGGCGGGCAGGCCAAGTGAAGTTGTATGACCTGGGCGATCGGGAGGAACCTGCTCAGTTCCGCTTCGCACCATCCCCGTTGCCACGCCTTTTCGGCAATAACGCTGACGCCATGGCTAAGCGCGCAATATATGAGGTCGTATGTCGCCCTAAACGTCGGCTGGCTGGCTCGGCCTCCCGGTCTGGTCAGTTCGTCGGTCACTGCCTCAGTGGCTTTCAGCGTGAACACAATGCCCGCCTTGATGAGGTCGACGCTGACCACGGGTAGGCATAAG
>DATJUH010000312.1:0-16446 GCA_035502515.1 Acidimicrobiales bacterium
CCTGCCGCTCCTGTACCCCGAGCGCGGCGAACAAATGTCGTTCATGGTCCAGGCGCTCGTGTTGCTCGTTTCCGGTGTCTATTACAGCGTCGCCGTGTTGCCCGGCTGGTTACAGGCTGTGTCCGCCTTCTCGCCCGCCACGTACCTGTTGAGAGGCATCCGGGACGCTCTCCTCAACGGGACGGCCCTCAACGATGAGGCCGGGCTCGTAGGCATCCTCGCCCTTTTCGGCGTGGTGCTGGTGCCGGCGTCACTGATCGTTTTCGGCGTCGCCGAGCGTTGGGCGAAAAAGACGGGCCGGTTGAAGCGCCAGGGTTAGGGCCACAGCCAGACCGCCGTCCTTGTGGGCCGGGGGCCACGAGGCCAGCTGGCCCGCGCCACGACGTGCCTGGTCGCCAGTCGTTGCCGGTTGCGCCCAGCGGGCTGTGTTTCCCGGCTCCGCCATCGCGTCCTGGCTGCTCAGAGCGGTCCGGCCTGTTCAAGATGGTTTGGGTTGGGGGCCCCGGCGGGTATGGGCGCGGTATGGCTACGGCAAAACAGAAGGAAGCGGCCCGTCGCAACCTCGAAAAGGCCCGGTCGGTCCAGAGTGCGAGGGCAAAGGGAGCGGACATCCCCCGGCAGTCTCCTGGTCTCAGCACCGCTGAGCAGGACCGTATGCGTGATTCGGAATTTGCCTTTCCCAAGCAGCGCAAGGAGCCCCTCGTGGACGCCAGCCACGTGCGCAACGCCGTGGCCCGGTTTGGCCAGGTGGAAGGGGTGAGCGACGCCGACCGTGACGATGCCTGGCGGCGCATAAAGGCGGCCGCCCATAAATACAATGTCGAGCTGTCCGAGAACGACTGGAGGGACCTGGCTCACGGCGGCAAGACGCGCTGAGCGCCCGGCGGGCTTCCCGATAAGCGCGCCTTAATTAATTAACGGCTGGCCGGCGGCGGTTCTCCCTCAGTCCGGGATTGCCGCCACGCCGCCGTCCGCGACCGGATATATGACGTGTAGTCGGCACTTGTCCGCAGCGGCGGTGGCCCATGTGGCGCCCCCGGCACCGGTAGCCGGGAGACGAGTTGAGCGTGCACCTGGAGAAGGTGCGAAGGCAGGTCAGCCGATGGGTTGGGCTCGGCCGCCACGGGCACGACGACACCCGACAGCGGGTCGTCGGTGCGGGGAGCGGCCAAGGTCAAAACCGCGCTGATATCGGGTGCGGCCGCGTCGCGGGCGGTAAGAGAGGGCAGGCCCCACCGGAGCTCGACCGTTTTCAGCACCGAAGTGTGGTCAAAAGGCGTGCTCCCATCCGTCACCCGGAACACGGTCCCGGCCTCGATCAGCGGGGAGACCAGGACGGTCGGGACTCGAAGCCCGAAGCGTTCGAAATCGAACCCGTACTCACCCGCCGAGTTGTCCGGCGGGGTCGCTCCGGAAGGCGGGGCCACATGGTCATAGCACCCTCCGTGCTCGTCGTACGTAACGACCAGCAAGGTGGCGGCCCACGCCGGGCCACTTCGCAATGCATAGTAAACGTCGTGTATGAACTGCTCGCCTAGGGCAACGTCATAATTCGGATGCTGGCTATTGCCGGCCGATTCCCAGCTCGGCTCCAGAAAACTAAAAGCGGCCAGTGAGCCATTGGCCGCCGCCGCAGTGAAGTCCGAAAAAAGCCCGAAATGCGAGTCGTCCTGGTTCGTGATGTCGGTGAAGGTTTGCCGGGTGAGAGGCGGGCTGTCGTAGCCGTACACCATCCAGCTGACCCCGTGCGACCCCAGCAGGGTGAAAATGCTCGGCGAGGTGAACGTCTTGGTGTCATCGTCCATGTGCCCCTGGCTCGTCGCCGCGCAAGCGAACGCCCGGTTGGGCAGCGTCTCAGTAGGCACAGAAGAAAACCATTGGTCGCAGACGGCGAACCCTTTGGCCAGGCCGGACAGGACAGGGAGGGTGGCCGGCGTGAACATGGTCATTATCTCGGTGTCCACCGTCCCCGGCAGCACCGACCAGCCCGGGTCCTTGGTTTCCCATGCCAGCGTGGCCGCGTAGTCGGTGACGAACCCCGAATTGGCCGGTTGGCCGGCAGGCTCCTGCGTGCCGAACAGCTGCAAGTTGGTAGCTATGTACCCCTCCCCCGGGTCGGCACCGGGCAGGTAATAGAGGTTGGCGGACGCGCCCGAGGCCTGGCTGACCGCTACCGGGCGGCCGTTTTGGTCCGGGTTGCTTTCCTGGCCCGTCAACCCTTCGAACGCCGCACCCGTGGGGGACAGGTTGCGCTCCGCCGCGTAGAGAAAGCCCAGCATATGGTCGAAAGAACGGTTCTCCAGCATGAGGACGACGATATGGTCGACGGTTTGAAGAGCCGCCGGCGCCGAGGTGGCGGTCACGCCTGGTCCACCTCTCGTTCCCGCCACTGGACCGGGGGCGCATGAACGGTGAATGATGGAGCCATGCCCGACGAACCCTCCCGGAAACCGCTGATCGGTAGCGACCGTCCCGAAGCCCCGCCGCGCGAACGCGTAGGGGACACCAGCCCGGACACTCCGGTCACTGTAACCGTTTATTTACGCGGCGCCGGCTCTCAGCCGGGCCGCCTCTCCAGGGAGGAATACGCAGCCGCCCACGGGGCCACCGATGCAGATGTTGCCGCGGTGACGAACTTCGCCGCTCAGCACGGGTTGACGGTGGGGAACGTGGACCGTGGCCGCCGGAGCATGGAGCTCTCGGGCACGGTAGGGGCCATGGGCGACGCCTTCGAGGCCAAGATGGGCGACTACCGGTCGATGACGGGGACCAGGTTCCATGCCCAGGAAGGGCCGTTGACCGTGCCGGCCGAGCTCGATGGCGTGGTTACCGGGGTCTTCGGCCTTGACCAGCGTCCTCAGGCCCAGCCCCATTTTCGGCCCCGGAGCCAGTCGACGGTGCAGTATACGCCGCCCCAGGTGGCCGCAGCCTACGATTTTCCTTCGGGCGTCAACGTCAACGGCAGCGGCCAATGTGCGGCGATTATCGAGCTCGGGGGCGGTTTTCGGCCGGCGGACCTGGATGCCTATTTCCAAACCCTGGGCCTCTCCACTCCCACCGTCGAAGCGGTCAGCGTCCTCAACGCGCAGAACCAGCCCGGTGACGCAAATGGGCCCGACGGCGAAGTGATGCTCGACATCGAGATCCTCGGGGCGGTGGCGCCAGGGGCCAAAATCGCGGTCTACTTCACACCCAACACCGACCAGGGGTTTATCGACGCCGTCTCGACCGCCATCCACGACACCACCAGGCGGCCGTCAGTGGTGTCGATCAGCTGGGGTAGCGCCGAAAACACGTGGTCCCTGGCGGCGATGCAGGAATTGGAGCGGTCGTTCCAGGCCGCGGCGGCCATGGGGGTCACGGTTACCACTGCCGCCGGCGACACCGGTTCGAGCGATGGCGTAACAGACGGAATGGCGCACGTGGACTTCCCGGCGTCTGCCCCTCATGGGTTGGCCTGCGGCGGGACGCGGTTGCTGCTGAACGATGGGCAGATTTCTTCCGAAACGGTGTGGGACGACGCCCCCGGGAGCGACGCCGGGGGAGGGGGCATAAGCGCCATATTCCCCGTCCCCGATTATCAGCAGAGTGCGGACGTCCCGCCGTCGGCCAACGCCAACCACAATGTGGGCCGGGGCGTTCCCGACGTATGCGCCGATGCCGACCCGGACACAGGTTATGTCGTGCGAGTCGACGGCCAGACGCTGACGGTGGGCGGCACGAGCGCGGTGGCCCCGTTGTGGGCCGGCCTGGTCGCTCTCCTCAACCAATCTTTGGGGCAACCGGTAGGTTTCCTGCAGCCGTTCCTGTACTCGCCGGCCGGCATCGCCGGGTTGCACGACATCACATCCGGGACCAATGGCGCCTACTCGGCCGGGCCGGGCTGGGACGCCTGCACGGGACTGGGGTCACCGAATGGGGCCAAGTTACTGGCTGGTTTGCAGCAGGCGTCACCCAGCGTCGCCCCGCCGGCGGCGGAAGCCCCACCGGCCACCGCGGCGGCTGCAGCTGCGCCGACGGCACCCGAAACACCGCCGCCTGCCGCCGGATCTGGCCCGCCGCCTACCGCCGAAGCTGGCCGGCCGGCTGGCGCCGAACCTCCGCCGGCCGCGCCTCCGTCCTGAACCGAGGCCGGCGCTGCTTCGGGCCACCGGCACTATTAGCATTTTTATCCGGGTTCCGGATAAAGATCCCTACAGGCGGCGAGCAGCGAATAAAAGTACTTACAAGCTCCCCGTCGTCCGCCTCGATAGTAGGTACTTTTCGACGCCACATGGGGACAGGCGGACGATTACCCGCCCGCCTAACGGATCTCGGCCAAAGCGTCGGCCAAAGGGGCCAGGACGGCGGGGCTGTGGGGCGGGGCCAGGGTCACTATGGCCAACTCAACACCGGCCTCACCCAGCTCGGCCGCGCTGGCCGCCGTCGCCTTCGGGTCGCCCTCGTAGCGGACATGGCTCGACAGCAGGATTTCGGCCGGGTCCCGGCCGATATCGGCGCAGTGCCTGTAGAGGACGTCCCGCTTGGCCTTGAACTCGTCCGGCGTCCCGCCGACGAAGTTCCAGTGCTGGGCGTACCGGGCCGCCGTGCGCAGGGTGCGCCGTTCCCCGCTCCCGCCTATACAGATGGGAGGGTGAGGCCGTTGTACCGGCTTGGGGTCGCAAAGGGCGTCCGTGAGCTGGAAGTACTTTCCCGAAAAGCTCGTCGTCTCTTGGGAGAGCAAGCCGGTCAGCACCTGGCACGCCTCCTCGAACCGGTCGCTGCGTTCCCGGGGCGACCCCAGCTCGATCCCGTAGGCGCCGGACTCCTGCTCGTTCCAGCCGGCCCCGATCCCGAGCTCGAGCCGGCCACCCGAGATGATGTCCAGGGTGGCCACCATGTTGGCCAGCACCGCCGGGTGGCGGTAGTGGATACCCGTCACCAGGGTGCCAAGGCGCAGGCGGCGGGTGGCCTGCGCCAGGGCGGTGAGGGTGACCCAGGCCTCGAGGCACGGCCCCGTCGAGTCGCCCCGGATGGGGTAGAAGTGGTCGAAGTTCCAGGCCGACTCGAAGAGCTCGATATCGTCGCCGGCCTGCCAGACGGCGAGCATGTCGGCCCAGGTCGTGTGCTGGGGGGCGGTCTTGAAGGCGAAGCGCATGGGCACACGCTACTGCCGCTCTCCTGGCCTCCGGGAAGGGCGCCCTCCTTGCCTCTGAGAACCGCCCTCCGCAGCCGAGAGAACTGAACGTCAGCTCTGAGAGCTGAAGGCGGCGTCGAAAGAGGCCTCCGGAGGGCTGATCTTCGACAGCCGGCGGATGAGCTCGAGCGCCTCGGGCGCGCCGATCAGGCGGTCCATCCCGGCATCCTCCCACTCGATCGATATGGGGCCGTCATAGCCGATGGCGTTGAGCATCCGTACCACCGCTTCCCAGGGCACATCACCATGGCCGGTGGAGACGAAATCCCAGCCCCGCCTGGGGTCGCCCCAGGGAAGGTGGGACCCGAGGCGGCCGTTGCGCCCGTTCAGCTGGCGTTTCGACTCCTTGCAGTCGACGTGGTAGATGCGGTCCCGGAAATCCCAGAGAAAACCAACCGGGTCCAGGTCCTGCCACATGAAATGGCTCGGGTCGAAATTGAGCCCGAACGCCGGCCGGTGCCCGACCGCGTCCAGCGCGGCCACGGTTGTCCAGTAGTCATAAGCGATCTCACTCGGATGGACTTCGTGAGCGAAGCGCACGCCCTCTTCGTCGAAGACGTCGAGGATGGGGTTGAAACGCTCGGCAAAATCGGCGTACCCCTTTTCCACCATCTGCGCCGGAACGGGTGGGAACATGGCCACCAGGTGCCATATCGATGAACCTGTAAATCCGATCACCGTGTTCACCCCGAGCCGTTTGGCCGCTCGAGCCGTGTTCTTCATCTCTTCCGCCGCCCGCTGGCGCACGCCTTCGGGGTTGCCGTCTCCCCACACCCGGGCGGGCAGGATGTTCTTGTGGCGCTCGTCGATCGGGTTGTCGCACACCGCCTGGCCGGCCAGGTGGTTCGAGATGGCGAAGACTTTCAGGTTGTGCTCCTCGAGTATTTCGAGGCGGCCCTTCACATAAGAGTCGTCGTTCACCGCTTTTTCTACGTCGAAATGATCACCCCAGCAGGCGATCTCGAGCCCGTCGTAACCCCAGCCCGCGGCCAGCTGGCACATTTCGACGAAGGGCAGATCTGCCCATTGGCCGGTGAAAAGAGTGATTGGTCGCTGCATTTCGTCTCCTTTTTCAGTTATGAGGCATTTCGTTCCCGGGTCATAACGGACGACGGGCTACCCCCGACCGACCGCGGTCCAGCGGGCGCCGTTGGCGGCACTTTCTTCGACCGCCGCCAGCACCCGTTGTAACTGCAAGCCGTCTTCGAAGCTCGGTTGGGGGCGGCGTCGTCGACGGTGACCTCGCCCATGGTGCTGCCCCCTTGGCCGCCGAGCGAGACGGCCGGGCCCGTCGGCAGGGGCCGCTCGGTTATGAACGTACGCGTCCGGGCGCTGAGCGCACCGAGCTTCTCGCCCGTCAGGTACTGAGCCATCTCAACCCCTCCTCGTCTCGAGCCAAACTGCGTCCGGGCCCGCGCTCAAATGGGTCCTCGCCCGCAAACCTCGGTAAGGCGCAAAATGTGATCGTACGCACCCTGCCCCCCCAGGCTCCAGTCCCGCGCCAAATGCCCCCGGTGACGGGCCACCGCCGCCTCGTCTTCACTTGTTCTCTTGACATATATATGTTGGGCTCGCCATCCACTTACATCACCTACGGAAGGGAACTGTCGTGCACATCCTCAGGTACCGTCAGCCAGGGTCAAGCCGGGAGCTCGTAGGCGCGTTCGACGGCGGGCGCGTCACAGAGGTCCCCGCCGGTTCGCTGGCGGAATTGTGGTCGCTCCGGCTCCCTTCGCTCCGGCGCCTGGTCGAGGAGGCCGGCGGCCTGGGCGCACCGCTCGAGGAAGTCGAGGTGCTGGCACCGGTCGACGGGCGCACGGAGGTCTGGGCGTGCGGCGTCACCTACGAGATTTCGCGCGAGGCGCGTGTAGAGGAGAGCGAGCGGTCCAAGGACGCCTACGAACTCGTATATGAAGCCGAACGGCCCGAGCTTTTCTTCAAGTCGGCGGCGTGGCGGGTGGTGGGCGACGGCGGCGCGGTGGCCATCCGGTCGGACTCGACGCTGGACGTGCCCGAGCCCGAGGTGGCGCTGGTAGTCAATGCCTTCGGGGAGATCGTCGGTTATACGGTGTGCGACGACGTGTCGTCGCGTTCCATCGAAGGCGAGAACCCCCTTTACCTGCCTCAGGCAAAGATCTATCTGGGCAGCTGTGCTCTCGGCCCGATGATCCGCCCGGTGTGGGAGGTGGCCGACCCCTACGCCCTGCAGATCGAACTGACGATCCGGCGCGATGGAGCGGTGGCCTGGCACGGGACCGCCAGCACGGCCCAGTTGCACCGGAAGTACGAGGACCTCGTCGGCTATCTCATGCGAGCCGACGTGCACCCGGACGGTGTCGTCCTCTCGACGGGTACGTGCCTGGTGCCTCCGGCCCCGTTCAGCCTCGAAGCCGGCGACCTCGTGGAGATCGGTATCGACCAGATCGGTACGTTGACCACCGAGGTTGTGCGCGGCCTCGACGCCGCTCAGCGGGAAACGAGAAAGTCAACTACCTGAATTAATCGAGCTAATGCGCTAGGTGAAGAAGGCGCTACCGAGCGTTGCCGGCACAAAGTAAGGTCCGCTCACGTGGAGACGGCTGTGCCGACCATAGAACTAGATGAGGTTCTGCCGCCAGGACAGGCGCTGGATGCCTCGGTGGTACATGCCGTCCAGGTCGCCGACCTGACAGTCGGCTATTCGCCGCGGCAAATCAAGGTCGACCCCGACCACGTCTCCGCCCTGGCCGACGTGGCCGACCGCCTCCCGCCGGTGGTGGTGGACGAGCGGACAATGACCGTCATAGACGGCGTGCACCGGCTGGAGGCGTACCGGAGCCTGGGCCGGAGCCACATACCCGCTGTATTGTTCCGCGGCAGCGAAATGGAAGCGTTGGTGATGGCGATCCAGGCGAATATCCAGCACGGGAAACCCCTCAGCCGCACCGAACGCCAGGAAGCGGCCCGGGCCCTCCTTCTTCGTTGCTCTGACCGTTCCGACCGGTGGCTCGGGGACGTCTGTGGAGTTTCGCATACGACGGTGGCTGTGCTGCGCCGTTCTCTCAGCGCCGCAGACGCCAAGGTGAGGATGGGGCGCGACGGCCGCCGGCGTCCCGTTGACCCCTCCCCGGGGCAAGCAGCGGTGGCCCGGGTAATGGCTGAAAATCCGACGGCCAGCATCCGTCAGGCGGCCGGGGCCGCCGGTGTGGCTCCTTCCACCGTCCAGCGTGTCGCCGCCGGTCTGGCCCGGTCCGCAAATTCCTCCCTGATGGGAGCCACCTTGGCCGTCGGCGAGCCGACCCTAGGGCCGGGCGACAGCCTGATAGTGGACGTCGTCTCCCACTCGTCTCCGGAGGGCGCCGAGGCGGTGACGTGGCTGACCAGGACCGCCGTCAGCGTAGAGGACCTGCATACCCATCTGGCCAGCCTGCCTCTATCGCGCGTTTACCAGGTGGCGGATGAGTGCCGGCGACGGGCGAGCACGTGGGCGCAGATGGCCGACGCCCTCGAGGCCCGGGTCCGGCGCGGGTTGGCCGGCCTTTAACTGCTGACAGGCTCAGCGCGGTACTGGTCCCGCTCAGCTATAAGTGGCCGCCATGACGGACTGGCGGCCCGGACATCGGCACGCCTGCCCGGAGGCCGTGACCGCATCAGGAGGTGTCGCATCAGGAGGTGCCGCATCAGGAGGTGCCGCATCACGAGGTGACCGCATCAGAAGGTGCGGCATCAGAAGTTGCCCGAGTAAGAAAGTCCGACGTACGGCCGGAAGTGGCTCGGGAACTGGCTCAGGGAGCTCTCGGAGGTGCTGAGAGACTGCCCGTACAGGATCGTGTCGCTGCTCGGGACCGAGCTCAACGGGAAGGGAAGCGGGGCGAACTGTGGGGCGTACGTCTGGATGCTCGGAGAGGGGGCGATGCCGATCGACAAGGCCCGGTAATAAAGATCGTGGGTCGAAATGTGGGTGTAGCCGGCACTGAGGCCAGGCTCGAACATGGGGACGGCGAAGCCGGGGCCGGTGGGCGGCGACGAGGGTGCGTTGAGCTGGAGCAAGTTGGGGGTGTCGTCGGGTGAAAGCGTCATGTTGCCGGGTCGCAGTGAGTCAAGCGGGTCGATCGAAGGGGCGAGCCCGATGGGCCCGGTCTGCAGGCCGAACCAGTTGAGGTCGCTCCGCAGCCCGGTGGCGCTCCCGAGGGAGAACCTCCCGCCGCCGATGCCCACGGGCGAAATCACCCTGACGGTGCCGCTCAAATCGTAGCCCGAGGCATCGAACTTCCCCGTCCCGCGGAAGGTGCCCAGGTGCAACCCGCCTATACCGGCCCAGCCCTTGAGCGAGAGCCTCCCTGCTCCTCCCGCCGAGGTGACATCGAGTTCGAAGCCGCCGATCTTGAGACCGGGCACGCGCACATCCCCGGTGACCGTGGCCTGGCCGGAGAACTGGCCCAGGGTCCCGGCGCTGAACGGCGCCGCCGTCGTGCCCCGGGCCTGAAGGTGGAGCCGGAAGTCGAAGGGGAACTGTTTGAACGTGGCCTGGCCCGAAAGCGACAGCGCCGAGGGCGTCCCGTCGCTGTGAGCAGCGGAGGCCCGGGCCTGAATTACCCCCGTGCCTCCGGTGATGTGCAGAGGAGGGATGGCCACGCCGACTTCTTGTACCTCGTGGTCGCCGGCTGGAAGCGGCAGCTGGGGTGGGTCGCTGACCCGGAACGGCCCGACGTCGGCCGAGGGCTGCTTTACCGGTAAAGATGGCGAGTTCGGGGTCAGTGGGACCACCGGGCCCTGTCCTGCCTGCCCCTGGCAGCCGGTGGGGTCGTTGGCGGCGACCGGGTTGCCGCGGACGTAGGCATACAGGTTGGTCCCGTCGACCGGCCCGGCGGGGTCGCAGCTGGTCCACCGGCCCAGCCACGGAGCGTAGTAACGGGCGGTGTGGTAGTAAAAGCCGGTCTCGGTGTCCCGTTCCTTACCGGTGTAGCGGTACCGCTTGAGACTGACTTCGGCCGCCGACCGGCCTCCCTGGAACGACGTGCTCCCGTACGGGAAGTACTCCTCGTAAGAAATGACGGCCGCCTTCGGGTCGAGCTCGAGCACGGCGCTGCCGATGAAGTTCGTCAATTGGTACCTTGCCGCCGGAGTTATGGGCGACGGCGGCGCCGACACGTCCACCGTCGTCGTCTCGACCAGGCAGACGCCATAATCGCCGGCACCGACGTGCAGGCTCTGACGTTCGAGAGCCACCGAACCGGTGGAGGAGTATTCCCGGTACACCTCATAAGGGCCGATATAAACCCGGTCACTGAAAAGCGAGCCATTGGCCAACTTATTGACCTTCTGCACCCGCCGGCCGGACTGGTCATAGGTGTAATTGGTGGTTGGCGGGCTGGCGGACGTGGCAGCCTGGCTGGTGGTCACCTGGAGCATGTTCTTCCAGTCCCACGCCATGGTGGGCAACTGAGGCATGCTCGTAATGTTGCCGTTGGCGTCGTACGAATAGCTCTCCCTGCTTGTGCCGACCATCGTCGACGTCAAGCGGTTGTTCGTCACCGGCGTTACCGGCTCGTCATAGTTAAATGTGCGTGCCCAGCTGCCTCTGGCCGCAGTGTGCGTCACCGACTGGAAATTCCCCACTGCGTCATAGGCGTACGTTTCCGTGTAATTTTGGACGGCCTGCGTGTCCGTCGGTAGCGGGACGCAAACCCTCGACGAATCGTCCCAAGTGGGCTGGGGCTGAGCCGCGCTGCTGACGAGCTCGCGCCCCGTCGCCTGGACGAGGCGATAGACGGCGTCGTACACATAGTCGCCGTCGGGCGTTACTACCTGGTTCGAGAAAAAGGTCGTCTGCTGGGCGGCGTCGGCGATGTGAGTGACGTTGCCGACGGAGTCGTAGGTGTAGGACAGGTCCTGGACGGGGCTGGGCCCCGATGGCCTGGTCGTCACCAGCTCGACGAGACGGAAGGTCTGCGGGTCGTATGTGTACGCACTTATGGCCCCGTTCCCGTAACTCACGGTCTGGCGCTGGCCTTTTGCGTCGTAAGATGCCGCGGTCACGAACGCGGTCGCCGTCGTCGCCCCCCTCAGGTGCACGTTTACCGCCGCGAGCAGGCTGCGTTCATTGTAAGTGGGCGTGGTGACGCTGGTGTCGGGAGTGGTGACCGTGGTTGGCCGGTGCAGGGCGTCGTAGCTCGTGGTGGTCGTGAATACTTCACTGGAAAGGGCCGGGCTTGCGCTCCAGTCGACGGCCGTATTGGCCACTGCCAGCAATTGGCGGCGGGCTGAAGTTGTATTGCCATCGAGGTCCCGCTGCCCGATGGTTGCTACTCCGGCGTCGTCAAAACTCTGGTAAGGGCTGCCCCTCAGGTTGAGGGCGGCGGCGTTGGCCAACGTTTCGCCATAAGTAGTCCTGGTGGTCACCCGTTGGCCGGCGGGCGCACCGGTGACCAGGACGGCGGCCGGTCGCCGGAGGGCGTCGTACTGCCAATCGGTCCGAACGCCGCGCCCGTCCCACGACGTCAACGGGCGCCCGTCAGCCGCCGGCAGCAGCCACCTTTGGCCGGAATCGGCGCTGTTGTGGTGGATCTCCGTGCCCGGCAGGGTGTAGTCCTGGGTCAGCACGCTGCGGCCGAGGGCGTCGGTCGTCGCTCGTACCCGGCCGTTTATGTCCAGTGTGAGGGTGGTCGTGTAGAGGCCGCCGGTGCCATTGTTGGCCGTTTTTCGAAAGGCGCGGCCAAGGGGGTCGTGGTCTTGCACCGCGGGTGTATTTGCCGATGCGGCCGCCTTTGACGACGCCGCTCGCTCCAGCGCACCCAGTGTCCCGCTCTGGCGCGTCGAGTACCACGTGCTGGTAAGCACACTGTCGACTTCGTCAAATGTGGTTACTTGCCAGGGGTCGAACTCGACCGTCCGGTACGTGCCATCGGGGTTGTCGACCCGTATGACGCGACCGAGGGGGTCGTAGCGAGTGATGGCGGTGACGCCCCATTGCACCAGATCCGCCTCGTCGTCATAGGCCGGGCTGCTGTCGAAGAAAGGCTCGTAGGACTTGACCGGGTTGCCTTTGTTGTCGTATATGGTCTTGCCGCTCCCGACCCATCGCGTCCCGGTTGATGCGAACTCGAGATGGCCCTCGGCATCGTAAACCAGCCCGCCATCGGTGCCGCGCGTCGGAGCCGGCCCGGCTTCGGCCTGGGCCTTGGCCATGGCCGTCCGCCCCAGCCCGTCCGTGTAGAGGTATGTCTCCACCCAGGGGGTGGTGGTCTCTTTATGGAATACCCGGGCCCGGGTATGCGCCCAAACAGGGGCCGGGTGCTGAACGTCACGGGCCGGGTTGCCGGCCCAGGTGCCGTACGCCGTCAGGTCATAGTCGAAGGTGGTGGTGGGGTCGTCCGTGGCGGAGGCCTCGTCGGTGGTGAGGTCGAGGTGGTCACCCTCGTCGCCCCCGCCGGTCGTCTCCTTTCCCATGACGGCTGTCGCTGTCACCTGGCCAAGCGCATCGAAGCGGCCTCCGGTGCGGTTCTGGTTGGCGTCCGTCACCAACCATGGTTGGAGAACTCTGTAATTGACCTGGGCGGAAATCGTGTTTTCGAGCGCGTCCGTCGTACCCACCAGGGCAATGTCGTATTCCCACGTGAGTGTGGTGGTGCCCCCGAAGGGGTCGACATGGCCCTGAGGGAGGTAGAAATGCCGGCCGGCGTAGGTGGCGTCCGGGCTGGCCGGTTCGGGAGAATAAAAGGCGCGGGCCGAAGGCGCCCACAAATTACCGTCGGAATCGAGGTCGACGAAACCTCCGGCGCCGGTGGCCAAGGCGGTCACGGCCGCCGCAGTGCTCACGGCGGAGTAAACGTCGGTAATGATGTCCGGGGTTAGCGAGAGTTGATAATTCCGGTCGACCAGGGCCAGCGACTCGACCTGGCCTGCCGGCAACGGGCCGCTCAGGTCGTTGGCCCGGTACACCGTCCTGGCCCGGCCGGTCAACCTCTTTTGCGGCGTGGCCCCGGTCCCGGTCGAAGCGGAAGGTATTTCGGCCATTGTGGGGGCTTCCGCCGCCAGCGTCGCCACCTGGAACAGGCCTCCCGCGGCCGCCGGCGTCACCCCCATCAGCTCGTACGAGCGGGTCTCGACAGGCAGGCCGATACGGTACCAATTGACTTCGTTGTCGACGTTGACCACGTCGTGCTCGGTATAAGTCACCAGGGCTGTGCCCTGCTGGGGGTAGCCGGGGCTCCGGCGCGGGTAAGCGACCCCGGCGGACTTGGTGACCGTTCCGTACGGGTCCGTTTCCAGGACGAGGTTATGCGAGACCCTCGGGTCGGCGGGGCCCCGCTCGTAGTGGTAGGCGAGGGACTCGAGCTCTGAAGCGAAGACGCTCCCGTAACTGGGCCCGGACGGAGGCTGGAGGAGCTGTACCGAATAGCGGCTCTGGCTGACGGTATAAGGGTTGGCGGAATTGGCCTGGCCGTCCAGGGCATAAACTTCGGTGCGTATTGTCCGGCCGCGGAGCGCTCGGCAGGCCTCCCGCATTTCCTCGGGAGTACCATAGCCAGTGGTGGCAGCACCCACGAAGTCGGTCCCGGCCAGGCCGGCGGCGTCGGGGTCGCCACTGAAGAATTCTTTGGCCAGTTCAGCCGCTATTTCCACGCCGTGTATGTAGGCTCCCGTGTTGACCCACGTGCGGGTCAGGACGGGCGGCAGGGTGAACTCGTCTCCGCTCCCCGTGCCTGTGCCCGTCAGGGTGCTTGCCACTGGCGGCGTGCCCGTGAACGTCCCCGTCCCGGAGGCGGACGGCACCAGGTCCGTGTCGGTTTGCTCTACCCTGGCAAAGCCCCTGAACTCCCTTTCGACATCGTCGAAATACCCATGGTGGTAGCTGTAAGAGGCGGTCAGTTGCGCCCCCGTCACCACGTCGGCCACCCGCCGTTGCGCCACGACGTGTACCGGAAAGGCGAGGCGGGTCAGCCATGGCTGCCCGGCCAGGAGATCTTCCACGTAGTACCGGGTGGACGTAGCGTACGTAAGGGTGGTCTCGCCGCCCATATTGTTCACCAGCGACGTGAGCAAATGCGGCTTGACCCCACCCATGACGTCCATGTACCGCAATTGGCGTCCGTTGTCGCCCGGCAATGGCGACGACCAGACCAGGCAGGTGGTGCCCGTGCCCAGCAAATCAAGCGTCGTAACGGTGCTCATGTCTTCAACCGCGGGGAAGGTGCCGAGCACGGTGGGGGCCGTAAAACTGTTGCCCGACTGGTTGAACCAGATCGTCACCCCGTCGGTGCCCACATAGGCCAGGTCGGCACAGCCTGAGCCGTCGATATCAGCCAGGTGGGCGCGGCGAGCGTCGAAGACGTCCGGGACGTCGAACCAGGGGGCGCCGTCCATCACCACCTTGGGCCCGAAGCGGCCAAAGCCGAGATTGGGCCAGTAACAGATCTCCCCGTTGCGCACCCTGACGAGGTCGGTCAGGCCGTCGCCGGACATATCGGCCAGGTATACCGACCAGTCGCCCTCGTCGAGGACCAGAGCCGGGCCGGCGTTTTCGTCCCGCGTCGTCGCCCGTCGCTGGGCCGGCCCGAAACCGTCTTCGGCCAGCCAGGGGAACCACGTGAAAGCGTCGTCCTCGGTGAGCAGGACGTCGGCCAGCCCGTCCCCGTTGAGGTCCATCAGGCGGACGTCGGGACTGGCCCAGTCCAGAGCCGCCGTTGCCGGGAAGGCCTTGAACGGTAGCCAACCGCCAGAGTCGTCACGGGCGAAATACCCCGGTAGTGGCGGCGAAAAGTCGACCGCGCACAGGTGCCCGTCACCGTGAAGGTCGACCAGCTGAGGCGAAACCCCCGAAATAGTGCCCTGGGGCTTGGTGGCTACCAGTTCGATGGGCTCGAACTGAGCCGAAAGCGATGACCCGTCAGGCTCGTAGGCGCTGACATTGCGCTTGTAGTACCAGGCCCCGTCGTCCTCGGCCAGCACGCCCACCAGGCCTTCACCATCGAGATCGCACCAGCGCCAGCCGGTCCCGCTGGCGCCGGTCGGCAGGTTGGCCAAAACCGCCGGGCTGGCCACGGCCATTGCGTCGTTGACCGAGATCTGTGAATAGCCGAGCTGCAGTGGCGGGAGCTGCTCGGTGGCATAGCCGGCCGTGGCATTGCCGATATAGCCCGTCTGCACAACCGAAGTAAGTAACGAGACCACGGGGATAGCCGGGTCGCCGGGTCCGTCAGCCGAGTAAGAGCCAGCCGAATACGAAAGGTCGAGGGAGCGCACCACCACCGCGCTTGCGTCGAGGCCGTCGGGGAACCGGTGGAACATGAGGAGGCGGCGGCCCAAGCGGTACGTGCGGACCTCGAAACCCGGGCGATAGGCCGAAAAAGGGTCGGGCCGGCATGGCCATGGTACCGACTCGGCCGGTAGCGGCTTTTGCTCGTCGTGGTCCCCGTAGTCCACTACGACTTCGAAGAACCATGCCGTTGGTTGGGCCGCGCTGGCGGCCGGGATATAGGGGGTGGTGTTGCCGTAGTACACCCGCTTCAGGTAGCGGTTGGCGCCCACGGCCCGACCCTGTTCGTGGGCCACCGAGGGCACGTTGACCGAGTCCTCGGCTTTGTACTGGAAAGATATGGCGTTGCCCCGGTCGTCGTAGCTGAAATCGATCAGCCACGTGAAAATGCGCGACGGGTCCGAGGGGTCGGCCACCCGGCTGGTGGCGTCCTGGCCGTACAGGCTGGTGACGTTATCCCCCGAGACGGTCCGCCAGTGGACGTCGCCGGTGGCGTTGTCCTGCCAGCGTTCGATACGGGCAAAGGCGGCTTCGGCCCGGGGCCGGTACTGCCGGACGGTATACGTGCCGGTGGCGTCCTGACTGACAGCTGGAGACCAGTTGTCGCCCTCCGGGACGAGCAGCGGCACCAGGTCTTCCGCGTCAGACAGGATGAAAACGTCGGAGTCGTCGGCGTCCTGGTACAGGGGCAGGCCGAGGGAGGTCTTTCTGGTTATCGATGCCACCGTCAGCCGCCAGCCGAGACCGAAAACACCGTTGCCGGCGCCCGAGTCATAGGACAGGGTGAGCTTGGGGCCGGAACCTTGCCGGCCGGGGGAGGCCGGGAACGGCACGGTCAGGTTCGCCGCTCCTGTGGCCAGCCCGACGGTGAGCTTCTCGTCGATGCCGCGTACCGCTCCGCCCCCCTTCGGGAGGGTGATGCCCGGCAACGCCGGGGCGTCGGGCGGGCCCGGCCGCTGAGCATTGTTACCGATGTCGCCCGGGCGCGGCTCACGGGTGGTGCCTGTGCCGGACGGATCTGTGCCGGACGGAT